>NZ_FNVC01000002.1:75098-336437 GCF_900108215.1 Billgrantia desiderata | reverse complement strand
CGTAGGGGACTTTCACCCCCAAGTCATTCCGAGGCACCACCCTCGGAAACAGCGCCCGTCGGGCGCTGCGCGCCATGCCTGGCGCACCAAAAAAGCCGCCCGGCAAAGCCGGAGCGGCGAAACGAGATCTCGTGGGTCGCACGAGATCTGCAGGGAAGCTGAGCCGAATTACCTGACGGCTCGATGGATTGGCGTCCCTGCCTGAGTCCTTACAGGAAATTGAACAGCGACATGCTCTTCACATCAACGAAGGCCTTCTGGGCCGCCTGCAGGCCAACCTGGCGCAGACTGTAGTCAGCAATTGCCTTGGCGTAATCGAGATCGACCAGGTCGGAGAGCGTCTTCTCGTAGTTCATCATGCGGTTGCCGGCCACGGCGTCGACCACATCCAGTTCGTTAAGACGTGCGCCCATGGAGGCACGCACGGTCAGCACGTTATCGAGACTGTTGTCAAGCTCGCGCATTACCGTGTTGATGGTGTTACGGAAGTGAGCACGATTTTCGGGAGTGCCCTCCTGATCGAGCTCCAACAGATCGATGGCGTCCTTGAGCGACTTGAACAGGTCCTGGTTGGCACCGGTAGCGTTGGCCGGGCGCAGCTGAATCTGGTCACCGTCAGCGGGCATGCCCTCCAAAGTGATGCTGACGCCACCAAAAACGACGGCCTTGCCCGATTCATAAGACTCGTCAGTGACAATAGGGGTTCGGGTACCGTCGGCCTCAACGACACTGACGGAAAATACCGGGTTGCCATCCATGTCAGTAGAAAATTCCAATTCGAACGGCTTGCCGAAGTGCTCAGCATTCGGGTCGACGCGGTTCGGCCCGCTGGTGAAGGCAACCGAGCCTTCATTGCGTACGAAGCCTTGCTGAGTACCAATACTGGTTTCACCGGGCGACTCTCGCTCCGCCCGCGCCACATAGCCGGCACCTGAAGGTACGCTCTGGAAGATGGTCTTGCCGTTGTCTGCCACCGGCATCAACCGCGAGGCATCGATACGCTGCTCGCGGGCGTTCTCGTCGCCGACATAGCTGACACCGGAGATGCCTTCTCCGCTGGTGCGGGCAAAGGGCGGCGAGTTGTCCTGGTAGCCGCCGAACAGGTAGCGCCCGTTGCCGTCGGTAGCATTGGCCTGACCGATCAGCGTCTCGTAGATACCGCGCAGTTCGGAGGCCACCGACTGGCGATCGACATCGCTCAGGGTATCGCTTGCCGCCTGAACCAGCAGCGTCTTGGCGCTGGTAATGGCATCGGCCGTGCTGTTGAGCACGCTTTCGGCCTGGGCCAGGGTGTTGCGTGCCGACACACGGGCATCGGCAAACTGCTGGGTCACGGCCTTGGCCTGGGACACCCCGACCGCCCGGGACGCCGCCTGGGGGTCGTCGGAGGGGTTGACCACGCGGCGACCGCTGGCGATCTGCTGGCCAACCTTGAGGAAGTCACCCTGCTGGCGGTTCATGGCCGAGAGACTCTGCTCGTACATGGTAACGGTGCTGACACGCATCGTGGTGGGCTCCCTGATGATCAGTTACGCAAGCCGAGGATAGTATCGAACACCGTGGAGGCGGTATCGATGACTCGGGCGTTGGCCATATAGAACTGCTGGTAGCGAATAAGGTTGGCCGCTTCCTCGTCCAGGTTGACACCCGACTCGGACTGCTGAACCGACCTAAGCTGATCGGTCAGCCCCTGACGCGCATCGAGGTTGACCTTGACGATGTTGGTCTGGTTACCCACGTCGCTGACCATGCCGCCATAGGCCTGGCTGAGCGACGCGCGGCCACCCACCAGCGCCTGGCTCTGCAGGTTCTGCATAGCCAGGGCGTTACGGTTGTCACCAGTGCCGGAAGCGGCGATGCCCAGATCGAGCGTAAACTCACCCTGCGCGGCACTGGGCAGCTTGACCTTGAAGCTCACCCCATCCACTGTGAGTGTCGCACCGGCGGTCAAAGGGTTACCATCAATCGTGCCGTCTGGGTTAACGGTTCGCTCTTCGCCGTCGACCAGAACGGTAGCAGGCATTTCCTGGCCTACTGCCGAGCCGAAGGTCAAAATCCCAGCGCTATCCAGCGTGATGGCGTATTTTTCACCGGCCTCGAGCCCGCCAAGCGCTCCCGATTCGGCACGAACCTGACCGGATATCATGTCGCTGGTGGCGGAAACGAAGCTGCCCGCCGCGATCTTGTCCAGATCGCCGATCTGGGAGTCGAGGTTTGCCGCAGCGCGACGCACCGGCTGCACTTCGTAACGGTTGCCGTCGTTCGGCGTGCCGCTGAACTCCAGGGTGATGCCGCCAAAGCTGAGGGTCGAAGTATCGGCATCCCAGTTGATTTCACTTGCCGGTACCGCTTGGCCGTTATCTTTGCGGGTAATCTGCGGCTCTCCGTCCTGGAAGCGTATGGTGTAATCCGTGGCGCGCAGCTTGTCGATATTGGCAGCATCGAAGCTGGCCGCCGTCACTTCCGCCCCACCGGTATTGCGCGGGAAGGAATAGGCCCGGGGCTGGCCGATGCTGAAGAAGTCTCCGCCCTGCTCACCATCGAGATCCTGCCCCAGACGATGCTGCTCGTTGAAACCTACCGCCAGCGATACGGCAAGTTGACCAATCTGATTCTGGGTCTTGTCCAACGTCTCGGCACGGAAGGTCATCAGCCCGCCCAGTGTCCCCCCCTTGATAGTGTTCTCCCCCAGCGCCACCAGGTTGCCGCCGGAATCACGATAGCCGAGCACAGTGCGCTGCGGATCGTTGGGCGCATCCATTGCTTCGAGACGATAGTGATTGGTACCCGATACCAGCGGCTGGCCGTTGGGCAGGCTGATGTTGTAGCTCTTGCCGTCCTGAATATCCAAGCGGATATCCATGCGCTCGCTGAGTTCGGCCACCAGTTGATCGCGTTGATTGAGCAGGCTGTTGGGCGCCTCGCCGCTGCGCGCCCTGGCCAGGGCGATCTCGCGATTGAGGGTCGCAAGCTGCTCGGTCATGTTGTTGATCTGGGTGACTTCGTCCTTGATCTGACCGTTGATCCCTTCCTGCATGTCCTGCAGGTAGCCGTCGAAGGCGCGGAACTGAGCCGTCAGTGTATTGGCGGTGCCCAGCAAGCCCTGGCGCGCCGCCGGGTCGGAAGGTGCGCCGGCGAGATCCTCGAGCGAGGAGAAGAAGTTCTGCATCAGCGGCGCCAGTCCCGCCTCACGATCGGCCAGCAGATTGTCGATCTGACTGATCTGATTTTCGTAGGTCTTGAGCGCGCTGGAAGCACTGGTCGCGGCGTTGAGCTGGTTGGCCACGTACTGGTTGAACTGACGCTGGATAGCATTGACCTGCACGCCGGCATCGGCACGGCTCTGGCCGAGAATCGTCAGTTCACGGTTGTAGCCGGGCGTATAGACATTGCTGATGTTGTTGCTGGTGGTGTTCAGCGCGTTCTGGGCGGCATTCAGACCGCTCAGGCCGATGGAAAAAATGGTGCTCATGGTGTCATTTCCTTTCGCCAATGCCCTTTATATCGGCCTGAACCATCCTGACTTTAGGGCTCGGTTGCTCAATCGGTCGCAAAATCAGTAGCTGAAGAAGACCAGCGAGTCCCGCTGTCGCATCGGCCCCATGCTGTTCATTACCGCGATCAGTTTGTCGGCGTAGGCCGGGTCGGTGGCATAGCCTCCCGCCTGCAGCGCACGCGCGGCCTGCTCGGCACTACCCGCCGTGGTTACCGCCGCATAGCGCGGGTTGTTGCCGATCAGCCGTGCGTAGTCGGTGAAGGCTTCCTCGAACGAGTTGTAGACGCGGAAGGTATCGACGACTCGGGTACGCTGACCATTGATGTATTCGTGGGTCACGATGTCGGTAGTACGGCCCTTCCAGCTGCTGCCGGCCTTGATACCGAACAGGTTGTAGCTGTTGCCGCCGCTGGCAGTGGCGATCTCGTGGCGGCCCCAGCCGGTTTCCAGCGCCGCCTGGGCCAGAATCAGCTCGGCCGGCACGCCGGTCTTGCGGCTGGCGGCCTGGGCAGGAGCCGAGAGCCGCTCCATGAAGCGTTGCACATGCTCTTGTCCCTGGTCGCCTGGCGAGCCGGAACGGGCGCCCGTCCTCGCCACAGGCGAGCTACTTGCCGGTGACACGGGCGCCTGAGCGGAAGCCGGCAGCCTGACATCCAGCGCCGCCATGAAGCCGCCGCGCACGGTCTCCAACTCCTCGAGGAAGTTGGCCGGCATCGTGACCTGCTCCGCTTCTTGCTCCGTATTCGGAGAAGCTCGTTCGGTCAGATACTCTTCACCTTCCTCCTCGGGCTGCAGAGCATCCTGGAGTACGCGGGGTGTGCCGCGCGGAATGCCGGCGATCAGCTCACTCAGTTCGCGATCCGCCACGCCGGAACGCGGAGATGAAATCCCCAATTGGTTTTCCAACTGAGCCACGAGATGATCGGCCAGGCCGATACCTCGACCGGCCATGGTCTGAGCCCACTGCTGGTCCATCATCGACTGATAGAACTCGGTCTGCTGACTGTCGAGCATGCCACCCGACGGGATGGTGTCGCGCATGCTCTTGAGCATCATCTGCAGGAACAGCGCCTCGAACTGCTGAGCGGCACCGCGCAATCCCGCCGCTTGGTCATTCCTCGCGGTATGCTTGAGCCGCTCGAGCCCCTGCACGTCAAGGGCGAACTGGCTGCCCATGTCCTGGATGCTCATCAGATGATCTCCAGGTCGGCGCGCAGCGAGCCCGCTGCCTTGAGCGCTTCGAGAATCGCCATGAGGTCGCTGGGCGTGGCGCCGAGTGCGTTCAGGGCATTGACCACATCGACCAGATCGGCCCCTTCCACCACGCGTAGATAGGCATCCTGTTCCTGCAGCTCGATTTCGGTATCGGGCACGACCACGGTCTCGCCCGTACCGAACGGCGCCGGCTGACTGACCAGGAAGCGGGTGTCGATGACGATAGACAGGTTGCCGTGGGCCACGGCGGCACGCCGCAGGGTCACGGCACTGTTCATCACCACCGAGCCGGTACGGGCGTTGAACACTACCTTGGCCGGCGCCTCCATCGGCGTAACGCGGATGTTCTCCACCTGAGCCATGAAGTTGACCCGGGAGTTGGGGTTGGTGGGGCCATCCAGGGCGATGACCCGCCCGTCACGCGCTGCGGCCACCGGGCGACCGAACTCGTTGTTGATGGCGCTCACCACCCGCTGCGCGGTGCCGAAATCCGCCTGCTTGAGCTCGAGTTCGAGCAGACCGGCGTTGGCGCCGAGGTCCAGCGGTACTTCGCGCTCGACCATGGCCCCACCGGGGATGCGCCCGCCGGCCAGCTGATTGACCTGTACCTGGGCACCCCCCGCCTGGGCTCCGGCACCACCCACCAGCAGGTTGCCCTGAGCAATGGCGTAGGTATCGCCGTCGGCACCCTTGAGCGGGGTCATCAGTAGAGTACCGCCACGCAGGCTGCGGGCGTTGCCGATGGAAGAAACATTGATGTCGAGCCGCTGCCCCGGGCGCGAGAAAGGCGGTAGATCGGCGGTGACCATTACCGCGGCCACGTTGCGCAGCTGCATGTTGGTGCCCGGCGGTACGGTGATGCCGAGCTGCGAGAGCATGTTGGTGAGGCTCTGCCCGGTGAACGGCGCCTGCATGGTCTGATCGCCGGTGCCGTCCAGCCCGACCACCAGGCCATAGCCGACCAGTACGTTGTCGCGGACGCCGGCGAAGTTGGCGATTTCGCGGATGCGTTCGGCCTGAGCCGGCAGCGCCAGCAGACAAAGCCATGTCAGCAGCAGGAGTTTCTTTGCCACCGAAGTGAAACGGTTTGGCTTGGTCATCATGGAGTCGGTCATGGTCGCCTCGCTCACTTGCTCAGAAAGGCGAAATATTGAGGAAGAAGCGCTGCAGCCAGCCCATATGCTGCGCTTCGCTGATATAGCCATTGCCCACGTACTCGATTCGCGCATCGGCCACGGACGTGGAAGGCACGGTATTCTGGCCGGTGATGGTGCGCGGATTGACCACGCCGGAGAAGCGGATGAACTCGACCCCCTGGTTGATGGCGATCTGCTTCTCGCCGCGCACCCGCAGGTTGCCGTTGTGCATCACCTCGAGCACCGACACGGTGATGGTACCGGTCATGCTATTGCTGGCCTGCGAACCACCGCCGCCGTTGAAGGCGCTGCTGCCTGACATGCTGCCGGAAAGATCGATACCCTGCGCGGCCAGCCGTTCCAGCACATCGGGCAGGGCTGAAATGTCGAGCTCCGCCGAACCGTTGCGACTCATGTTGGACTGAGAGTTCTTGCTGGCGCTGACCTGCTCGTCGAGCACGATGGTCAGGATGTCCCCCACCATGCGCGGACGGCGATCCTCGAACAGCGGCTGCGAGCCACGCTGAGCCTGGTAGATGGAGCCGTTGGCCGCCCGAGGCGGTGGCTCGGCGATGAAAATCTGCTCCTGCTCGCCGACCACCGAGGCGCGCGGCACCTGAGCGCAACCACCCAGTGCCAACACCGCCATGGCTACCGCCGCGATGGCCACACGCGCGGCCGACCTTCCCATCACTTTCATTGTCTCTCGCTTCCGGCAGTACGTTTCACGCCAGGGTCTTTCATTGATGACAGGATCAGAGCTGGCTCAGGCGCGCCAGCATCTCGTCACTGGTCTGCACGGCACGGCTGTTGATCTCGTAGGCACGCTGGGTCTGGATCATGCTGACCATCTCCTCCACCACGTTGACGTTGGAGGTTTCCACGTAGCCCTGGAACAGCCGGCCGGCGCCGTTCATGCCCGGCATGGTCTCGTTACGCGGCCCCGAAGCGGTGGTTTCCATATACAGGTTGCCGCCGATGCTCTCGAGGCCGGTCGAATTGACGAAAGTGGAGATGGTGATCTGGCCCACTTCGAGCGCCTGATTCACGCCCGGCTGGGTCACCGAGACGATGCCATCCTCGCCGATGGAGATCGACAGAGCGTTATCGGGAATGATGATGGCCGGCTCCAGCGGATAACCGTTGGCGGTCACCATCTGACCGTTCTCGTTGAGCTGGAAGCTGCCATCGCGGGTGTAGGCGGTGGAGCCGTCCGGCATCAGCACCTGGAAGAAGCCATTGCCGTTGATCGCCAGATCGCGGGAGTTGTCGGTCTGCTCGAGCCCGCCCTGGGTATGCAGACGCTCGGTGGCCACCGGACGCACCCCGGTACCCACCTGCATGCCCGAGGGCAATCGATTCTGCACGTCATTCTGGGCACCGGGCTGACGCAGGTTCTGATACAGCAGATCCTCGAACACCGCCCGCGAGCGCTTGAAGCCGTTGGTGCTGACGTTGGCCAAGTTGTTGGAGATGACATCCAGCTTGACCTGCTGAGATTCCAGGCCGGTCTTGGCCGTCCACAGTGACTTGATCATGTTTCTTTTTCCTCGACCCTACGGGCCTCGGCTCCGGGGGGAGCCATCAGCCTTGGATGGAAAGCAAATTGTTGGCCCGCTGGGCATTTTCATCGGCGGTGCTGATGACCTTCATCTGCATCTCGTAGCGCCGGGCCACGTCGATCATGGCGACCATGGCCTCGACCGCACTGACGTTGCTGCCTTCCAGTGCACCGCTGGCAAGGCGCGCCTCGTCATCGGCTTCCAACGCCACCGTTTCCCCCTCGGCGTTGGGCGGCATGCGGAACAGGCCATCGTCGCCGCGCAGCAGCGCCTGTTCAGGCGTCACCAGCTTGAGCCGGCCCACGTCGACCAGGGCTTCGGGCCCCTCGCCTTCACCGATGGCGCTCAGGGTGCCATCGGCGCCGACGGTGACGCTCGACCCCAGCGGTACGATGATGGGGCCACCCTCACCGATCACAGGGCGCCCCACCACTGTCACAAGACCGTCGCCGTCCACCTGGAGATCGCCGCGGCGAGTGTAGGCCTCGGTACCGTCGTCCGCCTGCACGGCGAGCCAGGAGTTGGCTTCCAGCGCCACGTCCAATTCACGCCCGGTACGGGTGATTGGACCCGGGCTGAAGTCGCTGCCCGGGGTGGTGGCAGCTACCGACACCCGGGTCGGCAGCGCGGCTTCACCCTGCACCGGCACCGCCCGCATGGCGTGCAGCTGGGCGCGAAAGCCGCTGGTCGAGACGTTGGCCAGGTTGTTGCTGACCACCGCCTGCCGGTCCATGGTCTGCTTGGCCCCGCTCATGGCGGTATAGAGAATGCGATCCACGGTTCAGGCTCCCTTGGCGTTTGACATCAACACGCTTAGCGCAGGTTGATGGCAGTTTGCAGGAGTTCGTCCTGGGTCTTGATGGTCTGCGAGTTGGCCTGGTAGGCCCGCTGCGCCACGATCATGTTGACCAGTTCCCGGGCCATGTCGACGTTGGAGGTCTCGACTGCGCCGGAGACGATGCTGCCCAACAGGCCGCTT
Organism: Billgrantia desiderata; assembly: GCF_900108215.1. Lineage (NCBI taxonomy): Bacteria > Pseudomonadati > Pseudomonadota > Gammaproteobacteria > Oceanospirillales > Halomonadaceae > Billgrantia > Billgrantia desiderata. The sequence continues at coordinate 328,049 of NZ_FNVC01000002.1, read as the reverse complement.
CCGGGAGCGCCGACCAGCTCCTGGCCGGACTCGTTGGAAGCGCGCCAGACGTTGTCGCCGGCGGGCGTCAGCCCCTCCGGGTTACGGAAGGTAGCCAGAGCGATCTGACCGGCGGGACGCGACTGCTCGTTGGAGTAGTTGCGCATGATGGTGCCATCTTCATTGATGGTGATACCGACGAAGCTGCCCGAGGTATAGCCGTCCTGAACCAGCTGACTGCTAGTCGAGGTGTTACCGAACTGGGTGGTACCTGCCAAGTTGAACTGGAAGTCAAGGGGGACCGGAGCGCCACCGAGAGGGGTCGTGTCGTCGCTGGCGAACTCCAGTCTCAGGGCATTGGTGGCAATTGCATCGCCGTTGTTGTCAAATATCTGGCTAATGGTGCCATTCGCATTGAAGTTAATGCTGAAGTCATTGGCTTCGTCGTAATAGCCATCCATCGCTACTTTGGCATTCCACGAGTTGGCTCCCACCTTCTCGTAGTAGACGGTGATGTTACGCGGATTACCAAGCGAGTCGTAAATGGTGAAGTTGTTGGAGTAGTGATAGTTGATCTCTTGGCGATTAGCAGGATCGTCCGGATCACTCATGTCAGTGATCACTTCTACCTGACTCGTATCCTCTCCAGCCACCTTTCGGGCATCGAGATTGAGAATTGATGACACGCTGCCGGTCGCTCTTGCAGCCATTTCATCGGCAGCCACGTTCAATGGCACCGGTTGGCCACCTACCTGCACTTGTCCTTGGGCATTCAGGCCATAACCCATGATTTGGTAACCCTGGGCATTGATCAGATCACCATTGGACCTCATGGTTAGCTGCCCATTACGCGAGTAGACCACTTCACCGCTGGTATCCATGAAGCGGAAGAAGCCATTGCCGGCCACCGCCAGGTCCAGGTTGCGGTTGGTGGACTCGATGTTGCCTTCGTTGAAGTTCTGCAGCACGGCGGAGACACGCGTGCCCAGACCCACCCTGGAGTTGGCGAAAACGTCGGAGAACTGGACGTTGGAGCCCTTGAAGCCCACGGTCTGGGAGTTGGCAATGTTGTTGCCGATCGCGCCCAGTTTCTGCGACTGGGAGTTCAGGCCACTCAGTGCTTGTGAAAAACTCATGTTTCGTTCCTCTGCCTACCGGCTGAATGTGCCGCTATGCGCGGTTCTAGTGTCTAAATCAAAGTATCTGCTTGATCTGGTCGAGCCCGACCTGGCCATATATGGCGCCCAGGTCGAGCTTCACACCACCGTTCTTGTCCGGCGGCGTCACACCGCCAACCACGGCGTAGTTAAGAGTGCTGGCGTTGATCGCCTTGCCGTCGCTGGTGGCTTCGACGCGTACGCGATAGGAACCCGAGGCGGCTGCCTCGCCCTCACTGGTACGGCCGTCCCAGGTGAACGATTCCACCCCCGCCTTGACCGGCCCGATGTCGTAGCGGTTGATCACTTGGCCACTGGCGCTGGTGATCACCACACTCACGTTGTCAGCCGACTGGGGTAGCTCGATACCGAACGGGGTGGTGTGCAGCTCACCCTCCTCGCCATGCTCGAGCAACAGACGGTCGCCCGGCACCAGCACGCCCTGGCCGATCAGCGCCGTGGCCTGCAGCATCTGGCCGGCATTCATCTGCTCGGTGATGCCCTTCAACGTCTTGTTGAGGTCCTCGATGCCGCTGACCGTATTGATCTGCGCCAACTGCGTGGTCATCTCATGGTTGTCCATGGGATTGAGCGGATCCTGGTGCTGCATCTGCGCGATCAGCAGGGTCATGAAGTTGTTGCGCAATTCGGCCGACTGGCTGGCATCGCGAGAACTGGGACCGCCCTGGTTCAGGCGCGAGACGACGTTGGCATCAATGGTAGTGGACATGGTGATCAGCCCTCGCCCAGCGTGAGTGTCTTGAGCATCATCTGCTTGCTCGTGTTCATGACCTCAACGTTGGCCTGATAGGAGCGCGAGGCGGAGATCATGTTGACCATTTCATGGACCGGCTCGACGTTGGGCATCGTCACGTAGCCCTCTTCGTTGGCCAGCGGATGTTCGGGGCGATACTCCATACGCATGGGCGAAGGGTCCTCGACCACCTCGCGCACGCCGACGCCACCGATGCCGTGCCCGCCCTGCAGGCGCGATTCGAACAGCACCTGCTTGGCACGGTAGGCCTGGCCGTCGGGGCCGGCCACGCTGTCGGCGTTGGCCAGGTTGCTGGCGGTGACATTCATGCGCTGGGACTGGGCGCTCATGGCCGAGCCGGCGATATCGAACACGGAAAACATCGACATGGTAAGATCTCTCTTCCTTTGATCCGGCCTGTTATTCCGGCTGCATGGCGTTCTTCAGCCCTTGGATGCGGCTGTTCATGATGGTCAGCGCCGCCTGGTAGCGCACCGCGTTGTCGGCGAACTGGGTACGCTCGCGATCCATGTCCACGGTGTTGCCGTCCAGACTGGGCTGATCGGGAATGCGGTAGAGCAGCTCCTGTCTGGGCGCCGACATGCCCTGGCCCGCCAGATGGCGCTCGGAGGTGCGCGCCAGCGAGAGTCCGCCGCTGGACGTCCGCCCTTGCTCGACCGCCTTCTTGAGCTCGCTGGCGAAGTCGAAGTCGCGCGCCTTGTAGTTGGGTGTATCGGCGTTGGCGATGTTGCTCGCCAGCACTTTGTGACGCTGCTGGCGTAGCCCCAGCGCCTGCTGGTGGTAATTAAAGGCGGCCTCGAGCTGGTCGATCATGCCGGCACTCCCCGTGCGTAACCCTGATTGAAGACATACGGAACTTCTTGAGGTTGAAGAGTAACGACGCCCTTGTCACATCAATGGCAGAAACAGACCCCTTTTCATCGCTCATTTCCGCTGTTTCAGCCCACCGGTGCCAGCTAGAATCCTGCCACTACCCATGCTGGACGGTCCCGCCCAATGCACCTTACCCGCTTAGCCCTGCTGCTACCGACACTGCTGGCCGGCCTGTTGTCGCTACCGGCCGCTTCGGCCGACGACGGCGAGCTGCTGCAAGCCGTGCACGGTTTTCTCCATGAGCAGGCCAGCGCGCTGGGTGACGAACTCATCATCGAGCTGCGCCCCCCTTCCGCTCGGCTACCCACCTGCGAATCGCCCGCGCCTTTCCTGACACGCCCCGGCGAAGTCCCGCTAGGCCGCATTTCCGTCGGCGTACGCTGCGGCGACGATGGCCGCCAGGTGCGCTACCTGCAGGCCGAAGTCGGAGTGATCGGCGAATATCCCGTGCTCGATACCCCCCTCTCAGCTGGAGAGACGGTGCGGCGCGAGCATCTGGTCATGCAGTCGGGCAATCTGGCCGAACTTCCGAACCGTGCGCTGCTCGAAGTCGACCGGATCGTCGGACAAGTGGCAACGCGGGCGCTCAGCCCAGGGCAGCCGCTGCTGGAACATCAGTTCCGCAACCTGCCGTTGGTAGAAAGAAATCAGCGGGTGGTGGTCGAGGCCAGGGGAAGAGGGTTTCGTATCGCCCGCGAAGGGCAGGCACTGGAGCCTGGTGCGCTAGGCGATCGCATTCGGGTTCGTTTCGACAACCGTGAAGTCATGACCGCAGAGGTGGTCGGAGAAGGCACCCTTGTCGTAGACTTCTGACACGGGTCGTCGCACCTCGAGGCACCCTTGAACGGGATGGCCAGCTTCGCCCGGGAAACTCGTGCCGAGAAATCAAGCCTAAAGTTATCCCTCGCCCTGCCGATAGCAGGTAAAAGCATTCGGTCATGAGGCCATTAACGTGAAGATCAACAGCCAGAACCCCCTGACTCGCCCGACCCAGACGCAACCGCGCGAGGAGGCTCAACCGGTCAAGGGCGCTACCCCCTCGGGGCAGCAGGAGCCCGGGCCTTCGGCCGCCACGCATCTGAGCCAAAAGGCCACCGATGCCTCCCGCGATATCGACAAGGCGCGTGTCGAGGAAATTCGCGAAGCCATCCGCGAGGGCCGCCTGGAGATCCGTGCCGAGCGCATTGCCGATTCGCTGATCGAATCCCTGTCAGCCGAGAGCCGCAAGGCATGAGTCTGGCCAAGCTTCTCCAGGAACAGCAGCAGCGTCTGAGCGAGATCGTCAAACTGCTCATGCGCGAACGAGCGCTGCTGGCCAGCGCCGATATCGAAAGCGAGACCCTCGTCGAGGTTGCCAAACGCAAGCAGGCGCTGCTGGCCCGCCTGGAAGCGAGCGAAAAGCTGCGCCAAGGCGTTCAGCAGCGCCTGGGCTATGCCGATGGTGCCGCGGGCGCCCATCAGGCAGCACTCGATGCAGGCTGCGAAGAGGCTTGGATGCAGACTCTTGAGATGACCCGCGAAGCTCAGCGACTCAATACGCTGAACGGCGAACTCGTTGCCCTGCGCATGGAGCAGAACACCCGCCTGCTCGATTTCATTCATCAGGCCGCAGAGAAGACCGTGTACCGCGCCAGCGGTCGTGTCGCGGCGCAGACAGGACGCATCAACGCATCGGTCTGATACGCCAGCGTCCAGCGTCGGCTGGCAAGCCCCGCGCATTTTCCTTGCACGTCACCTTTTCACTATCCCTTGCCCCCTTCGCCCGTGAATCTGCCCACATGATGCATGTGGGCGTCATGCCTGCCTATCAACCAGCCACGGCCCCTCCCATCACCACAGGCCATCTCACCACAAGCTGTCGATCAGGTCGTCGTCCGAGGTCGTGACCACCACGGCGTTGCGACCGTCGGCCTTGGCCTGGTAGCTGGCCCGATCGGCGCGCGCGAACACGGACTCGATAGCGTCGTCACCCTCCTGCAACGCCGTGACCCCCATGCTCAGCGTAATACTGTAGGTCTTGCCGGCGTTACTGACGGTGACCTCGGAAACGGCGCGCCTCAAGGATTCGGCAATTTCTCCCGCCTGCTTGAGGGTACAGCTGGGCAACAGCACGGCAAACTCATCCCCACCCTGGCGGGCGACATGGTCGCTGCGCCGCACCTCCCACGCCACCACCTGGGCGACACGCCGCAGCATCTCGTCACCCAGGGCGTGACCGCCTTCGTCATTGATCGGCTTGAAGTGATCGAGATCGAACAGGATCAGCACGGAGGGGGTGCCGGTCTTGGAGTATTCAGCCAGCGCCTCTTCCAGGCGCCGCTCGAAGCCGCGACGATTGAGCAGCCCCGTCAGCGGATCGTGCTCGGCCTCCCAGCGCTGTAGCGCCTCCTGCTGCCGCCGTTCGGTAATGTCCTTGACCATACCCACGAAACCCAGCGGCTGGTCGTTGCCCAACACCTGACTCGCATGCACCTCGACCCACAGCGTCACGCCATCGGGATGCAGGAAACGCAGTTGGCGAACGAAGTCGCTGCCGGTGGACAAGGTGTAGCGCCACATGTCCTCGGTGCCACGGCGGTCGTCGGGATGAATTCGCTCCCACAAGTCGCGGGCCTCATGAGTCACCTCGAGACCGAGCAGCTCGAGCAGCGCCGGGTTCAGGTAATTGATACGCCCCTCGAGATCCGCCACGAACATGCCGATGGGGGTCGAACCGAGTACGGCGTCGAGAAAAGCCTGTCGATCTCGCAGATGCTCCAGGGCGGCAAGCCGCTCATGCTCCAGCCGGTTGAAGCTGCCGGCTACCTGACGCAGCTCGTGCATGCTGGTCGATAGCTCGAGATAGCGACGCTCTCCTGCGCCGACCTGAGCGATCTGCCGCTCCAGACGGTGCAAGGGCCTTAGCAGCCGTCTCACCAACCAGCGCATGGTGATGAGCATCAAAACAGCCAGCGCCAGCCAGGCCCACCACAAGCGCGCCAGAAAATCGCCCAGCGGGGCCTGTACCTGGGCCTGCGGAATGGCTACCTTGACGATCCAGCTTGCCGGCCAGATCTGACGATACGCCATCAGCGCCAGAGTGCCTTCTCCGCTCGAGGCAATGGCTTCCCCTTGCCAGCCGTCCAGCGCCTGCTGCAGGACATCGGAATGTCCCAGCGCTCGGTCGAGAACTCCCCCCCCGGCGCGACGAGGGTGAAAGAGCGCTTCACCAGTCGCAGTGAAGACAGAAACATAGCCATCGTCACCCAGCCGGATCTCCTCCAGACGGCGGAACAGACCGCCATGGGTGAGGTTGATCATCCCACCCACCACGCCGTTGAAGTCACCCTGATCATTGAAACGAGGGACCAGCATCAGGACCAGGGAGTCACCACTGGCCCTGCCGATGAAAGGCTGGCTCACATAGGGCCAGGGTGAATGGCGCAGCATGCGGAAATATTCCGTCGCTGCGGTTTCGAGCCCCGTACGCCCCGGCACGATGGGCCAGTCGGCCACGACACGCCCATCGATATCGGCGACCATCAACCCTTCGAACCACTCCAACAATACCTGGGCATTCTCCAGCCGTGCCGGCACCTCCTCCACCGGTACATTGCGCAACCCTTGCTCCAGTCGCTCCAACGCACGCAGCCGGCGTTCGACCTGCTCGGAGAGATCGTTGGCGATCAGTTGGGATTCGTAACGCAGGTGCGCCAGATTGGCATCGTCGACGAGCCCCTTGCCGAACTGCCAGGCCAGCAGCAGAACCAGCCCAACGATGACCAGCCAAGTCATGGCCAGACCCGCCAGCAGGCGTCCCTGTAGCGAGCAGATCGAGCGAGCCAGGACCCCGATACGCGCCGGTACGTGCAAATAAAAATCCTCTGACAAGGTGGATGGCGCCTGCCGAGCAGGTCAGACAGGCTTTGCCGCCTTCCCCTGGCAGCCCCGCGCATTGGGAAGCAGATTTCTCTTTCTCTTATCGGCACACCCAAAGCGAACTTGAGCCCCGGGGGAAGATCGAACAATGTTACCCAATGACGCATTTCCCTTCTCAACGGAAGGCTTAACGCCTCAAGTTCAGTCCAATGAGGACGATATAACTCCTAGGCAAGAACACATTGGTGACAACACATAAATGAACCATCACGGCAACCGCCCACCGGGCAAGCAGGCCCAGTCCTTAGCCCAGCACCCCGCCCGGCTGGTGAAAGATGCCTTCGAGCAGAGCCAGACCGGCATGGTCATCACCGATGCCGAGGGGCGCATCACGATGGTCAACGACGCCTTCTGCCGTATTGCCGGCAGCGACAGGGCAGAGACGACCGGCTGGCCGATCGAGCATTTTTTCGTTTCGCTGCGCCCTTTTTCACGTCTCCCCGGCGCGGGAGACAGCGCGCAGACCACGGCACTCTCCTGGCAGCAGGAGGTACTATGCCGGCAGAACAACGGCGAATCGGTGCCGGTTCTGATGCTGGTCGACACCTTGCTCGACGAGCGGAGCAAGCCGCGCGGCCGCCTCTACTCTTTCGTGCGCTTCACCACTCCGGGCGGGGAATTGCTGGACGATCGACACTGGATACACATCGACCCGATGACCGGTCTGCCCAACTGGTTGCTACTACGGGATCGCCTCGATCACGCCTTGGCACAGGCGGAACGTGCTGACACTACACTTGCCCTTCTATTCATCGATGTCGACCGCTTCAAGTCAATCAATGACGCGGTGGGTCATATCGAGGGTGACCGCATACTCGGGGAGATCGCCCGACGGCTGCAACAGGAGGTGCGCAGCAAGGACACCCTCGCCCGGCTCGGCAGCGACCAGTTCGTGGTGCTGCTGGAAAAGGACGGTACCGCCGAAGCAGCCCAGGTGGTGGCGGAGCGTCTGCAGGAAGCCCTGGAGCCGCCTTTCACCAGCGAGGATCGCTACCTGCTGTTGACCGCCTCGATCGGCGTAGCGCTATACCCCGGCGATGCAGAGGATGTCGAGACGCTGATCCAGGCTGCACGCAGCGCCATGTTCATGGCCCGCAAGAAGGGGCCGGGGCGACTCGCCTTCGTGGACCACCGCCTGACCTCGCGACTGAAAGAGAAGTACCGGCTCGAGAGTCAGTTGAGCGAAGCCATCCACCTGCCGGACCGGCACTTCGCGCTTCACTACCAGCCCGAGTTCGATCGCAACTCGCTGCGCTGTACCGGTCTGGAAGGCATGCTGCACTGGAAGCACCCCGAGCGCTGGCAACAACCACCAAACCATTACCTCGACGTGATCGCACGACTGGGGCTCGGCGTTCGCCTCAACCGCTGGTTGATCCAGGCAGTCATCGCCGACCATCGCCAGTGGAGCGACGACGCTTCGCCCCTGGCCCAGCTGCCGATCTCGCTTCACCTATGCGAGGCGCACCTGGCACAGGACACCTTCGACAGCCGTCCCCTGGACCATTTCCTGAGGCATCTGGACACGACGTCATTCGAGTGGCTGACCCTCAAGGTTCCCGCCCAGGGCCTGGGCAACGACCTGGACATGGCCGCACACATGCTCAAGCGGCTCGAACAGCTCGGCATTCGCCTTGCCGTCGAAGAGCTCGGCAGCACCCCGGTGGATCTTGCCTGGCTGTCGCGCCTGCCCTTTCACAAAGCGACCGTCGACGCACGGCTGGCACGCGCGCATCGCGATGGAAGACGCCTGGTCGAGGCATCATGCCGCATGCTCAATTCCCTCGGCATCGAGCCCGTGATCGTCAGCGTAGATGACGAAACGGTGGCAACCGACATGGAAGCCACCTCCGCTCGTCTGGTCCAGGGCAACCTGTATTGCCCCGCCATGAGCGCCAAAGCCTTGGCAGCATGGCTCACCGAGCACCAGCCCCCCGAGGAGTGACACACCCTGCGGGTCGCTCTCATACCTGATTCGGCCGCTCGGGAAAGGTGGGCGGATAGGCCTCCAGGTAAGCTTGGCTGACGCGCAGCACGCGTGCGTCGTCATGCTTGCCACCGGCCAACTGGAAGCCGACCGGCAGACCACCCGATGTAAAGCCGCAGGGAATGGAAGCGGCCGGCTGCTGGCTGAGATTGAAGGGATAGGAAAACGGCGCCCACTCCGCCCAGTCGCGCATGCCACTGCCCGGCGGCACATCGTGATGAAGGGGGAAGGGGCGCACTGCCACCGAGGGCGTCATTACCAGGTGATAGCGCTGGTTGAAGTGCTCGAGCCCCTCCGTCAGCCGCGCCCGATCCCTGAGCGCATAGAACATGTCAAGTGCACTGAGCCGTTCCGCCCGCTTCGCATCCGATACCAGGCCACTGTCCAGCAGCCGTCGCTGGCGTTCACTGTGCTCGCGATAGACGGCAAGCGAAGCGGTGAACCAAAGAGTATTGAAGATGCGGATAGGCAACTCGAAGCCGGGATCGACCTCCTCCACCACAGCCCCTAGCGCTTCCAGACGATGGGCGGCCTGACGCACGCACTCGGCGACCTCCGGCTCCACCCGGGCATAGCCCAGGGTAGGCGAAAAGGCGATGCGCATGCCCTCGATATCCTGACCCAGCTCCTCCCCCCAATCGGCAGGCTGACCGCGTAGGGCGTAGGGATCGCGATAATCGTAGCGCCCCATCACGTTCAGCATGCGCACCGCATCGGCCACGGTTCGCGTCAGCGGCCCAAGGTGGGAGAGCGTCGGCTCTTTGGACCGAGGCCACTCCGGCACCCAGCCGAAGGTGGGCTTGAAGCCGAACACGCCGGTAAACGAGGCGGGTATGCGGATCGAGCCGCCCGAATCGCCTCCCTGGTGAAGCACGCCCATGTTGAGCGCCGCAGCGACAGCGGCGCCACCGGACGAGCCCCCCGGCGTCAGCCGCGTATCCCACGGATTGGCGGTGGCCCCGAAGACACGATTGTCGGTGATGGCCTTCCACCCGAACTCCGGCGTATTGGTCTTGCCCAGAATCACCGCACCGGCCTCGCGGAGCATGCGGGCCGGCGGCGAGTCCCGCTCGCAGGGGGCATCCGACACCGTCAACGACCCCTTGCGCGCCGGCAAACCGACCGATTCGGTCAGATCCTTCAATGACACAGGGATACCGTCGATTGCACTCAGCGGCCGGCCTTGCTGCCAGCGCTTGTTCGACGCCTCGGCAGCGGCTTCGGCGCCTTCCCGATCGACCAGTACATAGGCATTGACGGCTTCGTTGAAACGTTCGATGCGCTCCAGCGCCGCGCGTGTCGCTTCCAGTGGTGACGCCTTGCCGCTCTCGAACAGCGCCCTCAACTGGCCCGCATCCATGGCCCCCAGATCGGTATCGCTCACAAGAACCTCCTTTTTTCCAGTGAGACACTACTGATTGTGGAAAACAGACGGTCGTCGGCGCAACCGCACGGCAGCAGAACCCCTTCAGCGCCTCCTTGCCAACCAGCGCCCCACCATTAAGGCGGCAACTGCCGAAGTCGCTGCCAGCGCCCCCTGACGCAGCCTCGATGAGCGATAGCCGCCGTCGATCCGCCGCTCACCCTCAGGTGGCTGGAACAGGTTGCCTGACGACCTGGGAATTGGCCTGGCATGACGCACCGAGCCATCGACCAGCGCGGCATTGATGATGCTGTAGCCGGGAACGAAGCGGGCAAACAACGATATGACGGCGGGGAATCCGACGTAGACACTGTGGCGTGGGCGTCTGGCCAGCCCAACGATGGCTTTCGCCGTGCGCCGAGGATCGTAGACCGGGGGCACCGGCTTGATCGCCCGGCCGGTGAAGTTGCCACCGTCACGAAACCCGGGCGTATCCATGACGGAAGGATAGACGTTGCAGACGTACAGCTCAGGCCACTGCCGGAGTTCGCCACGCAGGCTGTCGGCGAAGGCACGAAGGCCGAACTTGGCGGCACTGTAGGAAGCGGCATAGGGCTGCGGCGCCCAGCCACCCAGCGAGATGTTGTTGATCAGGATACCGTGCCCCTGGCGCTTGAAGTGCGGCAGTATCGCATGAGCGCCGCGCAGCCCGCCCAGCAGGTCGGTCTGCACCACCTGCTCGTGGACATCGAGCGGCACCTCCTCGAACGGCCCCAGCGCGCCGACCCCGGCATTGTTGACCCAAATATCGATGCGACCGGCCAGATCGACGGCACTCTCCGCCAGACGGGCCATGTCGTCGCTGCTGCTGACGTCGGCGACGACGATACGCGCCTGACCGCCCAGGCGATGACACGCCTCGGCAACGTCGTGAAGGGCGTGGCGATCACGCCCGGCCAGGAAAAGTGCCGCGCCATGGCGGGCAAACTCGTAGGCGGTCGCCCGGCCTATACCGCTGGAAGCCCCCGTCAGCACGACCACCGCATTGCGCAAGTCTCGCAGATGCATTCACTTTCCTCCCTGAAGACGAATCGCATGTGAACCATGACGCCGCGACACACGGGACGCAGGCCCACCCTGCCTCCCAACGTAGTCGCATCATGGGAAGTCGGCGCAACGAAACGAAGTCGGCTTCGCAAGCTTGGCGACGTCAATCCCACATCGCCCCTTTTCATTGAGCGGCGACTGAGACCCTAGCTGTCGCACTCTTCTCCAGATGAAGGTAGTGGGAATCGAATTCACCCACCTCCATCAGCCTCTTCAGGTCAGGGACGGTCAGACTCATTCTTCTACTCTGAATCAGCCCCTTGCTACGGAGGGCCTTGAGCGCCCGGCTCATGTGCACCGCACTGAGACCCGTTGCATCCGCCAAGTTGGCCTGTGTAATCGAAAATTCGAAGGTACCACTCTCAACCAACCCAACCGCCTCCAAGCGCACCGAGAATTCACAAAGAAGATGAGCGATCCGGGTGTAAGAGTCTCGCCGCCCGACATTCAGCACCCATTCCCGCAAGATCGATGCGCCTACCAGCGTATCGCGCCAGAAGGCGGCGGAAAGGCGTGGATAGCGCTCGCAGACACGGCGCAGGTCCTCGACTTGAAAGAACCCTACCGTGCACGGGCTAATCGAAGCGATACTGCAATCGATCCGTTTCAGGTATAGGGTTTGCAGATCCGGGATGTCACCAGGGATATGTAACGCCATGATTTGTCGATGGCCATCTGGTGTCAGCTTGTAGCTGCTAGCGAAGCCCTTCAGAACCACGAAGGATTGTAGCGGACAGTCACCGATGCATACGATGTCCTGATTGGCCTTGAGGGTTACGACTTGTATTGGCAAGTCGTAAAGTGCACGCCTTTCCTCCTCGGTCAGCGCAAAAACACTTTCAAGTTTAAGAATCAACAGCTTGCCGAGTTGCGTGGTGTTGCTCATCGTTGCACTCCATACCTGGGGCAGGAATGAAGCACGTGACTGCGACAGTGTCTCTGCTGGTTATCGGCCTCTAAGTATTCTTCAGCATAGCCCCTTGATTGTGACTTGCTTCATAACCTGCGTTATCCGACTGCCTCTACCTTGGCTCCAGGCGAGTCGCCTGAGGAGTCGCCTGAGATAGCGCCAAGCGGTACAACGGCACGAAAAAGCCGCCTGGCGCGATGCGCCAAGCGGCTGATTCGTAAAAACTTGTTGGTGGAGCCTAGCGGGATCGAACCGCTGACCTCAACACTGCCAGTGTTGCGCTCTCCCAGCTGAGCTAAGGCCCCACATGCACTCGCCTTGCGAGAACGAGGCGAATCTTACTCGCCACACGCGGCTTCGTCAACACCTGCACGTTGATGGCAGCCTTCGTTGAGAAATACCATGGAAACCGGATACTCATTCAATTTCCCTTGTCGAGCGAGTATGGCAAGCTTGCCCAGGACTACGTGGGTTCACTCGATAGCATCGCGGAATCCGATCGCAAGCCTGCGGCACCCTGCCTCTCGGCAGCCGCCGTAATGACGAGGAATGTCAGCTTGATCAAGGTGCTCATTGTCGATGACCATCACCTGGTTCGCACCAGTCTCGCTCGTCTGTTGGAAAACGAGGAGGACATAGAGGTGCTGGGCGAAGCCGCCAGCGGCGAGGAAGCCGTTACGCTGTGCCGCACACTCGAGCCGGACGTAATACTGATGGACTTGCGCATGCCTGGCATCGGTGGGCTCGAGGCCACACACAAGATCATGCGCAACAATGAAGACGTACGCATTCTGGCCCTGACCGGCTTCATGGAGGACAATTTCGCTCAGCGCATGCTCGAAGCCGGTGCCGGGGGATTCATCAGCAAGGATACCCAGGTGGAGGACATGGTCGAGGCCATTCGCAGCGTATTTGCCGGCCACCGCTACATCAGCCCCGACATCGCTCAGCGGCTGGTGCTGTCACGCTTCGATTCCGAGGAAAATCCGTTCGACAAGCTCTCCCAGCGCGAGCTTCAGGTCGCCATGATGATCGTCAACTGCCAGCGGGTCTCGGAGATCTCCGATCGGCTGTTCCTCAGCCCCAAGACCGTCAACACCTATCGCTACCGGATCTTTGAGAAGCTCGGCGTCGAAACCGACGTGGAGCTGACGCACCTGGGACTGAAGCACGGCCTGGTAGAGGGGTTCGACACCACTCCCTCCAACTGAGCAGGCGTCTGGTATGCTAGCAGCATGAGCTTCGATTCACGCCAGTTCCTCGCCAACCTCACCCAGTCGCCGGGCATCTACCGCATGCTGGACGAGCATGGCGATACGCTCTACGTAGGCAAGGCCAAGCGCCTGAAGGCCCGCTTGGCCAGTTACTTCCGCGGCGCGCTCAATGCCAAGACCCAGGCCATGGTGTCGCGCATCGCCGATGTGCAAGTGACGGTCACGCGCAGCGAAATCGAGGCGCTGCTGCTCGAGCAGACCCTGATCAAGGAGCTGCGTCCGCCATATAACATCCTGCTGCGCGACGACAAGTCATACCCCTTCGTCTTCGTCACCGATCGCCATCCGTTTCCGGCGCTCGAATACAAACGAGCCCGTCGGCGCCATGAGGATGGCCGTTACCTCGGCCCCTATCCCAGCAGTGGCGCCGTGCGCGAAAGCCTGTCGCTGATGCAGAAGATCTTTCGCATCCGCAACTGCGAAGACAGTGTCTTTGCCCATCGTACGCGGCCCTGCCTGCAGTATCAGATCCAGCGCTGCAGCGCGCCCTGCGTGGGCTATATCGGTGAAGTCGATTACCGTCGCGACCTGGAGCACGCGGTGATGTGCCTCGAAGGGCGCAGCGAGCAGGTCACCCAGGAGCTGACCGAGGCCATGGAGACAGCCAGCCGCAATCTGGCCTTCGAAGACGCGGCCCGCCTGCGCGACCAGATCCAGCACCTGCGCCAGCTACAGCACCGCCAGTTCGTCGACACCGAAGGCGGCGACGCCGACATCTTCGCCCTGGCCGAACGCGAAGGAGCGCTGTGCATCTCCGTATTGGCGGTTCGTCAGGGGCGGCTACTGGGCGCTCGCCATCACGCGCCGGACAATGGCCTGGGGCTCGATCCCGCTGAGCTGCTGGGCGAATTCGTCAGTCAGTACTACCTGGGCCAGGGACGCGAGATACCGCGCGAGGTGATCGGCAGCCTACCGCTGCCCGACAGCGATATCCTGGAAAGTGCGCTGAGCAGTCGCGCCGAGCGGCGCGTACGGGTCACCCACAGGGTGCGCGGCCACCGCAGCCAGTGGCTGGAGCTGGCCAGAACCAATGCCGAACAGCAACTCGGCAGCCGCCTGGCCAGCCAGGGCGAACTCGAGCGACGTTTCCATTCACTGCAGACCGCGCTGGGACTCCCCGCCCCGCCGGAGCGGCTCGAATGCTTCGACATCAGCCACAGCCACGGCGAGGCCACCGTGGCCTCCTGCGTGGTATTCGACCGCAACGGACCACGCAAGTCCGATTACCGTCGCTTCAACATCGAGGGAGAAACCGCGGGCGACGACTACGCCGCCATGCGTCAGGCGCTCGGCAGGCGCTTTCGGCGTCTTGCCGAAGGCGAAGGCATCGCCCCGGACATCCTGCTGCTGGACGGCGGCAAGGGGCAGCTCAACCTGGCCCGCGAGGTCCTTGCCGAGCTGGGAGTCGGCAACATCCTGCTGCTCGGCGTGGCCAAAGGCACCACCCGCAAGGCCGGCCTCGAGACACTGTTCATCGAAACCATCGATCGCACACTCGACCTACCGGCATCCTCACCTGCGCTGCACCTGATTCAACACGTGCGCGACGAAGCCCACCGCTTTGCCATCACCGGACACCGCAACCGCCGTGACAAGGCCCGCCGCAGCTCCGCCCTGGAAGGCATTGCCGGTATCGGCCCCAAACGCCGACGCGAACTGCTGCGCTTCTTCGGCGGGCTGCAGGGGGTCAAGCAGGCCAGCCGCGAGGAGTTGGCCCGGGTTCCCGGCATCAGCGCCGCACTGGCCGAAGCGATTCATCGCTCCTTGCATGGATGATGACGCCCGGTACAGATAGAATGGGGCCTCTTCGGCTTTCCTGACCTTAGGCAAGGACCTCTCGTCAATGAACATCCCCAACATCCTGACGCTGGCAAGAATCGCCTTCATCCCGCTGCTGGTGGTGTTCTTCTACCTCCCCTACTCCTGGAGCATGCCGGTGGCGGCCGCCCTGTTCGCCCTGGCTTCCGTGACCGACTGGCTAGACGGCTACCTGGCCCGCCGCTGGGATCAGTCCACCCCGTTCGGCGCCTTTCTCGATCCGGTAGCGGACAAGCTGATGGTGGCCGTGGCCCTGGCGCTGCTGATCGAGCGCTTCGACAGTATCTGGCTGACCTTGCCGGCGCTGGTCATCATCGGCCGTGAGATCGTGATTTCGGCACTGCGCGAATGGATGGCCGAAATGGGCAAGCGCGGCAAAGTGGCCGTCTCCTGGCTGGGCAAGGTCAAGACCACATTGCAGATGGTCGCCCTGCTGCTGCTGCTGGCCTTTGCCCCCGGCACCCAGCTCTCGTTGCTGGGTGTCTTGACCCTGCATGCGGCCGCCATCATGACGCTCTGGTCGATGGTGATGTACCTGCGCGCCGCCTGGCCTCATCTATCCCGTGCCATGTAGCCTGACACCACCGAACGCCAACAAGTGATTGACACTAAGCGGCTTATCCGTATAATTCGCTCTCGAGTCGAGCGGGAATAGCTCAGTGGTAGAGCATCGCCTTGCCAAGGCGAGGGTCGGGAGTTCGAATCTCCTTTCCCGCTCCAATCTCTTGCGAGCCAAGCTCCAGGAGAGGCGGTATCGAGAGAGTCGTGAGCCGGCACGCCGGTCCGATCGATCTCCTTGCCGCGCCAATACGACTCCCAGAGGCTGGATGGCAGAGTGGTTATGCAGCGGACTGCAACTCCGTGTACGCCGGTTCGATTCCGACTCCAGCCTCCATTTCTTGTCCCCTTTCAGCTGCCTGCTCGAAAACCGTGCCGCCCGGATGGCGAAATTGGTAGACGCAAGAGACTTAAAATCTCTCGGTGGCAACACCGTGCCGGTTCGAGCCCGGCTCCGGGCACCAGGCTCTTCGCTATCCCGCTCTCATCCCTGTAACCTCAGGCACCTTTGAGCCAAGCTGGCTGATGCAACAGGCTTCAGCGAGAACCCGCATGGCCCCAAGCATACTGGCTCGTAGCGAACATGACATCCTGGTCATCGGCGGCGGTGTCGCCGGCCTGACCCTCGCCCTGCATGCCGCCGAGACGCGTCGCGTCACGCTGGTGCGTCCCGCCAGCGATGACCAGGGCGCCAGCCGCTGGGCTCAGGGCGGCATTGCCGCAGTGCTCTCCCCCCAGGACGACTTCGATGCCCACGTAGCGGATACGCTGGTAGCCGGCGACGGCCTGTGTGACGAGCGGGCCGTGCGCTTCACCGTCGAGCAAGGCCCGGGAGCCATCGAATGGCTGCTGTCGCTAGGCGTTCCCTTCACCCGCGACGACAGCCCCACGGCCAGCTACCCTTACCACCTGACCCGCGAAGGCGGACACGGCACGCGACGTATCATCCACGCCGAGGACGCCACCGGACGTGCCGTGCTGGATACCCTGAAGCGCCATGCCGAGGCGCATGCCGCCATCACGATCCGCGACGACCTGGTGGCCATCGATCTGCTGTCGGACACCGAGAGCCGCTGCCGCGGCGCACGCTGCCTGGACGAGCAAGGCCGGCTGCAGGAACTGGTGGCCAACGACACCGTACTGGCCACCGGCGGCGCCAGCGGCATCTATCGCCATGCCACCAGCCCGCACCCTGCCAGCGGCGAAGGCATGATGATGGCGGCCGAACTGGGCGCCGAGCTGATGAACCTCGAGTTCCAGCAGTTCCATCCCACCTGCCTCTACGATCCGGAGGGCCCGCCTTTTCTGATCAGTGAGGCGGTGCGCGGCGAAGGCGGGCGACTCTACAGCACCGACGGACGCCGCTTCATGCCGGAACTCGACGCCCGCGCCGAACTGGCACCGCGCGACATCGTCGCCCGCGCCATCGATGCCGAGATGCAACGCACCGGCTCACCCCATGTCTGGCTGGACGTGACACACCTGGGCGAAGCGGCCATCCGCCATCACTTCCCCACCATTCACGCCCACTGCCTGAGTCGTGGCCTGGACATCACCCGCCAGCCGATTCCCGTGGTGCCCGCCGCCCACTACAGCTGCGGCGGCATTGCCACCGACCTGGACGGATACTCCAGCGTGCCGCATCTGTATGCCATCGGGGAAGTGGCCTGCACGGGTCTGCACGGCGCCAACCGCATGGCCAGCAATTCGCTGCTGGAATGTCTGGTCTTTGCCCGCAGCTGCGCTGCAAGGCTGGCACACGCCGAGGCACCTGCCCTGGCGTCTCCAACGCCTGCGCCCTCGGGAAGTGAACCGATCGACGCGGAACGTGTTCAGCAATGGCGTATTCGCATGCGCAGCGTCATGAGCCAGCATGTGGCAATAGTGCGCCGCGACGAAGGGCTCGATGCCGCCGCCGGCGAACTGGACTCACTGATGCACGAAGTGCGAAACGCCATCGCCAATGCCGCTCCCAGCACGGCGCTGGCAAGTCTGTGGCATGCGCTCAGGCTGGCCCGCTTGACCGTCAAGGCGGCGCGCATGCGTCGCGAATCCCGCGGGCTGCACTACAACCCGGATTGCCCGGACCACGCCAAGACCGGCCTGACACCACAACCGTCGCGGCTGCATCTGCACGACTTGTCCCTCTGACGGGCGCCATCCTGCCGGCGCCCGACGCGTGTCATCGGGCCAGGGCGCGGCGCAGCTGACGCAACGCATCGCCGGGCGCACTGTCGGGCCACAGCCATGCCTTGCGTCCATTGAGTTCCAGGGCAATCAGCCAAGGGCCGAGATAATCGCAAGTCAACCTGACCGGCACCGCCTCGGCGACCGACTCGGGCTGCCATGTCCAACGCCAGTTGCCGGCCGCTTCCGGATGCATGTGCAAGACGCCACGCACTTGCCCGCGCCAGAGCCACCAAGCCAGTGGCAATAGCCACCCCACGGCCGGCACCGCCAGCCAGCTCGGCCCGAAGTGGAGCACACCCCCGGTGACCAGCACGGCCAGCAGGAACTGGCAGCACCACCCCAGTCTAGACGGGGCGATGCGGATCGTTGTCGGCGTTCTCGGCATGTTGCTGTATCAGCGTCACGATGCGCTGAAACTCCGGGGCGGGCGGCTCACGCCTCATCAGCCAGGCGAACAGATCCTGATCTTCCCCTTCGATCAAGGCTCGGTAGGCAGCCTGGTCGTCGCTGCCCAACTGGTCGTAGCAGTGCTCGAGGAAGGGAATCAGCAGCAGGTCGAGCTCCCACATTCCGCGCCGTGAATGCCAGTAGAGCCGCTTGCGCAAGGCTGCGGCATCGGGGGTGTTCGCTTCGCTCAACGTCGGCCTCGATGGTCTGAAAGAGTGGGCAACCAGTATACCGGACCCTCGAAAATACGGCAGCGCCTACCCTCAGAATGTGCGATTTCCTTGACCATGGTCGTAGTGCGTTGTTTTATCACGATTTGAGCAGTATGCTGAGGGTTAGAATAAGAATGCCGCCCAGTCCCACCGGACCGGGAATCGCCTGGAGAGATGACCCGATGACCAAATCCGAATTGATCGAGCAGATCGCCATGCGACAGCCCGAGCTTTCGATCAAGGAAGTCGAATCTGCGGTTCGCCTGATCCTCGATGACATCACCGACACCCTGGCCGAAGGCGGACGTGTCGAAATCAGGGGGTTCGGCAGTTTTTCCTTGCATTATCGAGAGCCGCGGGTAGGTCGTAACCCCAAGACCGGCGAGCCGGTCGCGCTGGAGGGCAAGTTCGTGCCACACTTCAAGCCTGGCAAGGAGCTTCGCGAGCAGGTCAATGCCAGCCGCGCCCTCGGCTATTAATCTTTCGAACTTACAAGGGATAGACACATGCGTTGGCTCAAAGGCCTGATCGTGGCCATCATTCTGCTGGCGGTCCTGCTTGTCGGCATCCTCTTTGCCGTCAACAACCAGCAGACGGTACCGCTGAACCTGATCTGGCTGGAGCTACCGGCAGTATCGCTCTCCGTCTGGCTCCTGGCCGCCCTGGTCAGCGGCGTCGTGCTGGGAATGCTGGCGATGACGGGAGTCTGGCTGCGGCTGCGCACTGCACTCTCCCGCGCCCAGCGGCTGAACCGTCAGCAGCGCAAGGAACTCGACCGGCTTCGCGTTCAGGAGCTCAAGGAACTGCCCTAAATGCCCGATGCCCTGCTGCTTGCCCTGCTGGTGGCTGCCGTTGCCATCGGCTGGTGGCTAGGCCGACGTGAGCGCCAGGGTAACCGCGATCCCGCGCCGCCGAACACGCTGTCGCGGGATTACTTCGTCGGCTTGAACTACCTGCTCAACGAGCAGCCCGACCGCGCCATCGAGACCTTCGTCAGCGCTCTCGAGGTCAACAGCGAAACCGTCGACACCCATATCACCCTGGGCAACCTCTTTCGCACCCGGGGCGAGGCCGACCGTGCCGTCAAGATTCACCAAAACCTGCTGGCCCGCCCCACCCTGACCGCACTGCAAAGCGACCAGGTACAGCTCGAACTTTCGCGCGACTTCCTGCACCTGGGGCTGTTCGACCGCAGCGAGCGCCTGCTTCAGCAGCTGATCCGCGATACCAGCCATGACGACATTCGACATGCCGCCAAGCGCCTGCTGGCAGATCTTTTCGATCGTGAAGGCGAGTGGCAGGCCGCCTTCGACGTCGCCTACCCCAACCTGATCCGCCAGCACGACGACGTGCGCCGTGCCGCAGCCCACTGGCTGTGCGAAATGGCCGATCAGGAGCGCCACTCGGCAAGTCCGGGCCTGGCTCGCAAGCATCTGCGTCGCGCGCTCTCCATCGACCCACGCTGCGTACGCGCCAACCTGCTGTTGTCAGCCCTTGCTCAGGATACCGGCCACTATCGCGAGGCCATTCGCATACTCATGCGCATTCCCGATCAGGATCTGGACATGATGCCGATCGTGCTCGAACCACTGCACCATGCCTATCGCATGCTCGACGACGAGTCCGGTCTGGTATCTTGCCTCGAGGAGCTGCTGGAGCGCGCCCACGTCACCAGCCTGATCATTCTGCTGGCCGAAACCCAGCGCAGAAGACTCGGCATGCAGGTGGCCATCGATCTGGTCAGCGAACAGCTCAACCGTGCCCCCAGCCTGGGCGCGCTCGATTACCTGCTGGATCTCTATCAGCACCAGCAGCAGGAGCGTGGTGCGCCCGACAACAGGCTGCAGCTGCTCAAACAGCACACCCATGCCCTGCTGGCGGTTCGTCCACGCCATCGCTGCCAACGCTGCGGCTTCGCCGGCCAGCCGCTGCATTGGCAGTGCCCCAGCTGTCGCAGTTGGGGCACCACTCGCCCCATCACCGGCATCGAGGGGGAGTGAGCGCCCGGGCCTCAGCCTGCCGCCAGTTCCTGCTCGATGGCCTGCAGCGCCGCCATGGGGTCCTGCGCCTGAGTGATCGGCCGACCGATCACCAGGTGCGTGCTTCCCGCCGCCATGGCCTCGGCCGGAGTCATCACGCGGCGCTGATCGCCATGCTCGGCACTGCGTGGCCTGATGCCTGGCGTCACCTTGAGAAAATCGGTGCCACACAGCTGCCGCAGCCTGGTCGATTCCTGAGCCGAGCAGACCACGCCATCCAGGCCGCACTCGCGGGTCAGCAGGGCCAGACGCTCGACGTGTTCCGCCGCCGGCGCGGCAACGCCAACCTCGGCGAGATCCTCACCCGTCATGCTGGTCAGCACCGTCACCGCGATCAGATGCGTCCCGAGGCCGTGGCGGTCGAGCCGCTCACGCGCCGCCTCCATCATGCGCCGCCCACCGCTGGCATGCACGTTGACCATCCACACGCCCTGCTCGGCAGCGGCCTGCACGGCCCCGGCAACGGTGTTGGGAATGTCGTGGAACTTCAGATCGAGAAAAAGCTGAAAACCACGCCCGTGGAGCGCCTCGATGATCTCCGGGCCGCTGCGGGTGAACAGCTCCTTGCCCACCTTGAGGCGACAGCGCGCAGGGTCGAGCCGGTCGGCCAGACACAGGGCGGCATCGAGGGAAGAGTGATCGAGGGCGATGATCAGCGGTGAATCACAGGACACGTTACAGCACTCCGACGACGAGTTGAGCGGCGATTATACCAGCCTGGAAGCGTTAACCCTTCTTCGCCGCGTGGGCTATCTTCTGAACTATGCTCTTGCCTAATGCAGGCCCTTGCGATTGCACGGCAAATCCTGCCATGTGGCGATTCAGGTGACGACAACGACCAAGCCCTAAATCGATGGACCGGAGGAATCCATGACAATCGAACAACGCATTGGTCCCATCTCCCTGCCTGACAACCGTACCCGGCGAATGCTCACTACCCTGCTGGCGGGGTCGGGAGTGACCCTGAACGGCGATGCCCCGTGGGATCCTCAGATCTATCATCCCGACTTTTGCTCGCGCATTTTGCGCCAGGGCTCCCTGGGGCTGGGAGAGTCCTACATGGACGGCTGGTGGGAGTGCGAAAGCCTCGACGAACTGGCCTGCCGCCTGCTCCGACACGGCCTCGGCGAACGCGCCCGTCCAACCACCGATCGCATCATGTACCGGCTGCAGGCGGGGCTGCTCAATCTGCAGAGCAAGGCTCGCGCTTACATGGTCGGCGAAGCCCATTACGATCTCGGCAACGATCTCTTCGAGCGCATGCTCGACCCGACCATGTGCTACTCCTGTGGTTACTGGAAAGAGGCCACCACGCTTCACGAGGCACAGCTCGCCAAGCTCGAACTGGCCTGCCGCAAGCTGGAGCTGCGTCCCGGCATGCACGTGCTGGACATCGGCTGCGGCTGGGGCAGTTTCGCCGAGTATGCGGCCCGCCACCATGATGTTTCCGTCACCGGGATCACCATATCCCGCGAGCAGGCGGAGCTGGCCCGGCAGCGCTGCACCGGATTGCCCGTCGAGATTCGCCTCATGGATTACCGCGAACTCGAAGGATGCTTCGACCGCATCGTCTCCATCGGCATGTTCGAGCATGTCGGCCACCGCAACTATGCTACCTATTTCCACACCGTGGAGAAGTTACTGGCCGACACGGGCCTCTTCCTGCTGCATACCATCGGCTCGAACAGCTCCGAGATCACCGTCGACCCCTGGATCGACCGTTATATCTTCCCCAACGGCGTGCTGCCCTCGGCACGACACATCGCCGACGCCAGCGAAGGCCTGCTGTTGCTCGAAGACTGGCACAACTTCGGCCCTGACTATGACAAGACGCTGATGGCCTGGCGCAACAACTTCGATGCCCGTTGGCACGAGATAGCCGACCGTTACTCCAAGCGCATCGAACGCATGTTCCGCTACTACCTGTCGGTATGTGCCGGCGCCTTTCGCGCGCGCGACATCCAGCTCTGGCAAGTGGTGTTTTCCCGCGGGCGCAGCGAGAGATACGACGCGCCGCGCTGAGAGAACGGCATACGGTCAAGGATGGCTTACAAAACGTATGGGCAATTTCTTACAACCTTAGACAGGTGATTTACCCACTGTTACATCGTATATTAGGGCCTTCGCCAAACGGCTCTACCCCGATGCAGGCGCTCGTCGCGCTGCCATCCTACCTGAGGCACTACGCCGAGCCGTTATATAACAACAGCTTGTTTGCAATGTATGCAGCAGGAAACCAAGGGACACCCGCATGCCTCACGACAATGCCATGACGGGTGGGGGGCTGAATGAGCCGATCGGCATGCACGATTTCGCTGAACGCCTGCCTGGCGTCATCTTTCAGTTTCATCGTGACCCAACCGGTCACATGCACTTCCCCTACCTGGCCGGAAGCGGCACCAGCCTGCCTGGCATCGACCGTCACGCTCTGAGCCAGGATGCGCGTCACATGCTCGACCGCCTGGATGCGGAGGACCATCCTCGTGTCATGGCCGCCATCGAGCGCTCGGCGCGTTGGCGCATTCCCATTGCCACCAAGTTTCGCATCCGCCTCTCAGGGCGCCGCTATCGTTGGGTCGCGCTGCGCGCCCAGCCCGAAGACTCGGCAACCGGCGTGCTCTGGCATGGCCTGATGATCGATATCACCGAACAGATGGCCGAAGAGGCAAGGCTGCGCAAGCTCTCGGATACCGACGACCTGACCGGACTGGCCAATCGTCGGCGTCTGATGTCGCGCCTGGACGAGGAGATCGCCAGGAGCAACCGGCACGGTAGCCCGCTGTCGTTGATGCTCATCGACCTGGATCACTTCAAGCGGGTCAACGACACCTGGGGCCATCTCCAGGGCGATCAGGTGCTCGCCGAATTCGCGACCCTGTGTCATGACCTGCTACGCGAGGAGGACGTCATCGGCCGCCTGGGGGGCGAAGAGTTCGCCGTGGTCCTGCCGCTGACCCCACTGGTCGCCAGCGGCCCCCTCGCCGAGCGCCTGCGTAGCGAGATTGCCGAGTACGACTTCGGCATCTCGTCCGGTCAGCTCACCGCCAGCATCGGTCTTGCCGAGTACCGCCTGGGAGAGCCGAGAGACGCCTTGATCGAGCGGGCCGACCGCAGTCTCTATGCCGCCAAGCGTCAAGGGCGCAATCGCGTCGTCAGTTGAGGCTTGTATTCAGTTGGCGCTACGTCGCTTTTGCCACCAGCGCATCACGACATGCAGCGGCAGATAAAGCACGAGTGGCCAGGCCAAGGCCAGCAGTAGCAGGTACAGCAGCGGATCGGCCCACTGCTGTTGGGTGCCAAAAGGTCCGTGCACCCAGTTGATGTTGCGCTCGGGCTCGGTGAACAGATAAGTGAGCGGCAGCAGCAACCAGGTCAGCAACGTCTGCCATCTCAGGGCGCGCGGATCATAGCCCAGCTTCAGCACGGCGTAGCCCGCGACCAGCGGCAAAATCAGATGATAGAGCGACAGCACCCTGGCCAGCCAGGGATGCTCGGGATCGAGCATATACTCGGTGCCGCCGATCGGATGTACCCCGGTCAACCAGGCCACGCCGACATCCAGTGTCCAGAAGGCCCCTACCAGCGCCACCGAGAGCCACTGCATCGACAGCAGCAGGCGGCTTTCCAGCCACAGGCCGACCAGGATCAGGAAGCTGGCGACATTGCACAGCCAGAAGTAGTTCTGCACGCCCAGCATCACGGCAAAGGCCGGCGCCCAGAACAGGATCCAACCGGTGAACAGTAGCTTGAGCCACAACGGCAAGGCGCTATGCTGATACATTGGCATCGACTCCCTGACGAGTCCCGTATCGATGGACCGGCCTCGGCTCGTATCCCACCCTTCACTACAGCGTAGCCATACAGTGACCAACCGTGGCCAAGCGCCTCAGGAGGACCCGGCATGACCCAGCTCTCGCGTCAGCCCTGCGAAGCCTGCCGCAACCACTCCCCCACCGTGTCGGAAGCGGAGATCAGGCTGTTCAAACCCGAGGTGCCCGAGTGGCAGATTGTCGAGCGCAATGGCATCATGCAGCTTGAGCGGGTCTTTACCTTCCCCGACTTTCGTCAGGCGCTGGCGTTCACCAATCGCGTGGGCGAGATTGCCGAGGCCGCTGGCCATCACCCGGCGCTGTTGACCGAATGGGGCAGGGTCACCGTGAACTGGTGGACCCACAAGATCAAGGGCCTGCATCGCAACGACTTCATACTTGCCGCCAGAACCGACGAGGTAGCGAAATAAATGTTCGAACATATTGAGCGGGTTCCCGGGGACGCCATCCTCGGCCTGATCGAGGCCTTCAAGAAGGACACCAATCCTCAGAAGGTCGATCTCGGCGTCGGTGTCTACAAGGACGCCCAAGGCAACACCCCGGTGATGCGCGCCGTCAAGGAAGCCGAGGCCCTGCTGCTCAAGAACGAAACCACCAAGACCTACATCGGCTCCCACGGCGCGCCCCAGTATGGCGAAGTGGTTCTGCCCATGGTACTTGGCCAGGACTCACCGGTGCTTGCCGCCAAGCGCGCCAGTGCCACTCAGTCTCCGGGCGGCACCGGCGCCCTGAGACTGGCCGCCGACTTTATCAGCACCCAGCTTCCCGGCAAGAGCATCTGGGTGAGCGATCCCACCTGGCCGAACCACCACGGCATCTTCAAGGCGGCGGGCATCGAGCTGCACAAGTACCCCTACGTCGACGCTGAAAACCGCCTCGATTTCGCGGGCATGCTGGCAGCCGTCAAGCAAATTCCCGCCGGCGACGTCATCGTGCTGCACGCCTGCTGCCACAATCCCACCGGCTTCGACCTGGACCGCGGGCAGTGGCAGCAGATTCTCGAAGTGGTACGCGAACGCAACCTGCTGCCGCTGATCGACTTCGCTTATCAGGGCTTCGGTGAAGGCCTCGACGAGGATGCCTACGGCGTGCGCCTGATGGCCGAAAACCTCGACGAGGTCATCATCACCAGCTCTTGCTCGAAGAACTTCGGCATCTACTGCGAGCGTACCGGCTGCCTGATCATGGTGGCGAAGAACAGCGAGCAGATGGAGAACGTACGCTCACAGGTGGCTATCGTGGCGCGCGAGAACTACTCCAACCCGCCGGCCCACGGCGGCGCCATCGTCAGTGAGATCCTGCACTCCGCCGAACTGGCCGCCCTATGGCGCGAGGAACTCACCGAAATGCGCGACCGCATCAATACCCTGCGGCGCGACTTCGTCGAGTCACTCAAGCCCTACGGACTCGACCAGAAATACGCCTGCGTGGCCGAGCAGCGCGGCATGTTCTCCTATACCGGGCTCAAGCCCGAGCAGGTCGACCGCCTGCGCGACGAGTTCGGTATCTACATGGTGCGCTCGGGTCGCGCCAACGTGGCCGGCTTCTCCCACGAGAACCTGCCCTACCTGGCCAAGGCCATCGCGGCCGTCAACTAGGCTGCACTCGCCGATATCGATGCCCCGGCTCAGGCCGGGGCATTGCGTTCAGGCGTCAGGGCCACGGTTCCCGTCAGCCTTCTTGGCATCGAACAGCGGACGCATGTTCTCGATCAGATAGCGGTCATCGAACCCCGCCTCTTGCTTCAGCGCCTCCAGATCGGGTATTTGCACCTGATAACGGTCGCGGAACACCAACCCATCGTCGTTCAGCGCGGTGAAAGTGCGGCTGACGTGCACCGGGCTGAGTCCCAGCAGATCCGCCAGGATCTCTTGAGACAGCGGCAGACGAAAACTCTCGCTGCCGTCGGCCTGGGTCTGCCTGAGGCGCTGAATCATCTCCAGAAGGAAGTGAGCCAGCTTCTGACGGGCATTGCGGCGGGCCAGATTGACCAGGCGCTCGGTGATCATCACCTGCTGGTGGCTGGCGATGGCGAACAGGATCGAGGTCAGAGTGAACGACTGGCGAAAGATATCGACGATATGGCGATGGGGAAAGAAGCAAACCTCACCATCCTCGACCATCTGAACGCCGGCCAGGCGCTGGGAGAAGGCGAACTCCCGCAGACCGATGATGTCGCCCGGCAGGTAGATCTCCAGGATCTGCCGAGTCCCGTTTTCCAATTCGCGGTAGGAGAATGCCCAGCCATGCTTTAGCGTGCAGAACTCATGAGCCTCGTCTCGCTCTTCCCACAAGACAGTACCGGCCCGTAACGGCGTAGCGCTATCTTCCAGCCGGGCCAGCAGCATGACGTCCTCGTCTGACACCGGGTGGTAATAACGGAAGTGGCGAACGACACAGCTCTCCTCTGAGCTCATCGGTATTTCTCCTCTCCAGACGCCTATGAACATGGACACTCAGAACCGTTACAGCAGTATACGACAAAGGCAGTCTTGACCGATCAGTCAGACTCAGGCCAGACTGAACACGCCTTGTATACAAACCCAACTCATAAGAGGCTCACCATGGCGGCTTCCCCTGTGCACTATCCCTGGTACAAGAAGGAGGATACCGACGCCTTCTTCGCCCTTTTTCAAAACAATATCGCGAACTTCGTCATCATTGCGATCACCATGCTGGGTATGGGCTTCCCCGCCTCCATCGTCTTCGGCCAGGTGCTCCCGGGAGCCGCCGTCGCCGTGATGGTGGGTAACTTCTACTATGCCTGGAGCGCGGCCCGCCTGGCACGCAAGGAAAATCGCAGCGACGTCACCGCGCTCTCCTACGGTATTTCCACCCCGGTGATGTTCGTCTTCCTGTTCGGCGTGTTGCTGCCTGCCAAACAGCTCACCGGCGATGCCGCGCTGGCCTGGAAGGTTGCCGTGGCCGCCTGTTTCATCAGTGGTGCCATCGAGGCCGCCGTGAGTCTCATCGGCCGTTGGGTCCAGTACCACCTGCCCCGCGCGGCCATGCTCGGCGCCGTGGCCGGGGTGGCGCTGACCTTCATCGCCGGCGAGATGCTGTTCAAGACGTTGGAAATGCCGGTGATCGGCCTGCTGGTGCTGGCGATCATCATCGTCGGCCTGGTAGCCCGAGTCGCCATGCCGTTCCGCCTGCCTACCTCGCTGTTCGCCATCGTCCTCGGTACCGCCATGGCCTACCTGATCGGCGACGCCGGCGGCGAGCGATTCAGCGACGCCTTCACCCATCTCGGGTTCTACCCGTTGCTGCCCAACATGGCCTGGTTCGAGGGGCTGGGGCTGCTGTTCACCGGAATGTTGGCAGTGCTCACGGTGGTACTGCCGATCACGCTGTACAACGCCATCGAGACCATGAACAACGTCGAGGCGATGGAAGCCGCGGGCGACAAGTATGACGTGCGCGAATGCCAGGCCGTGGATGGAGCCGGCACCATGATCGGCGCGCTGTTCGGCGGCGTCTTCCCGACCAC
The DNA here is from genome assembly GCF_900108215.1 of Billgrantia desiderata. NCBI lineage: Bacteria > Pseudomonadati > Pseudomonadota > Gammaproteobacteria > Oceanospirillales > Halomonadaceae > Billgrantia > Billgrantia desiderata. The sequence goes on along the minus strand of NZ_FNVC01000002.1, from coordinate 300,122 downwards.
CGTCTACATCGCCACGGTTGGCGCCAAATGGATGGGGGCAGGACGCGGCTACAGCATTCTCAATGGCGCGGTCTACGCCTTGGCCACCATGTTCGGCCTGATCGCCGCCTTGGCGGCCATCATCCCGGTCTCGGTGGTTGCCCCTATCCTGGTCTTCGTCGGCATGTCGATGATCGCTACTGCTTTTCAGAGCAACGATACGCGCTACTATCCTGCCGTGGCGCTGGCCATGCTGCCCTACTTCGCCAACTACGTGATGACCCGCTTCAACAATGCCGCCGGCGAGACGGTCGCAGGCATATCGTCAGGTATCGTGCCGCTGGGCCAGGGGGCCATGTTCATGGCCATCCTCATCGGCGCCATGACCGTTTCGGTCATCGATCACCAGTTCCGCCGCGCCGCCGCTTTCGCTGGAGTCGCGGCCGCCTTCTCCTTCGTCGGCCTGATGCATGCGCCCAAGCTGGCCTTCAACGCCGCCTGGGACTTCACGTTGGGCTACCTGGTAATGGGCGCGCTGTTCCTCTACTTCGCCTGGCAGCAGGAGAAGCTGGCCACCCCATACTCAGCCAATTCCGCATCCAACCGCCAACCCTCTTCCGCCGATTGACGACGCCCCACTGGCCCTGCAACCAAAAAGCCCTGTCGAGTGACAGGGCTTTTTGCGCAGCAAGAAGCGCCTTCATGAGCGAAGCCGCTGTCTCAACTCGTCATCGACGAGCCTGCCAGGTCAGACAGTTACTGGATGGGCTGGGCGGGCTGTTCGCCACCCTGCTGCTGCATCTGATCCTGCAGGTCCTGCATCTGCTGCTGTTGCTGGGCAATCGCCTCATCCAGACGCTGACGCTGCTCATCGGTGAACACCGCCTCGATACGGGACTGCAGCAGTACCGTCTCGGCAGTAATCTCACCGGTCAGGTCGCCAAGCCGCGCAGCATCCTGGCGGATGGCATTCTCATCGAAATCGGGGCCAACGTACTCACCGAGACGCGCCTGCAGCGCCTGAGCCTCCTGCTCCTTGGGTGCCAGCTGGCGCTCCGCCTCGTCGAGCAAGCCACGGATTTCCTGCTGCTGATTCTCGTCCAGATCGAGCAACTGGTCGAGCTGATCCACCTGGTCGCCCTGGGGCGGAGCCTGCATCTGCTGTGCTGCCGCAGCGCCAGCGATGCCCAGGGTGAGCGCGAGAGTTGCCACAAATTTGGTGAGCTTCATTGGTTACTCCATTCCATCAGAGTTGCTTTCATGGCTCGTGCCGGTCGAGCCACTACGTCCTTACCCTGACAGCATATAGCGCCTCAGGTTCGCTCACGAGCCAAAAGTTTCGACTCGGGCCGGCCATCCCACCCCCTTCGCACCAGTAAGCGTCGCATCAGCTGCCACGCCATCAGCCCTGCCAACACGTTCCCCAGCGCGGCTCCCATGGCCAGACCGGCAAGCCCACCGAGCCAGGCTCCCAACCACAGGCAGGGGAGATAACAAACGAACAGTCTTGCCGCCGACATCAGCATGGCCCTCAATGGCCAACCCAAGGCGTTGCCGGCAGAGACCACCAACATGCAGACGCCCAGCGCAGCGTAGCTTGGCAGCAGAAAGCGAATCAGCAAGGTAAGATCCCCGCGCACCGCCGGACTCCCGCCCAGCAGTTGCGCCAGCCACGGAGCCAGAAGCGCCAGCACCAGACCGAGCCCAAGCTGCCACACCACCACCACTCGCAGCGCCAGACGTATCAGCGCCCGAATTTGCGGCCAGTCGCCCGCACCGTAGCAACGACCCAGCCAAGGTGGCAACGACATGGTCATGGCCAGGACCACGACCAGAGCCAGCGTCTCGAGCCGGCTTGCCAATCCCCAGGCCGCCACCGAAGCTTCTCCCAGACCGGCCACCACCGAGATGGCGAGCATCGCCGCCAATGGCGGCATCAACTGACCGATCATGGCGGGTCCGGCGATACCGATGAAGGGACGCGCCGAAACCACCAGCTCTTGCTTGAGTCCGCTTCGCGAAAGCCAGTCGTTGTGACGCAACCGCCCTGCCACGACCAGCAATCCGCAGCCAAAGGCTATGGCAGTGGCCCAGGCCGCCCCCGGAAGCCCGAGCCCCGACCAGGGGCCGACACCGAAGATCAGCAAGGGATCGAGCACCAGGTTGGCCAGGCTGGTGACCACCATCATCTTGCCGGGAAGGCGCGTATCGCCGTGAGCGCGGAACAGGCTGTAGATGAAATAGAGCACCGCCCCCAGCCAGGCCGCAAACAGCTGAGGCGCCCAGTAGGCGCGAATCAGCGGCAGCGTTGTCACATCGGCCCCAAGGCGGGTGAAGATCGGCACCTGGGCCCACCACAGCACGATGGCCAGCAGCGCTATGGTCACGCTGCCCACCGACACCACCAGAGTTCCCAGGCGTCGTGCCCGTGCGACCTCTCCGGCACCCAGTGCTCGTGAGATCAGGGCGGCGATGGCAATGCCAAGCCCCACCTGCACGCCGATGATGAGAAAGGTCAGCGGAAAAGTGAACGACTGGGCGGCCAAGGGCGCCGTGCCCAGGCGAGCCACGAAGGCACTGTCCACCAGTTGGAAGCCCAACAGTGCCAGCACGCCAATGGTCATCGGCCAGGTCTGGCGCCATAGCACCGGACCAAGGCGCAGCGTGGGCCCGTTGGGCGATGAACGAGTCGTCACTGCAGCTGCGACTCCGTATCTGCAAGGCGGGACGATACCCCGGTAGAGGATGCCGCGACCGTGGCATCGATACGAACATCGACACAGAACATGACAGGATTCTCGGTGAACTCATCGAACATGACATGATAGGAATAGACAGGAACCGGACGCCCCTGCTTGTCTTGCAATACCAGACGCCCCGATGGTATCGACCGGCCCTCGTACAACCAGGCAGAGTGCAGGCGAACCACATCCGCTTTCATCGCATCGGGTATGATGAGCTCTTCGAGCCTTCGCCCTACGGCCTCTTCGGTGCGGTAACCGTAGAGCAGCACGCTCTCTTCATTCCAGTAGATCACTCGCCTGTCGCGGTCGTAGCCCTGAACGGCGATGTTGGGCAGCTCTTCCAATAGCGCGCGAAAGCGCTTGTCTCCCGGGCGAGCCTTGCCACCCAGGCCCAACAGATGTTCGACAGCATGCCAAAGGCGACGCAACGAGGGGAAATGAGCAGCCATGGCAGACTCCAGCAGCAGCGAGGGATCACAGGGGCCTGCATGGTAGCCGATATTCAGGTGTATTACCGGCCCCCCGGCTCATGGCCGGGAGGCTCAGCGATCGGGTGAGAGCCGTCGCAGCGTTACTGGCGCACGCCCTCGAAGGTGACGTAAAGCTCAAGCTCTTCCATCACTTCGGGGAAATCGCTCATGTCGATGCCGAAATCGGCCAGCGTCAGCATGGTCGAGCCTTCGAAACCGGCCCGATAGCTGCCCCAGGGATCCTCACCTTCACCGACCAGAGTGACCGGCATCTCGATTTCGCGCGTCTCGCCCTTGAGGGTAAGCTCGCCGGTCAGCACGCCTTCGTTGTCACCGGTGGGCTCGAAGCCGGTGGAAACGAAGGTCGCAGTCGGGTAGTCGCCGGCGCTGAGGAAGTCGTCGCTCAGGAAGTGGCGATCACGCTCGGCGTGGTTGCTGTTGAGGCTGTTGACCTGCACTTCCATCTCGACGCTGGACGCTCCGAGGTCCTCGGGGTCGTAATAAAAACGACCTTCGAACTCCTCGAAGTTGCCGAGGATGTATGAGTAGCCGAGGTGGTTGATCTTGAACTGAATGAAGGCATGCTGGCCTTCGGTATCCACGACGTACTCTGCCGCCAGGGCTTGGCCAGCCGTGGCCAGGGCAGCGGTGCTAAGGGCAGTAGCGAGTGCGGCTTTCTTGAACATGGGTCTCTCCTTGGTGATGGCGCCCGAAGGCGCAGACGTTCAACGGCGACGCGTACGTGCCGGGTTCAGCATACGCAAGACGGTATCGTGACGATCGATGAAGTGATGCTTCAGGGCGGCCATGGTATGGCCTGCCGCCAACAGCATCAGGGCCAGAGCGCTGTACCAGTGAATGTCACCGGCAATGCTCGCCTGGTTGGGCAGGCCGCTGATCAACGCCGGCACCTCGAACCAGTCGAATACGCTGATACCACGCCCGCGGGCAGTGGAGATCAGGTAGCCGCTGATCATGACCGTAAGCATCAGAACGTAGAGCGCGATATGACCGAGGTGGGCCGCGATGCGCTCGAAACGACTGCCCTGAGCCTGAGGAGTCGGCTGAAACAGTCGCCATAGGATACGCAGCAGCGTGGCGAACAGCAGCAGCATACCGAGCGAGCGGTGCCACCAAGGCGCGAGATTATACCAGGGGTCGAAGTAGCCCAGTCCGGTCATCCACCAGCCGAGCACGAACAGGCCGACGATGGTCAGGGCACTGAGCCAGTGCAAGGCGATGCTGACCAGCCCCCAGCCTGTACGGGTGTTGCGCCACATCTCGTCGCTCCCCTTGAGCTTCGTTTTCGATGGAGGGCAGCATACCGCAGCGCATCATCCGCTTGCGCTGAAAAAAGCCGAACGCTTCGTTCGCAAAAATTGCCTGTACACCAGGAACAGGCCTGCCGCCCTCGCGGCGGCAGGCAACTTCCAGGTCAGATCAATGCATCGAGCCCGCGGGCCAGGTCGAGGCGAATGTCCTCGATCGACTCGAGACCTACCGCCACACGAATCAGGCCCTCGCTAATACCGGCCGCATCCTTCTGCGCCGGAGAGAGCCGCCCGTGAGTGGTGGTGGCAGGATGGGTGATGGTGGTCTTGACGTCGCCCAAATTGCCGGTGATCGACAGCATGTGCGTGGCATCGATGACCGACCAGGCCGCCTCACGCCCCCCCTTCACCTCGAAGCCCAGCACCGCCCCGTAGCCGGCCTGCTGCCGTCCGGCCAGCTCGTGCTGCGGATGGTCGGGCAGGCCGCTGTAATGCACACGCGCCACGGCCGGGTGTACCTGCAACCACTCGGCCAGCGCCTGGGCATTTCCACAGTGCGCCCGCATGCGCAGGCTTAGCGTCTCCAGTCCCTTGGTGAAGATCCAGGCGTTGAACGGACTCAGGCACGGACCGCAGGTACGCACCACGCCGAAGACCTCCTCGAGCTCCTTGTTGCGCCCCACCACGGCCCCGCCCACTGCCCTGCCCTGACCGTCGAGGTATTTGGTCGCGGAGTGGATCACTAGGTCGGCGCCCAGCGTCAGCGGCTGCTGCAATGCGGGCGTGAGGAAGCAGTTGTCGATGGCAAGCAGCGCTTCGTGACGGTGGGCGATTTCGGCCAACGCGGCGATGTCGACCACCTCCGAGAGCGGGTTGGAGGGCGTCTCGGCAAACAGCAGACGGGTGTTGGGCGTGATCGCCGCCTCCCAGGCCGCCAGGTCCGAGAGTTCGACGTAGCGAGTGATGATGCCCAGCTTGCCGAAGTATTTGTCGAACAGACTGACGGTGGAGCCGAACAGCGAGCGCGAAGCGACGATCTCGTCGCCGGCCTGCAGCAGGGCAAGCACCGTGGAGAGAATCGCGGCCATGCCGGAACTCGTCGCCACGCAGCGCTCACCGCCTTCGAGCGCCGCCAGGCGTCGCTCGAAGGTATGCACCGAGGGATTGGTGAAACGCGAATAGACGTTGCCCTGCTCCTCACCGCCAAACTTGCGCGCCGCTTCCGCGGCGCTGCCATAGACGAAGCTCGACGTGGGGAAGATCGGCTCGCCATGCTCCTGCTCGTGGGTACGCTGGTGGCCGGCACGAATCGCCAGAGTTTCCAGAGCCCAGGCCGGATCGGGTGTCGTCTCGTCGTGCATGGTGAGCCTCAGTCGTCGATGTCGTCATCCTGGTTGTGCATGCCCACCAGTGCGTGGGCGCCGACGCTCTGCTGCTGCTTGGCCGCGTCGTTGCGCGAGGCCTCGAGAGCCGACAGATAGCTGGCGTCGATGTCTCCGGTGATGTATCGACCATCGAAGACGGAGCAGTCGAACTGGTCGAGATTGGGATTGACCTCGCGGCAGGCGGCTTTGAGGTCGTCGAGATCCTGATAGAAGATGCGGTCGGCACCGATCAACTCGCCCACCTCGGTTTCGCTGCGACCGTGGGCAATCAGCTCGGAGGCCGCCGGCATGTCGATGCCATACACGTTAGGGTAGCGTACCGGTGGCGCCGCCGAGGCAAAATAGACCTTGTTGGCACCGGCCTCACGGGCCATCTGAATGATCTGCTTGCAGGTGGTGCCCCGCACGATGGAATCGTCCACCAGCAGTACGTTCTTGCCCTTGAACTCGACGCCGATGGCGTTGAGCTTCTGACGCACCGACTTCTTGCGCTGGGTCTGGCCGGGCATGATGAAGGTACGCCCGATGTAGCGGTTCTTCATGAAGCCTTCGCGATAGGTCACTCCCAGATGCTGTGCCAGCTCCAGGGCCGAGGTGCGCGAAGTATCGGGAATCGGGATCACCACGTCGATGTCGTGGTCGGGCCACTCGCTGCGAATGCGATCGCCCAGCTTGCGCCCCATCTGGATGCGGGTGCCGTAGACGTAGGCACCGTCGAGGATCGAGTCCGGGCGTGCCAGGTAGACATGCTCGAAGATGCAGGGTGCCAACAGCGGCGCATCGGCGCACGACTGGGTATGAATGTTGCCGTTCATATCGACGAAGATCGCCTCGCCCGGAGCCAGGTCGCGATGCAGCTCGAAGCCGCCCACGTCGAGCGCCACCGACTCGGAGGCGATCATCACCTCCTGGCCGTTGCCCTCGTCGCGGGTGCCGAACACCACCGGGCGAATGCCGTGGGGGTCACGGAAGGCCACCAGGCCGACGCCGTTGATGATCGCCACCGCGGCATAGCCGCCACGGCAGCGACGATGCACGCGGCGCACCGCATCGAAGATGTCACCAGGCGCGAGATGCAGCCCCTGCTTGCCCAGCTCATGGGCAAAGACGTTGAGCAGCACTTCCGAATCTGAGCTGGTATTGATGTGACGCAGGTCGGAGGTGAACAGCTCCTGCTTGATCTGCTCCGAGTTGGTCAGGTTGCCGTTGTGGGCCAGCGCGATGCCGTAGGGCGAGTTGACGTAGAACGGCTGCGACTCCGCCTCGCTCGAGGAACCTGCGGTCGGATAGCGCACATGGCCGATTCCCAGCTTGCCCTTCAGGCGTGCCATGTGGCGGGTGTGGAACACGTCGCGCACCAGCCCATTGCTCTTGCGCAGCAGAAAGCGGCCCTCGTTCCAGGTCATCATGCCAGCGGCATCCTGACCACGATGCTGCAGCACTGTCAGGGCGTCGTAGATCGCCTGATTCACGGTCTGCTTGGCCAGAAGGCCGACGATACCGCACATTCCACCTTACCTCGCTTGCAGGGTGCCGACCGCAGCCGGCTTGGAAAAAGCACTATTCAAAACAGTCGCACAGTGTGTCAAAACAGTCACACAGCGTGCGCCGGTCACAGGGCGCCCGGCTCGGGCTCGCCGGCATCGCGACGCTCGGGCAACGGCATGTTGCGCCAGGCCTCGGGGGCCTCGGGCACGCGCCCTTCCCAGGCCTCGAGCTGACTCACCGCCCAGTCGCGCATCTGCTCGAAGGTGGGACGAAGCTCGGCCTCCTGCCACGCCTGCAGCTGCGCCAGCGGCGTCAGGCTGATCAGGATGGTGGCCACCACCAGTACCGCCGCGCCGCGGGCAACACCGAAGCAGGCGCCGGCCACGCGATTGAAGAAGCCCATGCCCACCCACTCCACGGCGGCATGCACCATGCGGATGACGATCCCGCACAACAGCACCACGCCGAGGATGACCAGCACGAAGGCCAGCACCAGCCGGCCATCGGGGTTGTCGATCAGGCCTGAAAGCAGGTCGGCAACCGGCTCGGCAAGCAACCGTGCGGCCAGCAGCGCGATGATCCAGGCCGCCAGCCCCAGGCCTTCCCGCACCAGACCGCGCATGAAGCCAGCCAGCGTAGAAACGGCTAATACCGCAAGAAAGCCCCAGTCGATCCAGGTCAGCGTCATCGTTTCAATCTCTTACCCTGACCAGCAACCCTTGAAGGTTGGCACGTTCCTTCACCGTATTCATGGCCCGCTCGCCCGACTCCGAGGAATCGAAGGGACCCACGTATACGGTCGTCATGTTATTGTCGCGCCGCCGGCTATAGACGGGAAACCCCTCTTCCTCGAGCCGCGCCTGCAGGCGTTCGGCATTGCCTGCCTCACCGAAGCTGCCCACCTGCACGGCCCACTCGCCGCCGGGCGATGCGGTCGTGGCCGGTGGTGTCTGAGGCTCGGGGTTCGAGGCAGCCGGCGGGCTGCTTGCCACCCGCTCGGATGCCGCCTGGGCCAGATCGGCAATCGGATCCTGCCGTGGCGCTTCCGCCGGTGGCGCGCCGCTACTCGCTTCGCCCTGCTGAGCCGCCTCGCCCTGCTGAACCGCCACGGCCGGCTGCGGGTCGACTTGCGCTGCCGCGCCGGGCTCTACGCCTTCCAGGGGCAGCTGCGGTTCGGCCGGGGCCGGGCTGGTGCCGGGAGAGCGAATCTGGCCAAGGCTCTCCGGCGGCTGCGGATCGGGCACGTTACGCCGCTCCACCGGCACCGGCTGCTCGATGGTCAGTACCGGCTGGGGGCGCTCGTCGCGGGGAGCCGGTTCGTCGAACAGCATCGGCACAAAGATCACGGCCAGGGCGATCAGGATGACCGCCCCGCTGATTCGTTCGCGCATTCCGTATTTCATCATCCCCTCCTGCCCCGCTATGCCGCGTGTGCCTGCTTCCATGTCAGTATGGCGGCCACCATGAAGAAGGAGCCGCAGACCAGCACCCGATCATCGGCGGCCAACCGCTCGGCCAGCCACTCGGCGCCGATCTCTGGCGTTGCCGCCTGATAAGAGACCTTACCGCCATGCGCCTCGATACGCCTTGCCAGCTCCGACGCCTCGCGCGCACGTTCGCCACCCAGGGTGGCGGTCACCCACTCATCCGCCACGCTGTCCAACGCCTCTATCACCCCGTCGGCATCCTTGTCCGCGAGCATGCCCAGCAGCACCCAGGTGCGCCCACGACATGGCTGTGCCGCGAGCCGGCCCGCCAGGTAGCCAGCCGCATGCGGATTGTGGCCGACGTCCAGGCACCACTGCCCCAGCCATTGCATGCGACCCGGCACCCGCACGTCGGCCATGGCCGCTCGACAGCACCGCTCGTCGAGCACGATGCCGGCCGCCGCCAGGGCCTGCAGAGCCGTTGCGGCATTGTCCAGCGGCAACCCCGGGTCGGGCAAGCCATCAAGGCTTAGAATACCCCCTTGGGGTGCGGTTCCCTGCCAGTCGAAGCAGCCCTCTGCCGCAGCGGCCTGCCAATAGAAGTCGGGTCCCAGGGCGCTGACAGGCGCCCCACGCTCCCGGGCCGACTGACGCACGCTTGCGGGAAGCTCGCGGCTGCCCAGCACGGCCGGGCAACCGGCGCGCATGATGCCGGCCTTCTCGCGACCGATACCTTCGAGCTCATTGCCGAGAAAGGCCGCGTGGTCGAGGGCAATGGTAGTGATGACGGCGACATCGGCGTCGATGACGTTGACCGCATCGAGCCGGCCGCCCAACCCCACCTCGAGCACGGCGAGATCGGGGCGGCGCCGTGCGATCAGCCACAGAGCTGCCAGGGTACCGGCTTCGAAATAGGTCAGGCTGACGGGCTCTTCGGTCAGGCGCGCGGCTTCCACGGCCTCGAAGCCGGCGATCAGCGCAGCGTCGTCCGCTTCGTTGCCATCGAACCGCAGCCGCTCGTTGTAGCGCAGCAGATGCGGTGAGGTGTAGGCGGCCACTGAGAGGCCATGGGCGCGCGCCAGCGCCTCGATCATGGCGACGGTGGAACCCTTGCCGTTGGTACCGGCCACGGTGATGATGCGCGACGCCAGAGGCTCATCGAGCAGCGCCATACGGCGGGCCACCTCGGCCACCCTGTCGAGGCCGAGATCGATGCCCACCGGATGCACACGCTCCAGGTACTCGAGCCAGGCATCCAGCGTACGCGGTGTCGTCGCGGGCATCACGGGCCTTCAGCGCGCCGCATCGGGCCGACCATCCGCATCCTCGGATGGGGTCGAGGTATCGACATCTGCCGACGTATCCGGCTCGGCCGCCTCGATGATCTCGCCCTCTTCCGCCGCCGCACGCTCGGCCTCGTCGACCAGGTCCGGCTCGTGAAGCAGACTCTCTTCAAGGCCGCTGGGGGGCTGATGAGTCAGCTTGCGCAGCACGCCTCCCAGGCGCGAGCGCATTTCACCGCGCGGCACGATCATGTCCACCGTGCCGTGCTCGAGCAGGAACTCGCTGCGCTGGAAACCTTCCGGCAGCTTCTCGCGCACGGTCTGTTCGATCACGCGCGGGCCGGCGAAGCCAATCAGCGCATTGGGCTCGGCCACGTTGAGATCGCCGAGCATGGCCAGCGAAGCGGACACACCGCCGAACACCGGGTCGGTGAGTACCGAGATGTAAGGCACACCCGCCACGCGCAGCCGCTCCAGCGCCGCCGAGGTCTTGGCCATCTGCATCAGCGAGAACAGCGCTTCCTGCATCCGCGCCCCGCCCGAGGCGGAGAAGCAGATGAAGGGGATTCGCTCTTCCAGGGCCAGGGTGGCAGCGCGCACGAACTTCTCGCCCACCACGGCGCCCATCGAGCCGCCCATGAAGGTGAACTCGAAGGCCACCACCACGACGGGCAGGCCATCGAGCTTGCCGCGCATGGCCACCAGGGCATCCTTCTCACCGGTCTCCTTCTGGGCCGCATTGAGGCGGTCCTTGTACTTCTTGGAGTCGCGGAACTTGAGGCGATCCACCGGCTCCAGCTCGGCCGAGATCTCTTCCCGCCCCTCCTTGTCGAGGAACCAGTCGAGACGCTTGCGCGCGGTCAGACGCAGGTGATGGTCGCACTTGGGACAGACGTTGTGGTGCTTCTCCAGTTCGGGCAGATAGAGCACCGCCTCGCACTTCGGGCACTTGCGCCACAGGCCGTCGGGCACGCTGGCCCGTCGGTCCTTGCGCTGAATCCGCCCCATGGAGGGCACAATCTTGTCGAGCCAGCTCATGTCAGAAAGGCTTCCGTATGCTGTTGCGCCCGGTCGTGCCGGGCGTCATGAGTCGAATCTTTAGCAGGGCAAGGGCGCGCTCAGCGGGCAGGCAACGCATCCAGGGCCTGACGCATCTCGCCGAGCACCGCCTTGAGCTCATCGGCAATCGCTTCCGGCCGCTCGGCGTTGTCGGCAATCCGGCTGACCAGTGCGCTGCCGACGATCACGCCATCGGCGACCTTGCCGACCTCGGCGGCCGAGGCGCCGTCACGGATACCGAAACCGACGCACAGCGGCAGCTCGGTCAGACCTCGCAGCGGCGCCAGGTGCTCGGCTACATCGGCGGCATTCAGCGTGGCGGCCCCGGTCACGCCCTTGAGCGCGACATAGTAGAGATAGCCCTCACCGTGGGCGCATATTGTAGCGGCCCGCTCGCTCGAAGTGGTAGGGGCGACGAGAAAGATCGACGCCAGGCCGTGCCGTTTGAGGATGGGGCCGAACTCGTCGGCCTCCTCCGGCGGCATGTCCACGGTCAGCACGCCGTCGATACCGGCCGCGGAGGCCTGATCGGCGAATGCCTCGAGACCGATGCGCTCCACCGGGTTGAGGTAACCCATCAATACCACGGGCGTATCGCCGTCGCGCTGGCGGAACTCGCGCACCATTTCGAACAGGTGGGTCAGGCGTACGTTGTGCTTGAGGGCGCGCTCGCAGGCCTTCTGGATCACCGGTCCGTCGGCCATGGGGTCGGAGAAAGGCACCCCCAGCTCGATCACGTCGGCCCCCGCCTCCACCAGCGCGTGCATGAAGCCGACGGTATATTGCGGCGCCGGGTCGCCGGCGGTGATGAAGGGAATCAGCGCGCGGCGGCCCTGTGCCTTGAGTTCGGCGAAGCGTTTGTCGATTCGATTCATCGTCAGAACTCCAGGCCGTCGATCTTGGCGACCGTCATGATGTCCTTGTCGCCGCGGCCGGAAAGGTTGACCACGATGTTCTGGTCGGGCCGCATGGTCGGCGCCAACACCTTGGCGTGGGCCAGCGCATGGGCCGACTCCAGTGCCGGCATGATGCCCTCGATGCGGGTCAGCTCGCGGAACGCCTCGAGCACGGCATCGTCGTTGGCGGCCACGTACTGCACGCGGCCCACGTCCTTCCACAGGGCGTGTTCGGGCCCGACCCCCGGATAGTCCAGGCCGGCCGAGATCGAATGGGTGTCGGACACCTGACCGCCCTCATCGGACATCAGGTAGGTGCGATTGCCGTGCAGCACGCCGCGCGGCGCGTTGGAGGCCAGCGGTGCCGCGTGGCGTCCGGTTTCGACGCCGTCGCCACCGGCTTCGACACCGTACATGGCGACCTCGTCATCCTCGACGAAGGGATAGAACAGGCCCATGGCATTGGAGCCACCGCCGACGCAGGCGATAAGCGCATCGGGCAACTTGCCGAACTCCTCCAGCGACTGGCGGCGCGCCTCGCGGCCGACCACGGCGTTGAAGTCACGTACCAGCATGGGATACGGGTGCGGGCCGGCCACGGTGCCGATGATGTAGAAGGTGTCGTCGACGTTGGTCACCCAGTCGCGCAGCGCTTCGTTCATGGCGTCCTTGAGCGTGCGAGTGCCCGACTCCACCGGAATCACGTTGGCCCCCAGCAGGCGCATGCGGTAGACGTTGAGCTTCTGGCGCTGTACGTCCTCGGCGCCCATGTAGACTTCGCACTTGAGACCCAGGCGAGCCGCCACGGTGGCCGTGGCCACGCCATGCTGGCCGGCACCGGTCTCCGCGATGACCCGCGGCTTGCCGCTCATCTTGGCCAGCAGTGCCTGACCGATGGTGTTGTTCACCTTGTGCGCGCCGGTGTGGTTGAGGTCTTCGCGCTTGAGCCAGATCCGTGCGCCACCCAGCTTCTTCGACCATCGCTCCGCATGATAGAGCGGAGAGGGACGGCCCACGTAATGGGCCAGGTCATAGTCGAATTCGGCCTGGAAATCCGGGTCGTCGCGAAGACGCATGTAGGTCTTCTCCAGATCGTCCAGGGCGAAGCTCAGGGTCTCCGAAACGAACCGGCCGCCGTAGGGGCCAAAGTGGCCGCGGGCGTCCGGCAGTCGGGTCAGGTCACTGAACTTGCTCACTAAAGACACCTCATAGGGTCGCCATAAGGGAATGGGAGTGGTGTTGGGCCAAGCCCGGGAATACGGATACAGGTCACGCCCGGTGCGTGCGGTCGGCCTGGGCCACTGCCGCGGCAAAGGCCGCCAGCAACCCGCGATCCTTGCGCCCAGGTGCGGCTTCCACGCCACCGGAGACGTCTACCGCAAAAGGGCGGACACGCTCAATGGCTTGCGCCACGTTGTCCGGACCGAGTCCCCCCGCGAGAATAACAGGTTTTGCCAGGTTTGCGGGGATTCGCGACCAGTCGAAGGTCTCGCCGGTGCCGCCCGGCACGCCGGGACGATAGGCATCCAGCAGCAGCGCCTGGGCCCCTGCATAGGCCTCTGCGGCAGCGTGCAGGTCGAGGTCGTCGCGCATGCGCAGCGCCTTGATCCAGGGCCGGCCGAAGCCGGCGCAGAAAGCCGGCGTCTCGTCACCGTGGAACTGCAGCAGGTCGAGGTGCTCGGCACTGCGCGCGATCAGCTCGGGCTCCTGATCGACGAACAGCCCTACCCGAGTGACGAAGGCCGGTACCTGTGCGGCCAGTGTGGCAAGGCGCGCCTCATCGACGCAGCGCTTGCTACCGGGCCAGAGCACGAAGCCCAGCGCATCGGCGCCGGCGGCCACGGCATCGGCCACGTCCTGCTCGCGGCTGAGGCCACAGAACTTGATCCGGGTGCGGTATCCCACGGCTTGTATGTCAATCATGTCCATCCTTGCTGCCTGTCGGAGTTGACCGATCGTCACGAGAAAACAGGATTTCCGACAGGCTGCTGACTCAACTTGCCTGTCGTTCGACGCCCTGCGCCTCCCCGAGATCGGCGAGCACCGCACGGTGCACCTCGGGAAGATGGTGGTAGCCGCTAGGATAACACAGGCGCTTGACCACCATGTTGCGCGCGATGGCTGCGAGACGCTGAAAACGCACCCGGACCGCGGTTTCCAGCTCGCCGCCGCGCGCCCCCACCGTACCGTGCTCTCCCAATGCCTCGGCCAGGAAGGAGTGACGCACGAGCTGGATCAGCGCTTCGCCCGGACCGAGCGCTTCCATGCGGATCGCGACATCGGCGTCGTCGGGCGCGCGACGCTCCAGCAGGTAGATTCTCGCCACCTGCAGCGCTTGCGTGGCAATGCTTCCTACCCTGTCGGCCGGCACGCTGAGCTTGGGGAAATCGGGATGCACCAGCTCGAAACCCTCGGCGCTGCCGACGAAGCGCAGGGCCTGCTGCGGCGTCAGCTTGAGCTGGGGGAAAGCGTGTCGGCAGAGAACCTTCTCTGCCGAGGGCTCGAGTGCGGCGATGTCGTCGGCGAGCAGAGGGAAGCCCGCCGCGACCAGCGAAGTGACCAGAGTACTCTTGCCCCCCTGGCGATCCGCCGCGAACAGCACCGCCTGGCCATCGTGCACCACGGCACCGGCATGCAGAGCGCTCACTCCGGTCATCTCGAGGTAGTAGGACATCACATGCCCCAGCAGGCAGAGATCCACCATGAAGCCGAGTTCGGCGTTATGCAGCCGACAGACGATCCGTCCCGGGCTCACCAGGAAGTCCGCCACGCCGGGAAAGCGCATCAGACGGCCGTCGGCCGTGGCGTAAATCTCCAGGACATGCTCACCGCACCAGTTCCTCTCCTGGCTCAGATAGAGGGCATCCGCAGATGGCGGAACGGCGGTATCGCCGTCCGACCCGCCAAGGTCGCCCGGCACACAGAGAAAGCGCAGGTCGCAGGTTGCCGTGGCGGGCGCCACGGTCAAGGGAGTACGGAAGCGGTAAGCAGTTTCCAGGCAGAGCCCATAGATCCAGTATCGGTATGCCACGTTCGCTCCCTGTTCCACCACGCTCAATGTTGAATCATGATGCCGCTTTCCTCGAGCTCCGCCATCAGCGAGGCCAGGTCCTGGCGAAGCATTTCCGGCGCTACGACATAATTTTCCAGCAGCAGCGACGCGGCCCCCTTCAGGCTGCCGGTGCTCAGCAGGGCGCGCCACATCTCGGTCGCGGTCGAATCAAGCTGCAAGCAGGCCGTAGGTTCGCCGGCCTCCATGGGAAAGTGCGCCACCGCCAGCGAGGCGCCGAACGACGCCCACAGCACGCGATCGTTGGCCTTGAGGGGGCCAGGCCCCACCGCCTGCCGGTCGATCGTCTCCCACGCTGGCCCTCTCGCCAGCCCTCTCGCCCTGCCGTTTCGCCTACTACGCTGCGACGAGGCCTGCATGCGACGCTTCAGGCATAGCGACGGCGGTAGAACGTTCCAGCCAGCTTTGAAACATCCCGCTTCGACATCCCAGTACTTCGTTTCGGGCTCGCACCAGGCAAAGGCAATGTACTCGGCAATGCCGTTCCAGTAGCCATCGCCCGCCATTTGCCGCTCACGCTCATCGAGCCACTGGGGATAGGCCTCGCCGAACCGCACAGGGGCGATATCCTTGAGGTCTTCGGCATTGATACAAGCCTCGACCCTCGGCTCGGCCCGCTCGATGGCCAGGCACAGCTCGCGAGGGGCGAACAGCGGGCAGAAGATGACGACGGGCAGGTTCCAGCGCTGCAGGAACTGCTGGAAACGCACCCCGGAGAGGGCGCAGTCGTCCACCACCACCCAAGTCTCCTGGGAGTCGTGACCTGACGGACCGGGCACCCCGATCTGCTCGGGATGCAGATTCAGCAAGTAGGAGAGCATGCCGAGCACGATCCATCCGCCCCGGGGAATCGCGGTATAGCGAAAGCGTGACAGGGCCTCCTGGCCGAAGCGCAGCCTGAGGGCGGTCGCCAGCCGCTCCGCTGCCTGCTCGGCAGCGGCATAATCGACATAGCGGTGATGCGGGATCACCTCGTGGAGCTGTGCCGCCAGATCGGCCAGGAGCAGGCGCTGCTTGGCCGAAAAGTCACCGAACACGGCAACAAGAGGATGGGGCCAGGCTCGTGTCACGAGTCTGGCCCCATCCAGTTTGTGCCACAGGGAGTTGGCCTGTATGCCCTCAGCGAGCGTCTGCAGGGCAGACTCCCGATCGGATTGCCGGGTAAAGGCAAGCAGCTGCTCGACGAGCCAGCGGCCATCGAGCAGCAGGACGGCATCGATCCTCTTTTGCATGGGCTAGCCAGCGCCAAGGTCAGACACCCGACCGCTTAACTCCACCACCTGCGCCTACGGGGCCTGTTGACGCTGCCGCCCTGACGACCCTGGGCCTGCCCGGGCAGCACGTCACCGCCCGGCCTGGTCTGTCCCACCAGGGTGAGATCGGCAACGGTTCCCCACCGCGTCAGTTGGGGACTGCTGTACTCACGGCGGACATCGCTACGCATTTCCTTACTCTCGTTCATTGCCTGATCCTCCGATCAGTTCCATTGCCGGGTAGCGAACTCACGTCACCACCCAGATCCAACCTGATAACATTTACTAACATTAACTTACGTTTAGAAAATACTTTTGCTTACAGAGACAGGCTAGGCCAGTCCATATTTAACAGCCATGCAAAAAAAGCGTGGTTTACAAAAGGTTAATGTCTGGCTTTCATCGCTCGGTAAGTAGTGGCTACATCATGCATCGTCTCGCCAAACGGCTGGTGCCACTACCAAAATCGTCTCAGCCAGATTTCAAGCGACAGGGTTGGCCAGAGGTCGAAGTTGGGCACATCGCCGCGCACGAAACGCTCGAAGCGCTCGCGCAGCATCGCTTCGTCGACGAACCCGAGCTCAGCACAGCGGCTGTGCGTCATCAGATCGAGGACCTTGTGATAGGCCTTGTCACGCAACGCACCGAGATACAGAGGTTCGGGGGAAACCTTGCCAACGGCCCGGATGGCTTCTGCTGGCATGATGCCGACCATGGCCCGTCGCGCCAGTCGCTTTCCCTCGCTGGCGGTGTCGACACAGTACTGGGGACAGGCAAGTATGAATTCAGCGATGCGTCTATCGCTCCAGGGGTCGGCCAATCCCACGCCATGTTGAGCTGCGACACGCTCGGCATACGTCACTCCGCGGGTGACGAGCGGTGAAAAGATGTGGATGTACCTATTTCGCGGCGCACTGTGCGGCCATACCCGTGCAGCCACCCGCACTGGCTCGACCGGCGGCAGGCCGACCTGGTGCAGGAACGCCGAGGAGACATGCTCGGCCGCCCGCCTCATCGGCCCCCTCGGCAACAGGTGCGCCCCTGCGTCGCTCTTTTCACTGCCTGATGGGCCATCTCGTCGCAAGGCGCGCCAGCCGCTGACAAAGGCTCCGCCTCTCAGGGTATCCGCCAGCACGGGGCGCACCAGGTAGCGTGATAGGGTCGAAGGCCAGGATAGCGAGAACACCTGCGACAGCGCCGATAGTTCGCGGCAACTCTCGCGAAAATGCCCAGCAAGCAGCATGCCGGGAACGTCGTTGACGTTGCCGCCACACATCACGTCGCCGCGAAAACCATAGAACATCACGCTGACCCGGTCGGCCGCAGCCGCAGACAGCGACTTTTCCATGAACGGCAGAAACATCGAGAAAAAGGGATCGTCCTCGTGAGGCTGGTTGAGAGCATCCTCGACCAGGGGATAGGTCTCCTCCGCCGGCACCTCATGCACCGGCATACCGAAATGATCCGCGATCCGGTAGATGTTCTCGCGCTCGTCGCACTCTGGCAGCTCGGAGAAGACCCAACTGTAGGCGCGCATTGCGGGAACTGCCGCCCCTTGGCCACGCAGCCAGCCCGCCATTGAAGCCACGCAGGTGGAGTCGACCCCACCGCTCAGGCTTACGCCAACCGGGTCGCGGGCACGCATGCGACAGCGCACTGCTTCGGTCAGCAGTTCACGCATGTGCTCGGCATAGACTCTCTCATCGGGATAGCGCAAGCGACGCTCTGGATCCGGAGCCCAGTAGCAGCGACTGCGCTTACGCCCTGCCCGATCGATCGTCACTTCCTCGGCGGGCTTGAGCTCTTCGATACCCTCATAGAAGACCTGCCCCTGTGGTGTCTGCATGCCACACAGGTGCCAGCCGACGGCCTGCACGTTCAAACGTCGCGGTACGTCCTTCAGCGCCAGAATCTGCCGCACCTCGGTGGCGAACAGCACTCGCCCGGTCTCGATACGGTAATACAGGGTACGCATCCCCATGGGGTCTCTGGCCAGGCGCAGCTCGAGCCGAGCAGGATCCCACAGCGCATAGGCAAAGTCCCCGAGCAGCCGTGCAGGCCCTTGCCCGCCGGCATGGAGCAGCATGTCCAGCATGAGTTCGGCGTCCGTCGCACTCATGGAGTGGGGAAATGGACTCACGGCAACACAGGCATCGCGGTTATCGAGGCGCGCATCGGCGGCAAAAATCACGCCTTGGTGCCGCTCGATCACCGGTCGGCAGGCGCCGGCTCCGTCAGGGGTGGTATCCAGCGACAGGCACGCGATCCCCACTGGCCCATGGCAGTGATATTCGATGCCATCGAAACCTCGATAGGCGGCACGGGACGTCATCGTTTCCAGCTCGGCACGGCCGACCGGGACGCCATCGAGACGAATGATTCCGCAGATGCCGCTCACTGGGGATAGACCTCCCGCAGGCCGTCAGGCAACGCTCCTGATCTCCCAGAAGCCGTCCGATGGCACTCAGATCACCAAGCATTTACAAAATGTAGCAAATAAGCCAGCCATGCCAAGTCGCAGCCCAGCCTGCCTGGCGGTGGCCCCCTAGAGGCAGGTCACTCGGCCACGGACGCTCCCTTTGCCCGGGGTTCCCCCCGCCGAAACTCGACCATGGGACAGTCCGGCAGCTCGCGCTCACCGGTCCACTCGCCGAGAAAAGCCAGCAGAGTGGGCCCCAGCGGCTCTTGTGGCAGCCCCCAGGCGCCGTCGTAGAGCGAGTCGACGAAGTGAAGACCGCAGGCCGGTGCCGTCACGTCGGACAGCGTACGATCCTTCAACGCCAGCAGTTCGGCCAGATAGCCATCGTCCTGCTCGCCGCGCCCCACACTGACCAGCGCGCCCACGATGTTGCGAACCATATGGTGCAGAAAGGCGTTGCCCTGCACGTCGATGACGACCAAGGGACCATGCCGGTGCACCTCGATGAAGTGCAGATGGCGCCAGGGGGTCTTGGATTGACAGCCCGCGGCGCGGAAGCTGGAGAAGTCGTGCTCGCCCACCAGAGCTTGAGCCGCACGGTGCATGGCTTCGGCATCCAGCGGGTCGCGGCACCAGGTGACGTTGGCGCGCTCCAGCACCGGCCGGCTCGGCTGGTTGAGGATGAGGTAGCGATAGCGGCGCGCCAGCGCCTTGAAGCGGGCGTGGAAGTCGTCGGGCACTTCACGTACCCAGCGCACCGCGACATCCCGCGCCAGATTGGCGTTGACCCCGAACACCCAGGCCTTCTGCGAGCGCGGCGCCGGGGCATCGAAGTGCACGATCTGGCGGGTGGCATGTACACCGGAATCGGTGCGCCCGCTGGCATGCACCGTGACCGGTTGGCTCGCCACCTTGCTCAGCGCCCGCTCCAGCTCGGCCTGAACCGAGGGTGCATGCTTGAGCCGCTGCCAGCCACAGTAAGCGCTGCCGTCGTACTCAACTCCCAAGGCCAGACGGCCGCGCAGAGGTTGGCTATCGTCGAGAGATCGGAAAAGGGTCATGCCACCGTCAGAGTCGATAATGAGTGATCAGCGCCTCGACCTCTTCACGCAGGCGAGACGACTCGGCCCCTTGGGACAGCCTTTGCAGCAGAGGACGAGCACGTTCGACCTCGCCGCTTTCCAGCAAACGGCGAGCTTCGCTCAGCTCATCCCACTGGGCGGACTTGCCCGGGGTGGCGCCATTATCCCGGTCCAGCGGCGGGAAGGCCACCTCCTCCACCTCCCACCGATCCTCCTCGTCGAGAGAAGGCTCTTCACGAGGAGACGGCTCGCTTTCAGAGGCTGACAGCGAGTCGTCAAGCGCATCCATCCGGGGAAACTCGATGCTCGGCTGCATCGGTGTCTCCACCCTGGGAGTTGGTTCCGGGTCGAGGCGGGGAGGCCGATAGTCGATGACATCCCACTCGATGGGCGACGCCTGCTGCGATGGACGCGTCGGTGGCGCCTCTTCCTCTGGCGTTGCCAAGGGCTCCTCGTCCGGCCTATCGCCGCTCGGCGCATCCGTCGCGGCAGTTGCCTCGGTCGTCTCCCGACCCCGGGCAAGCGGTGGGAAGATGCCCTCGTCGGTCGCACCCTCTCCATCTGCCGGCACGTCATCTCGAGAGCGCTCGAGCGTGGTCTCTTCGGCTGACACCTCTTCAGACATGCCGTCAGCGGGCGAGGCCTCGTGACGGCGCTCGTGCAGCTCCTCCTCCGTCGGCTCATCAATCTCTCGGGCCACACCGGCTCGCTCGTTCTCGCCTTGACGCCTGGCCATCAGTCTCGCTGCTTCGGCCAGCAGAGTGGAGTCGCCGGTTTCGGCAAGCGTCTGCATCTCTTCCTCGGCAGCCTGCCAGTTACCTTGCTCCACATGGACATTGAGCAGCTTGAGGCGCTGGTCATGGCGCTCGGGATCCCGGGCGAGACTGGCCTCGAGAATTTCCCTGGCCTGATCGTAGCGACCATATGCCATGAAGATGTCGGCTTCGCTGATGGCCTCTGCCTGTGGCATCGCCGGGCGCGGCGTCTCGCGCTCTTGCGACTCGTCATCGCCAATGATCATACCCGGTGCCAGGGGCGGCATCATGGTGGCAGCCGGGCTCGGCGGCGACGCCACGTCGGAAGGCGGCATGCCATGCACCATGCTGGGCATGGAGACACTTCCCATCTCGGCCGCGGCATGGCGTTGACGCCGGCGCACCCACAGCCACAGGCCCAACAACGCGGCGAGACCGGCTCCACCCAGCAGCAGCTTACGGTCGATGGCAGCGGGATGGA
Organism: Billgrantia desiderata; assembly: GCF_900108215.1. NCBI lineage: Bacteria > Pseudomonadati > Pseudomonadota > Gammaproteobacteria > Oceanospirillales > Halomonadaceae > Billgrantia > Billgrantia desiderata. The sequence continues at coordinate 279,060 of NZ_FNVC01000002.1, read as the reverse complement.
CGGCTCCCCACCAGGGCGTCTCTTCGGTCTGACCCTCCGGCTGTACCACGACGCTGCCACTCCCCGTGACCGTGTCCGCTCTGTCATCGGCGAGCAGGGCCGCCAGCTGTTCGCGCATCGTCTCGACTTCGTCGCGCAGCTCGCCGAGCTCCTGCTGCAGGGCGTCGCGCTCGACCTGCACCTCTTCCAGCGCAGCATGACTCTCCTGCCAGCGCTGCTCGAGCAGCGCAAGGCGCGGCTCGCTCTGCCCAAGCGCCAGCTCCCCGCCCCCCAGTGCCGATAGCACGTCGGCATCGAGGTTGCGATCGGCCACATCCGCCCCCTGCCGCGCAGCCTCGGCCGCCAGCTCTTCGTCGCTGAGCAGCGTAAGCCGCGGAGCGGCAGTATCGCCAGCCTCCGCAGCAGGCGTGGCAGTATCGGCCAAAGCAGATGGTGCCGGCTCGGGTTCGGCCGCCGCGACCCGCTCGGCCGCCTCGGTCGCAGCGGTGGCCACCTGTACGCTTTCAGCAGCAGGAGCCGACGGCCCCAGGGGAACGCGTGCGGGAGCGCCGCTACCGCGATTGGCCCAGGCCTGGTTCATCGCCTGAACGATGTGATCGGCCTGGGCACCGGTGCGAGCAGCGATGGCTTCACGTGACGGCACGACGAGGCTATGGCCGGCACGCATGGCGTTGATATTGCCCGAGGGGAAGGCATCCGGATTGGCCTCGACCAGCGCCACCATCATCTGGTTCATGCTGATTCCGCTGTCGGGCCGCAGGCGCCCGGCCACCGACCACAGTGTATCGCCGCTGCCCACCCACGCAGTGCCTGCCGTCATGGGTTGGCTTGCAAGCGCAGCGGAAGGCTGGGCAGCAGGCTCGGCAGTCGGCTGAGCAACTCGCCCCGAGACCTGAGCGACAGGCTGGGAGCGACGGCTCGAACCGCTGACCAGCACGGGCATGCTGTCATAATCCGGTGGATCCAGCAGCAGGGTGACCTCTCGCAGCTGTGTCCCGCTGGGCCAGTCGAAACGCAGCAGCAGATCCATCCAGGGTTCGCGTACCGCCCTCTCACTGGCAAGCGTCACCACCCACTGGCCCTGACGCACCTCCACGTCGGCACTCACGCTGGCCGCCAGCGGCGTACGCAACAGACCGGCCGACTCGAATTCACGCGAGTCCGCGACGCTGACCCGCAGCCGCTCGGGGTCGAGCCCTGCCGTATCGGTGAGCGGAATCACAGCGCGCAGCGGTGCGTTCAGGGTGGAACGAACATCGACTTCACCGACACCCAGTGCCAGCGCCGGTGGGCTGACGGCCGAAAGCGACAGCAGCACGGCCAGTGACAACTTACGTCTCATCGAACTCCCTTGCGTTACCCGCTTGCTTATGAAACGCCCGGTTCTTGTAATGCCGGCATTTAGAACATGACGAAATATGTACCACATTTACTCCCTGCCTGCGCCACCCCGGCGGATACGCATGGGAGCCATTTCGTCACTGCTGCCGTCCTCATATACAAACGGGGCACCTCCATAAGGAGATGCCCCGTCCTTGGCACTGCGAATGGATCACTGCTCGCGCAGGATCTTCAGCATCCGCTTGAGTGGCTCGGCCGCGCCCCATAGCAACTGATCGCCGGCGGTGAAGGCCGTGAGATATTCGCCGCCCATGTTCAGCTTGCGCAGGCGACCCACCGGGACGCTCAAGGTACCGGTGACGACTGAGGGCGTCAGCCCGGCGATGGTGGCTTCCTTGTCGTTGGGGATCACCTTGACCCACTCGTTGTGCTTGGCGATGCGCTCCTCGATTTCATCTATCGGCACATCTTTCTTCAACTTGATGGTAAAGGCCTGGCTGTGCGAACGCATGGCACCGATACGCACACAGATACCATCGATGGGTACCGGATTGTCCTGGATTCCCAGGATCTTGTTGGTCTCGACGCTGCCCTTCCACTCTTCGCGGCTCTGGCCGTTGTCGAGCTTGGTGTCGATCCAGGGCAGCAGGCTGCCGGCCAGCGGCGCAGTGAAATTATCGATCGGGAAATCGCCGCCACGCATGGCCTGGGTGACCTTGCGGTCGATCTCAAGAATGGCACTGGCGGGATCGTTCAGCTCATCGGCGACACAATCGCGCAGCGCACCCATCTGCAGCAGCAACTCGCGCATGTGCTTGGCACCGGAACCGGAAGCAGCCTGGTAGGTCATGGAGGTCATCCATTCGATCAGGTCGGCCTCGAACAGGCCACCCAGCCCCATCAGCATCAGGCTGACGGTACAGTTGCCGCCAACGAAGGTCTTGGCACCACGCGCCAGTTGGTCGTCGATGACGCGGCGGTTGACCGGGTCGAGCACGATGGTCGCCTCGTCCTCCATGCGCAGGGTGCTGGCCGCATCGATCCAGTAGCCCTTCCAGCCACTGCCGCGCAGGTCGCCGTACACCTGCTTGGTGTAGTCGCCGCCCTGGCAGGTGATCACGACATCCAGCGCCTTGAGCTCGTCGATGTTGGTGGCATCCTTGAGCGGAGGAACGTCGACGCCGATATCCGGGCCGGGCTTGCCGACCTGAGAGGTGGTGAAGAAGATCGGCTCGATGCCGTCGAAATCACCATCCTCCTGCATACGCTGCATGAGCACGGAGCCCACCATGCCGCGCCAACCGACGAAACCGACTTTCAACATGTGAAGTCCTCCTGAAGAGTATGAGGCCAATAGTATACATGACCCGAGCCCACCTCGCAGGCGGGCCCGAGCGCCAGAGTCACAGCAATGGTAGTGTCGGCACCGATTCGCGCAGGCGTGGGCGAAAGCGGGATGCGTCCCCTCGCAGGCAAATATCCGCGGTCCTGAGGCCACCGTCCAGCATTTTGAGGGCCTCCGGGCCCATCGCACTGCGGGAACGGATACGCGGCGGCGGGCCACCTGGCCTAGACTCCGAACAGGCACCTGGCGCAGCCCGCGAAAATGTAATATCAAGTAACAGGACACCCCTCTCGACGGCCAGCGCATCGATCGGCTAGGGTCTGCGCCGCCTTGAGCAGCAAAGGACTACCCGCTGGAGGATCGCCACGATGCTTCAAGACAGTGTCCGCCCCGGCAATGCGAGGCCTGCCATAGCGACCAGGCCCGGCTCTCCGTCGCCGATGCTGCGTTTGCTGTTTCTCCTCGCCAGGCTGGAGCTTACGGCGGAGCAGGAGCGACAGGCAGTCGCTCTCTGTTCCGCCATCGACGACTGGGCCGAGTTGGTACGCCTTGCCCAGGACACCTACCTATTGCCCATCGCCTATCGCCATCTGGACCGGCTCGCCCCACCCGCGCTGCCCCCGCACACCATGGCACAGCTACGTGGCGAAAGCCTGATGCTGGTAGCAGACAATCTGCGAGTGGCTGCCGAGCAGAAGCGGCTGGTGCACGAGCTTCTCGACCCGTTGCAGGTCCCGTACCTCTTCTTCAAGGGCCCGGCGCTCGCCGCACGCTACTATAACGCCCCTGGTTTGCGGTGCTGTGGCGACATCGACCTACTGATCCCCCGCGACCGGCTTGTCGACCTGCTTGCCAGAGCGCTGCAGAGCGGGTACCAGCCCAGCGAGCCACCGTGGCTGACCGCGGACAGGACCGCGCTGGAGTTCGCCATCGATCGGCAACCCATCATCAACATCGTGACGCCGGGCGGTGTCGAAGTCGAAGTGCATTGCCAGCTCGACAAACAGGCCGCGCTCTATGACACCGAAGCTATTCTTGCGACTCGCGAGCCTCTGCAAGTGGGCGATACCGTTCTTCATGTCATGCCGACCCACGAGCTGTTCGTCTATCTTTGTCTGCACAACACGCGTCATTACTGGTCGCACCTGCACTGGCTGGTCGATCTGGACGCATTGCAACGCCACCCCGATTTCGACCTGAGAGCCGTGCATGCGTGTGCCAGTCAGCGTGGCCTGACCGCCACCGTCGACGCGAGCCTGGAGCTGAGTGCACTGCTGGCCAGCCCGGATTTGGACGCTGCGGCCAAGGAGCTCAGCAAGCGGGGACGCGCTCTGTATCAGGCCTGCCTGGCCACGCTCCAGGGCGGGCTCGAGGCCGAACTGGCGCTGCGCCGCAAGCGGCCCGCTCCCGAGTTTGCCTTCCATTGGCAAACCACCATGCGCTACCGAATCGCGAGCCGCCTGAGACGCTGGGTGCAGCCCTTTCGGCCCAGCTATTTCGACTATGCCAGCCGCCCTCTCCCACCGAGCTGGCAATGGCTTTACTACGTCACGCATCCCTGCCGCAAGCTGCGTAACCTGATCCTGTCGCGGAGGTCGCGCTCATGACTCACGCCCTGGCCAAGCACAAATGGTGAGCCTTCGGAAGCTCCTGGCTCCCGTGGAGACCCTCAGGGCCATCCTGCCCCTGCTGTGGAAGAGTAGCCGGAAATGGACGCTGCTGAGCACCTTGTTCATGGTGATGGAGGCATGCCTGGGCCTGGCCGTCCTCTATTTGCTCAAACAACTGGTGGATGTCGTCACTCAGCTTCTCGGCGACGCTGCCTCGCCGGACAGCTTCGCTCCCGTGTTGTGGTATGTCGCCCTGACAGGTATCACGACGCTCGCCTTCATCGCGGTACGCGCCCTGTCGAACCTGGCCAAGGAGATACAGGCCCTGCTGGTGGCCGACCATATCGACCAGGAGATACATGCCCGGGCAGTGGCGGCCGACCTCGCTTTCTATGAAAGTCCGCGCTACTTCGACACCCTCGAACGCGCGCGGGAAGCGGGCAGCCACCGGCCGGTCCAGGTGGTCAGCAATCTCATGATGCTGGTGCGCAACGGCATCATGCTGGCGGCCATCGCGGGGTTGATTGTGTCACTCAATTGGCTGTTGCTGCCGATATTGGCGATCGCCATCGTTCCGGCACTACTGGTGAGACTGCATTTCACCCGGCATCTTTACGACTGGCAGCTGCGACGCACGCAGATGGAGCGTCGCGCCGGCTATCTCGACTGGCTGATGACCTCGAATCACCACGCCAAGGAGCTGCGTCTCTATCGGCTAGGCGACCATCTAAGGAGCAGCTACGGCAGGCTACGCAGTCAGATCCGGCGCGAACGCGTGGACATCACTCAACGCCGCACGCGGATCGAGGTGGCCGTGGGCGCCGTCGCCACCACCGCCTTCTTCGGCGCCCTGGCCTATCTGGCCTGGCAAACCGCAGAGGGCTACAACAGCGTCGGCGACCTGGTGCTGTTCCTGCTGATCTTTCAACGCGCCCAGTCAATGGGGCAGGATCTGGTCCACCAGCTTTCCAATCTCTATGAAGACCACCTTTTCATGGGGCTGTTGCTCGAGTTCCTGGCCGTTCGCCCGGTCATCTCCGACCCCGCCCAGCCCGTGCCGATACCCGAGCCGATGCGCGAGGGAATTCGGTTTCACGACGTCAGCTTTCACTATCCCGGCTGCACCGCTCCCGCGCTACGTCATATCGACCTGAGCATCGCCCCGGGCCAGATCGTGGCGCTGGTGGGCACCAACGGCTCCGGCAAGACCTCGCTGATCAAGTTGCTCTGCCGCCTCTACGACCCGACGGCAGGCAAGATAACGCTGGATGGCGTCGACATACGCGACTACGGGCTGGAAGACTACCGCCGCCTGTTCAGCGTGATCTTCCAGGATTACTCTCACTACGCCGAGTCGGCTGGAGAGAACATTCGTTTTGGCGATATCCAGGCACCTCGCGACACCCCGGCCGTGAGATCGGCGGCGCGCAAGGCCGATGCCGATGGCTTCATACAGGGGCTCTCGGCCGGCTACGATACCCCCTTGACCCGTATGTTCGACGACGGCCAGGAGATCAGCATCGGCCAGTGGCAAAAAGTCGCCTTGGCGCGGGCTTTCATGCAGCAGCAGTCCAACGTCATCATTCTCGACGAACCCACCAGCGCGCTGGATCCGGGCGCCGAGTTCCAGCTGTTCGAGAATTTTCGCGAGCGGATCGATCACCGAGCTGCACTCATCATCAGCCACCGGCTTTCGACCGTGCGCATGGCCGATCGTATCTATGTGATGGAGGAAGGGGTGATATGCGAGAGCGGGACCCATGATGAGCTGATCCGGCGGGGCGGCATCTACTGTCGTCTGTTCAACCAACAGGCACACCACTATCGCGAAGTGGGCGCCTGAGCGCCACTTCTATCGACAGCACGACCTGTCAGCGCGTCGTCACCAGGCCTTCGGTCTCGAGTTGCTCCAGAAACTGCAACACGTCGCGCTCACAGTTTTCACGCTCCACCGAGAACTCTGCCAGAACCCGCTCGCAGATATCCGAGACGCTCGTCTCGTCCTGAATCAGGCTCCAGATACGCCCGCCCACTGCCTGAGTACCGTAGTACATGCCCCGCTCGGCACTGAACAGCACCACATCGTCATTGACCTGTGACGCAAGCAGCGACGGATGTCGCCTCACAACCGTGGTCATCTGCATGATGGCTGACTCCCTTGATGGCACCAAACATCATGTGAAGAATTGTATCTTCTCGCAGACGCATCAAGCCAAGACGCACCGCCTTTTGGCACTAGACCGAAGAGAGGGGAGTTCTCATATCGACAGGCTGAGGACCAGCCTTCCAGGACAGGTACGACAGCAGCACGTAGCGTCTGCTTCTCCTGATCGACCTCAGCAGGTTTCGCCTTCCCGGGCGGGATAGCAGCGCACGAAGCTGGAGAGCGCCACATAGGGCTCGTCCTGATGGCCCAGCACGATTCCGCTGGCGTCCCTCACCCAGGCATGCGCCTTGAAAGTGGGGCGGCGCTGCGCATCCTGTTGCGTCAACGTGCCCAGCACCAGGCAAGAAGATATCCGCCGTCGATGCAGCATCCACTGAGCCGCCATGGCCAGCATGAGGCAGGTCAACCTGCCGCCCAGCCGGGTATTGATGACGCTGACCGACCAGCAGATCTCCAGCGCCCGAGGATCGCGTCCGGCAGCCCTCAGTTCGACTTCGCCTTCCGCCTGCTGGCCCAGCCAGCGCGACCAGAAGCGAAACGGCAGGCCGCGCACCAGCATCCAGGCCAAGGTCAGCCACAACGCGCCCTCCAGCAGCAGGGCCTTGCGCTGCCAGGGCAAGCGAGAAAAGCGGCGGAGAGTCTTCACCATGGCGGGCCCCATGCACGGCGACGTACCTTGTCACCAGCGTAGTCGAGAACCCCACCCCAGTGACAAGCCCATCCCGGTGAAAACCCACCGCCGCCCATCAGCACCGGCCGGCGTTGGCCATCAAGCCGCCTCGAAGGCCGCCAGCACCGCATCGCCCATCTCGCGGGTGGAGACGGTGCGGGTGCCTTCGGAAGCGATGTCCGCGGTGCGCAGGCCGTCATCCAGCACCTTGCCCACGGCAGCCTCGATGCGGCTGGCGAACTCGGGCTCGCCAAGGGAGTAGCGCAGCATCATCGCCACCGAGAGAATCGTCGCCAGCGGGTTGGCGATTCCCTTGCCGGCGATGTCCGGCGCGCTGCCGTGGCAGGGCTCGTACATGCCCTGCCCGCTCTCGTTGAGCGAGGCCGAGGGCAGCATGCCGATGGAGCCGGTGAGCATGGCGGCGGCGTCGGAGAGAATGTCGCCGAACATGTTGCCGGTGACCATCACGTCGAACTGCTTGGGCGCGCGCACCAGCTGCATGGCGGCGTTGTCGACGTACATGTGCGAGAGCTCAACGTCGGGGTACTCCGGCGCCAGCCGCTCCATCACCTCGCGCCACAGGATGGTGACCTCGAGCACGTTGGCCTTGTCGACGCTGCACAGGCGCTTGCCGCGCTTCTGTGCCAGCTCGAAGGCGACCCGGCCGATGCGCTCGATCTCGCTCTCGGAATAGATATAGGTGTTGAAACCGACGCGCTGGCCGTCACGCACCTCGATGCCGCGGGGCTGGCCGAAGTAGATGCCGCCGGTGAGCTCGCGCACGATCATGATGTCGAGGCCGGCCACCAGCTCGGGCTTGAGGCTGGAGGCGCTGGCTAGCTGCGGGTAGGTGATGGCCGGGCGCAGGTTGGCGAACAGGCCGAGGTTCTTGCGCAGCCCGAGCAAGCCCTTCTCCGGGCGCTTGGCGAGGTCCTCGAGCTTGTCCCACTTGGGTCCGCCCACGGCGCCGAGCAGGATGGCATCGGCGGCCTTGGCCTTGTCCAGGGTCACGGCGGGCAGCGGCTCGCCGTGCTCGTCATAGGCGGCTCCGCCGACCAGCCCTTGCTCGATCTCGATGTCGAGGCCATTGGCCTGGCAGGCAGCGAGGATGCGGCTGGCCTCGGCAGTGATCTCGGGGCCGATGCCGTCACCCGGCAGTACCAAAATCTTGCGTGTCATCGTTGCTTCCTTGGTTGACTACGCCGTCGCAAGCGGGGCGCCGGGGGCAGGCCGAAGAGGAGGTCTTTTGCCATGGATGGCAAAAGTAGCGCCCAGGGACGGGTTCACAGCGCCTCCTCGAAGGCCTGCCGCCGGATCAGCCCCGCACCAGCGACGGATGCAAAGTTAAGAGCGTTCAGGCCTGAGCGGTATCGCGGAACAGCCACGGCCGGGCCTGGCGATGCTTCACCTCGAAGGCGCGAATGGCGTCCTCGTCCTGCAGCGTGATGCCGATGTCATCGAGCCCTTCGAGCAAACAGTGCTTGCGGAAGGCGTCGACCTCGAACTCGAGGATCTCGCCCGCGGGGGTGATCACCCGCTGGTTCTCCAGGTCCACGTCCAGGCGGTAGCCTTCGCTGGCCTCCACCTCGTGGAACAGCCGGTCGACCACCTCCTCGGGCAGGGTGATCAGCAGCAGGCCGTTCTTGAAGGCGTTGTTGTAGAAGATGTCGGCAAAGCTCGGTGCGATCACCACGCGGAAGCCGAAATCCTCCAGCGCCCAGGGGGCGTGCTCGCGGGAGCTGCCGCAGCCGAAGTTGCGCCGTGCGAGCAGCACGCTAGCCCCCTGGTAACGCGGCTGGTTGAGCACGAAATCCGGGTTGAGCGGACGCTGCGAGCAATCCTGTCCGGGCTGCCCCTCGTCGAGGTAGCGCAGCTCGTCGAACAGATTGACGCCGAAGCCGGTGCGCTTGATCGACTTGAGAAACTGCTTGGGAATGATCAGGTCGGTGTCGACGTTGGCCCGGTCGAGCGGCGCGACGAGCCCTTCGGTGCGTTCGAACTTTCTCATGGCTCAGGCCTCCTCTGCGACGGGCTGGGCGTCGAAGCTGCGTACGTCGACGAAATGACCGGCGATGGCGGCGGCGGCGGCCATCGCCGGGCTGACCAGATGGGTGCGCCCGCCGTAGCCCTGGCGCCCCTCGAAGTTGCGGTTCGAGGTGGAGGCGCAGTGCTCGCCGGCACCGAGCTTGTCGGCGTTCATCGCCAGGCACATGGAGCAGCCCGGCTCGCGCCACTCGAAGCCCGCTTCGATGAAGATCTTGTCGAGCCCCTCGGCCTCGGCCTGGCGCTTCACCAGGCCGGAGCCCGGCACCACCATGGCGAGCTTGATGGAGTCGGCCACCTTCTTGCCGCGCGCCACCTTGGCCGCCTCACGCAGGTCCTCGATGCGCGAGTTGGTGCAGGAACCGATGAAGACCTTGTCGAGCTTGATATCGGTGATCTTCTGCTTGGGCGCGAGGCCCATGTACTCCAGCGCACGGGTGTAGCCGCGCTTGAGCGTCTCGTCGCCTTGCTCGGCCGGGTCGGGCACTTCGCCGGAGATGCCGGTGACCATCTCGGGGCTGGTGCCCCAGCTCACCTGGGGTTCAATCTCGGCGGCGTCCAGCGTCACCACCTTGTCGAACTCGGCGTCCGCATCGGAAACCAGGTTGCGCCAATCGGCCACGGCGGCCTGCCACTGCTCGCCCCGAGGAGCGAAGGGACGCTCGGCGAGGTACTCGATGGTGGTGTCGTCCACCGCGATCAGGCCGACCCGGGCGCCGGCCTCGATGGCCATGTTGCACACCGTCATGCGGCCTTCCATGGAGAGGTCGCGGATGGCACTGCCGGCGAACTCGATGGCATAGCCGGTGCCGCCGGCGGTACCGATCTTGCCGATGATGGCCAGCACCACGTCCTTGGCAGTGACGCCGGCGCCCAGCTTGCCCTCGACACGCACCTGCATGTTCTTCATCTTCTGCGCCAGCAGGCACTGGGTGGCGAGCACGTGCTCCACCTCGGAGGTGCCGATGCCGTGGGCCAGCGCGGCGAAGGCACCATGGGTGGCGGTGTGGGAGTCGCCGCAGACCACGGTCATGCCCGGCAGGGTGGCGCCCTGCTCCGGCCCCACCACGTGGACGATGCCCTGGCGTGGGTCGTTGATCTTGAACTCTTCGATGCCGAACTCGACGCAGTTGTCGTCCAGCGTCTGCACCTGGATCAGCGACACCGGATCCTTGATGCCGGCGTTACCCTCGGCACGCTCCTTCACCGTGGTCGGCACGTTGTGGTCCGGCGTGGCCAGGTTGGCGTCGAGACGCCACGGCTTGCGCCCGGCCAGACGCAGCCCCTCGAAGGCCTGCGGCGAGGTCACTTCGTGCAGCAACTGGCGGTCGATGTAGATCAGTGCGGTGCCGTCGTCGCGCTCCTTCACCAGGTGCTGCGACCACAGCTTGTCGTAAAGCGTCTGGCCTGCCATATCGTTCTCCCGGGCGCTATGGCCCTTTTGCCTGTCCGGTCTAGGGAAAGACTCCCCAAATGACTGCGCGAGCGAATCGCTGCGTTGCGCGGTGCTCGGAATCCTCACATATACCCCATATGCACCGGTTGACTCGAAGCCTTCGGCTTCTCGCCCCTTCGGGGCCAGCCTACGGCTGTTTGTCGCTTCGCTCGGTACTGTGCTCCGTGCGCCTTGCGCTTCATCTCGCTCGTCGATTTGTTCAGCGCGCCCAAGGTTCGCCGATCTCGTACGTATTGCCTCAAATGGCCATTGCAGCAGGACTCGCCGAGGGGCGCCGGGGACAGGTCGGAGAGGAGGTCATTTGCCATGGATGGCAAATGTAGCGTCCAGGGATGGATTCACAGCGCCTCCTCGAAGACCTTGTCGCCGGCAAAGCCCCGACATGCCAAGGCTACTCCTTTCCTGCATCGCCATGGCCGAGTGATTGCAGTCTTGCGCGGCTCGCCCATAAAATCAATTCATGTTATTTATTCATTGGATTCCATAAAGGAATACAAACGAGAGATGGACACCCAGAGCCTGCAAGCCTTTCTCGCCGTGGCCGACAGTGGCAGCTTCTCCCGCGCCGCGGAGCAGCTGCACCTGACCCAGCCGGCGGTTTCCAAGCGCATCGCCACCCTGGAAGACCAGATCGGCGCGCGGCTGTTCGACCGCATCGGCCGCCGCGTCACCCTTACCGAAGCCGGTCGGGTGCTGCTGCCCCGCGCCCGGCAAATCCTCGTCATGGTGGACGACAGCCGGCGCGCGCTGACCAATCTCGAAGGCCAGGTGGCCGGCAGCCTGACGCTTGCCACCAGTCACCATATCGGCCTGCACCGCCTGCCGCCGCTGCTCAAGGCCTACACCCAGGCCCACCCCGAGGTACGCATGGACCTGCGCTTCCTCGACTCGGAGCTGGCCTATCAAGGGGTGCTGGACGGTGAGCTGGAGCTCGCCGTGGTGACCCTGGCGCCGCATCCCGACCCGCAGCTCGACGTGGTACCGGTATGGCAGGATCGCATGTGTTTCGTCTGTGCCCACGACCATCCGCTGGCCGGGCATGGGCGGCTTACGCTGCATGAGCTGTGCACCTTCGATGCCGTGCTCCCCGGTCCGCTGACCTTTACCCGTACGCTGATCGAGTCGCGCTTCGCCGCTGCCGGTCTCACCCTGCCCGTGGCGCTGGCCACCAACTATCTCGAAACGCTCAAGATGATGGCCGCCATCGGCTTGGGCTGGAGCCTGCTGCCGGAGCGAATGGTGGCGGGAGAGCTGCACGAGCTGGACGTGGAGCACCCACCCATCCATCGCTCGCTGGGCTACCTGGTGCACCGCAGCCGCACGCTCTCCAACGCCGCACGGGCGATGCTCTCCCTGCTGGAGGAGGCGCGTGACACGGCGAGTCGCGGGGGATAGGAAGATATTGTTAGACTGCTCACAAATCAGACACACCGTCCCGACTCGCCGGAGCCCTGAGCCATCGTGTCCCCACCCGACTCGTCACCGATGCCCTTGCGCCATGCCCTGGCAGGCGTGCTGATCCTGCTCGGGCTGGTGCAGCAGATACTTGCCTTCAGCGGAATCGTGCTGCTGCCGCATGGGGTCGGCTATGCCCTGTGGCTGGCCACGCTGCTGCTATGGCGCGACATTCCCCGGCGTACCCGCTGGCAGGCCGGGGCGCTGGCCGTCATCGGGTTGGGTTTGCTGGTCGTCTCACGCTGGCACTACGGCGCGCCGGTCGCCTGGCCGACGGTCACCAGCGGCAATACCTATGTAGTGGCAATGTTGGTCGGCGTCAGCTTCATCGGCCTGATCGGCAACCGCAGCGGCTCGTCGCGCCCCCTGGGCCGGCCGGTCACCGGCCGCCGAGGCACTGCCGGCACCTGGCTCGGCGTACACCTGCTCGGCACCATCCTCAATTTGTCGACGGTGTTCATGATCGGCGACCGCCTGGCCCGCCGCGCTCCGCTGACCACGCCCCAACTGCTGGCGCTCAATCGCGGCCTCTCCAGCGCCGCGCTGTGGTCGCCCTTCTTCGCCTCCATGGGCGTGGTGATGACGCTGGCACCAGGCATGGAGTATTCGCGCGTCCTGGCCATCGGGCTGCCCCTGGCGCTTGTCAGCGGGGCGCTGACCACGTTCGAGCTGTCGCGCCGCTTCGATCTCGCCGAGGTAGCGGGCTTCTCGCTCTCCCCACGCAGCCTGCTGATGCCGGTGGCCATGGCCGCCCTGGTGATGCTGTTCCATTTCCAGCTGACGCCTGAGCTCGGCATCGTCAGCATCATCACCTTCCTGCTGCCGGCGGTGGCGCTGGCCAGCAACCTGCCCGCCGGGCCGCGCTGGACCTGGCACCGGGTGCGCCAGCACACCCTCACACGGCTGCCGGCGATGCGCGGCGAGATCGCCCTGTTTCTCTCGGCGGGTTTGCTGACGCTGGGTCTCTCCACCCTGGTGGCCGCCGCTACCGGCAGCGAGTGGCGGCTGTTCGCCCATTTTGGCGCGCTCCAGGCCGTGATCAGCTTTCTGGCCATCGTCCTCAGCGCCGTGGCCGGCCTGCACCCGATCATCGGCGTCTCGGTGCTGGCCTCGATGCTGGATCTGCGCGGCAGCGAACCTACCCTGTTCGCCTTCACGGCGCTGGCCTCCTGGGCCGTGGGCACCTCGGTGGGGCCGTTGTCGGGCATCAACCTGTCGCTACAGGGCCGTTACGGCACCAGCGGCTACCGCATGATGCGCCTCAACCTGGGCTATGCCCTGGTGCTCAGCGCGCTGGTGGTGGGGGCCATCATGCTGCTCGACGCCTGGCTGTGACAGGCCTGGCCGAACGGCAGCGAGGAAGCGCGGACCGGCAGCTGCCGGCCCGCAGCGTCGGACGGGCTATGTCGGACGGACTATGTCGGACAAGACATGTCAGACGGGGCTATTGCGACACCCGGTAGAAGTAGCGATGGCCGCACTGGTGACAGGGCTCGATACGGGTCACGCCTTCGAGGTCGACCACCGCGTCGCAGTGCACGCAGGCCATGCGCCCGGGGGCTGCCACCTCGCCCTCGCAGTAGTCGGCCCGGGCGGCCTCCAGGTCCTCCTTGAGCCGCTCGTTGTCGACGATGCTGCGATCGGCAATGGAGAACAGCGAGTCCACCACCTTGCGCGAGAGCTGGTCGAGATCGATACCCAGCCAGGCGGCCACGCCACGCCCGCCAGCCCGCAGGTAGCGGCGCATGTCGATCAGGTCGCGCTCGACCCAGGCGCGCAGCAGGGCCAGCTCGTCCTTGGTGAACTCCTCGAGTTCGGCCTCGAACTCGACGGCCTCGTCCAGCTCTTGCTGCAGGTTCTCCCAGGTCAGGTCGTCGGCGCCCTCACGCAGCCGTGCCAGCATACGCTCGTAGCCTTCGCGCAGCCGATGTTCGCGATGGGAGTCGGGACGTTCGCTCATGGTCATCTCCTCGAACCGGTTTCGGCATGGGCCGGGCATGGCCGGGCATGCCCTACTGGGGTATCCTTGGTTACCATTTAGACGCCATCCCGCCGTCAGTTCAACGTTTTATCGTACGGCTGCCGATCGGGAATGACGCCGGACAATTTCTGCGCACCCGCACGGCACGGCCGTGCCCGTACACTCTAAGGTCATTGCGAAAGCCGATGGACGCACAGTACAAGCCCTTCGAAATCGAACGCGACGCCCAGCAGTTCTGGGACCGGAACCAGTGCTTCAAGGCGGTGGAAGACGCCAACCGCGAGAAGTTCTATTGCCTGTCGATGTTCCCCTACCCCAGCGGCAAGCTGCACATGGGGCACGTGCGCAACTACACCATCGGCGACGTGGTCTCGCGCTTCCAGCGCATGCAGGGCAAGAACGTGATGCAGCCCATGGGCTGGGACGCCTTCGGCATGCCGGCCGAGAACGCGGCGATCCAGAACCGGGTGCCGCCGGCCAAGTGGACCTACGACAACATCGATTACATGCGCAACCAGCTCAAGGCGCTGGGTTTCGCCTACGACTGGAGCCGCGAGTTCGCCACCTGCGACACCAGCTACTACCGCTGGGAGCAGTGGTTCTTCGCCAAGCTGGTGGAGAAGGGGCTGGTCTACAAGAAGATGTCCACCGTCAACTGGGATCCGGTGGACCAGACCGTGCTGGCCAACGAGCAGGTCATCGAGGGGCGCGGCTGGCGCTCGGGTGCGCTGGTGGAGCGCAAGGAGATCCCGCTGTGGTTCCTGCGCATCACCGACTATGCCGACGAACTGCTCGCCGATCTCGACAAGATCGAGTGGCCGGAGCAGGTCAAGACCATGCAGCGCAACTGGATCGGCAAGTCGCGCGGGGTGGAGCTCACGTTCGACATCAAGACGGTGGACGGTGGCGCCGCCGAGCCGCTGTCGGTCTATACCACCCGCCCCGATACGCTGCTGGGCGTGACCTACGTGGCGGTGGCGGCCGGCCATCCGCTGGCCAAGGCCGCGGCGGAAGGCAACGCCGAACTGGCCGCTTTCTGCGAGGAGTGCGCGCGCGGCGGCACCTCCGAGGCGGAGCTGGCCACCAAGGAGAAGCGCGGCATGCCTACCGGGCATGTGGCAGTGCACCCGCTGACCGGCCGCGAGGTGCCGGTGTACGTGGCCAACTTCGTACTGATGGAGTTCGGTACCGGCGCGGTGATGGCCGTTCCCGGCCATGACCAGCGCGACTGGGAATTTGCCACCAAGTACGGCCTGCCCATCGAGGCGGTCATTGCCGACGAGAGCGGCCAGGCGCCGGATCTTTCGCAAGGCGCCTACGTGGAGTATGGCCGGCTGATCAACTCCGGCGAGTTCGACGGCCTCGACTTCGATGCCGCCTTCGAGACCATCGCCGGCAGGCTCGCCGAACTGGGTCGCGGCGAGGTGAAGACCAACTACCGCCTGCGCGACTGGGGCGTGGCCCGTCAGCGCTACTGGGGCGCGCCGATTCCGGTCAAGTACGGCCCCGAAGGCCAGACCGTGCCGCTCTCCGACGAGGAGCTGCCCGTCGCCCTGCCGATGGAAGTGACCGTCGATGCCTCCGGCTCTCCGCTCAAGAAGATGCCCGAGTTCTATGAGCTGGGCGACGGCTGGGTGCGCGAGACCGACACCTTCGACACCTTCATGGAGTCTTCCTGGTACTTCGCTCGCTTCTGCTGTGCCGACAACCAGGAGGCGATGCTCGACGAGCGTGCCGACTACTGGCTGCCGGTGGATCTCTACATCGGCGGTATCGAGCACGCCATCCTGCACCTGCTCTACGCGCGCTTCTTCACCAAGCTGATGCGCGACCTGGGCCTGGTCAAGGTCGACGAGCCGTTCCAGCGTCTGCTCACCCAGGGCATGGTGATCGCCGAGACCTTCTACCGCACGACGCCGAACGGCGGCAAGGAGTGGTTCAACCCCGCCGACGTGGAGGTCAAGCGCGACGACAAGGGCCGTCCGGTCAGCGCGGTGCTGATCAAGGACGGAGAGCCGGTGGAGATGGGCGGCATCGAGAAGATGTCCAAGTCGAAGAACAACGGCGTCGACCCGCAGTCGATGATCGACCGCTTCGGCGCCGACACCGTGCGTCTGTTCATGATGTTCGCCGCGCCGCCCGAGCAGTCGCTGGAGTGGTCCGACTCCGGGGTCGAGGGCGCCAGCCGCTTCCTCAAGCGCCTGTGGCGCCTGGTCGCCGAGCACCTCGAGGCCGGCCAGCCGGGCAAGCTGGACAGCGCTGCGCTCAACGACGACCAGCGTGAACTGCGGCGCAAGACTCACGAGACGATCAAGAAGGCCAGCGACGACATCGGCCGCCGCACCACCTTCAACACCGCCATCGCGGCGGTGATGGAGCTGACCAACGCGCTCTCCAGGTTCGAGGATGCTTCGCCGCAGGGTCTGGCAGTGGCCCGCGAGGCCGTGGAAGCCTGCGTGCTGCTGCTCGCTCCGATCACGCCCCACGCCTGTCATGCGCTGTGGCGCGAGCTGGGCCACACGGAACCCGCCATCGACGCCGCCTGGCCGCAGTTGGATGAGTCGGCCCTCGAGCGTGACACCATCGAGCTGGTGGTGCAGGTCAACGGCAAGCTGCGCGCCCGTATCGAAGTGGCCGCCGACGCGCCCAAGGAGGCCATCGAGACCGACGCCTTCGCCGCCGAGAACGTGCAGCGCCATATCGAGGGCAAGACGGTGCGTAAGGTGATCGTGGTACCGGGCAAGCTGGTCAACATCGTGGTGAGCTGACACGGATCGAATGGGAGCCCCCATGCAGCGACGCGGATTTCTCAACCTTGCCATGGCCGCCGGTGCGGCAATGGCACTGACCGGCTGCGGCTTTCGTCTGCGCGGCTTCGATACGCCGGAGCTGGCCGTCGACGAGCTTGCCATCGCCGGCAGCGACAGCGAACTGGCCCGGCTCACGGCAGAACGCCTCTCCTCGCTCGGCACGCGTGTACACGCCAACGCCCCGCTGGTACTCAACCTGGGCCCCGAGAACTTCGGCGAGCGCCAGCTGAGCGTGCTGGACAGCGGCCCCCAGGAGCGGGAAATGACGCTGTCGGTGCCTTTTTCCGTGCAGCGGCGCAGTGACGGTGCCTATCGCCTTCCCCAGCAGCGCCTCGAGGTAGCAACGCGCTTCACCGTCAGCGACGACAACCTGCTGGCCCAGGACGATATACGCGAGGAGGCGCGTCAGGAGCTTCGTCACGAAGCACTGCGCCGCCTGTTCGATCGCCTGCGCGCGCTGGAAACCCGCTGACATGGCGGCACGCACATGAAGGTCTTTGCCGACAAGCTGCCCGAAGCGCTGAGCAAGAAGCTGCCTCCGGTGGTCATCGTCGCCGGCGAGGAGCCGCTGCAACACATGGAAGCCTGCGATGCCGTGCGCAGCGCAGCGCGTGAGCGCGGCATCGAAGAGCGCGAGGTGCTGCACGTCGAGGGCAACTTCGCCTGGGGCCGGCTGCACGAAGCGGCTGCCAGCCTGTCGCTGTTCGCCTCGAGCAAGCTGATCGAGCTGCGCCTGGGCAACCAGAGCCTCGGCCAGGAAGGCAGCAAGGCGCTGAAGGAGTACGCCGAGGCGCCGGGCACCGGCGACAACGTGCTGCTCGTCAGCATGGGCAAGCTCGACTTCCGCCAGCAGAAGAGCGCCTGGTTCACGGCACTCGACAAGCTGGGGCTGTTCGTGCCGGTGTGGCCGGTGGATGCCGCCCGCCTCGGTTTCTGGCTGCGCGATCGCGCCGAGCGTCATGGTCTTACGCTCGACCTGGATGCCGCGCGCCTGCTCGGCGAGCGCACCGAAGGCAACCTGCTGGCGGCGGATCAGGAGCTGCAGAAGCTCGCTCTGCTGCTACCGCCCGGCACCCGTGTCGGTCCCCCTCAGATCGCCGGAGGCGTGGAGGACAGCGCCCGCTACGATGTCTTCACCCTGGCCGACGCCTGCCTCAAGGGCGAGCGCGAGCGCGTCTCGCGTATCGTCCGCGGCCTGCGCGGCGAGGGGGTCGAGGCGCCCATCGTGCTGTGGGCCCTGACCCGCGAGCTGCGCACCCTGCTCTCGCTGCACCAGCACCTCGATCAGGGGCAGAGCTTCGAGCATGCCTGCAAGGCGCAGAAGCCGGCCATCTTCGACAAACGCCGCCCCGCCTATCAACAGGCCATTTCGCGTCTGCCCAGAAAGCGCCTGCACAAGCTGCTGCTCTTCGCCCAGCGCCTCGATCTCTCGATCAAGGGCGCCGCCCAGCTGCCGCTGTGGGAAAGTCTCCACGACCTGGCGTTGACCCTGGCCGGCGGCCGCGGCCTGCTGGCCGAAATGCCTTCCTCCTATCGGGTGGGCTGAAGCAAGCGTTGGCCATCGATTCCACGATGAATGGAATTATGGGAGTCTCATGCCCCGCTGCGACCACATTTCTTCCGGCAGTCGTGAAATGAAATGCAAGGGCATGAAATACCATGCGCTTTTTGCTTATACTTATTAAGCATCGCTGGAGCACTACAACACGACTGCGCCCGTTGAGCGTGGATCATTCAAGAGCCGGAAGCCCAAGAAGAAGGAACACTGAACATGAAAACACTCCGCCGCTTTCTTAGCCCGCTGTTGATTCTGGCCCTGGTGCTCGGCAGCGTCTCCGTCTCGGCCGCCCCGCTGCCTACCAGCGAACTCATCTCGACCCAGGCTGCACTTTCGGCCGAACGCGCCGATGCCGACCGCGAGCGCATCAATGAGATCCTGTCCCGCGCCGAGGTGCAGGAGCAGCTCATCGCCCAAGGGGTGGATCTGGCCGAAGTCGACGCCCGTGTGGCGGCGCTCTCCGACGAAGAAGCGCACCAAATGGCCGAACAGCTCGAGCAGCTGCCGGCAGGCGCCGGTGTCGTGGGTGCCCTCCTGGTCGTCTTCATCGTGCTGCTGGTGACCGATATCCTGGGTCTGACCAACGTCTTCCCCTTCACCCGCTGAGGACGAACGTCATCATGCAAGGCCGTATCGATCGGCCCCTCCGGAACGCCCGCCTTGCGGGCGTTCTGCTGTTGGGGCTACTGCTGTTGACCGGCTGCGCCACCACGCCGCGCCTGGCCGAGAGCACTGCCCAGGCCCTGCCTCGCCAGGCCTGGGTGGAGGACGTGCCCTTCCACGCCCAGCGCGAGTACCAGTGCGGCCCCGCCGCGCTGGCCATGACGCTCAATCACGCTGGCGTGGATGTGCCCATGGAGACGCTCATCCCGCAGGTGTTCATCCCCGGTCGTGAAGGCAGCGTACAGCCCGAGATGCTGGCCACCGTCAGGCGTCATGGACGCATTCCCTTCGTGCTCAACGACTCGTTCGATGCCCTGCTGACCGAGATCGCCACCGGCCATCCCGTGGTCGTGCTGCAGAACCTCTCGCTTCCTGCCTGGCCGATGTGGCATTACGCCGTGGCCATCGGCTACGATCTGGATGCCAGGGAGCTGATGCTGCACAGTGGCGAAGAGGCAAAGCGTATCGAGTCGTTTCGCCGCTTCGATGCCACCTGGGCACGCAGCGATCGCTGGGCTTTCGTGGCCCTGCGCCCCGGCGAATTGCCAAGCGGTATCGGCGAACAGCGTGCCCTGCAGGCCATTGCGGCATTCGAGCAGGTTCAGGGGGCCGAAGCCACGCTGCCCGCCTGGGTAGCCTTCGTCGAGCGCTTCCCTCACTCTGGCATGGGATACTTCGCTCTGGGCAACGCCCGTCATGCCACAGGGGATCTCGAAGGGGCCAGCGAAGCCTTTCGCTCCGCGGTGGCGCAGCGCGACGACCTGGGGGTGGCGTGGCTCAATCTGGGCCTGACACTTCAGGCCCAGGGCAACATCGGCGAGGCTCGCCAGGCACTGGAGCGCGCCGTTGCCTTGCCCGGTCATTGGCAGGCCCATGCCACGGCGGCCCTGGAACGGTTGTCGTCTGGAGACTAGGTGAGACAGACACCCACAGCACAAAGGGAGACGGTGTGAGCTACGAGATCGTACTCAAGCGAATCTACAGTCCGAGCGAACCCAGCGACGGTGCCCGGGTCCTGGTCGACCGCCTCTGGCCTCGCGGCAAGCGTCGCGAGAGCCTCAACCTGACGGACTGGTATCGCGATGCCTCGCCGTCGACGCTGTTGCGGCGTCAGCTGCATGAGGGGGAGATCACCCCGGCCGTCTTCACGGTCCGCTATCGCGGCGAACTGCGAGACCACCCCGAATGCCTCGTCCCGCTCATGCGCTATGCGCGTCAGGGAAAATTGACGCTGCTTTCGGCGGCGCGCAACCTGGAGGACTCCTATCTTCCGCAACTGCAGCAAGCCGTGCTAGAAGCACTACAGCATGAGGACATCGAGGATCTCGAACTCACCTCACCGCCCTGCTATCGCCCCCAGCTGGGGGAAGAGTGACGGCCCGTCCCCTGAAAACGAAAGCGCCTGACGGTCCAGCCGTCAGGCGCTTTTGCACAACCCTCTCGAACCCGCCTACCTGCGATATGCCATCATGGCCTGGGATTCACGACATGGACTTCAGGCCACCCTGGGCTGCTGATATTGTCCGTTGACCGCCGCTGCGCGCAGCGCCAGGCTGGCCTGATTGGCAGCCAGTACGTTGGGCGCGGTCATGGCGAGCTGTCGATAGCAGCGCTGCATGACGTTGAGTTCGTTCGCCAGGTCCAGGCGCGCCAGCAGTGCGGGCAGCGATTCCGCCCCGCCGTGGAAGGCTCGGGACAGTATGACCCACTCCGACCCGAGGCGAACGTGCTCGCTGAGAATCCACTCGGCGGGCACGACCCCCTGACCGATGCAGCCGACCCCACCTATGCCGAACGGAATGCCTGCCTCGCGGCAGAACGAGGTCGGACCGTCGAGCATCCGACCGCCCAGCACCTCGAAAAGAAAGTCGAGCCGCATGTCGAGGCATAGATCATTGAGCCCGAAGTGCACCCGATCTTCGACCTCGAGCAGAGGCAGGATCAGCGGTAGGCGCGCCAGGCT
Source organism: Billgrantia desiderata (assembly GCF_900108215.1). Classification (NCBI taxonomy): domain Bacteria; kingdom Pseudomonadati; phylum Pseudomonadota; class Gammaproteobacteria; order Oceanospirillales; family Halomonadaceae; genus Billgrantia; species Billgrantia desiderata. The sequence goes on along the minus strand of NZ_FNVC01000002.1, from coordinate 257,998 downwards.
TGCCGACGTTTCCACCAACAGCGTGACCGGCACGCGCCCCGCCACGGCACGCTTGAACTCGGCCACCTCGGCGACGTGCCTGAACATGGGCAGCATCAGCCGCTGAGCCCCGGCATCGATGGCGGCATCGACCTCGGCCGAGGTGCCCTCCCAGGGGGGATTGATCCTCACCATCAGTTCGGCCTCGGTGAGCACTGCCGCGATACGGGCGACATCGGCATAGGTATGCGCACTCTTGTGCGTGTCCAGATGTCCCTGTCGCTCCGCCTTGCCGCGCGTCTCCATGTCGATGAACAGTGTATCGACGCCGCTCTCTTGCGCATATCGAGCGATATCCGGCACTACGGTGATCAGCATGGTGTGCAAGCGTTTCACTTCGATTCCTCCACGTCGTGCCGGCACCGCCCGTTGCGGTATTGACGCCAGTTCTGCTCGGTGCCGCCGTAGATGTCCTTGAAGGTCAGCACGACATGGACCGTGGCCAGCATGAGGCGCAGATCCAGTCCGATGCTGACACGCTCGGCATAGTGGCAGTCGAGCTCCAGCTGCTGTAGCCAACCGAGACTGCGCCGTCCGCGCACCTGCGCCAGGCCCGTCAATCCGGGTCTTACCGAGAACCGGTTCAAGTATCGCGCCGGCACGGCCTCGACCTGCTCGATCAAAACGGGGCGGGGGCCCACCAGGCTCATGTCACCCTTGAGCACGTTCAGCAGCTGAGGCAGCTCATCGAGGCTGGTGGCGCGCAGTACACGGCCGATACGCGTGATGCGCGCGTGCTCCGAATCGATGACCCCCTCGACCAGCGGGTCGATCTCGTCGGCGCGACGGTGGTGCATGGTGCGGAACTTGTAGATATCGAAAGGCACCAGGTGGCGGCCTACCCGACGCTGCACGAAGAGCGCCCCACCGGGGGAGTCCCAGCGGATCAGCAGTGCGATCAGCAGCATCGGCATCGACAGCACCAGCAGCGCCAGCGCGGAGAGGACGACATCGAGAATGCGTTTCATGGTAGCCACGGCCTCGTATCTGGGAAGTCGGCCAGCCGCAAGGGCTTGCAGCAGCGCGCATGGCGCAGGCCGCAGATCGGCAAACAGGGTTTGGGTGATGCCTCAGGGCAGCGTCGAAGCCGCTCTCAGCGAGAGGTCCATGCCGGCACTTTCACCGGCTGCCAGGCGCCCGGCGAGGGCGGTGTCGTCGATGTACCAACGGTGAGCGGCCAGGTAGTAGCGCTTGAGGATCTCTTCCCGGCCGACCTCCGCCGCGAACGTGATGGCCCCCCCGAAGAGAGAGGCCGTCAGACGGGAGAGCCGACGATCGCCTGTCACGATGACGGCCTGTCCGTAGATGCCTGCCACAGCGAGTCGGCCCAGCCTCCTCCCCACTGCTGTTCCCGCATCGATCCTCTGAGTCGCTACGCCGATGCCGAACAGCACCTGCTCGATGCGATGGGCCAGCCCCCCCGCCTCGGAGCCGGCCAGGTAAAACATGACGGGCGCCACGGGGCGCTTCAGCGGTACGCGGAACCGTCGCCCCAGCACCAACCGTCGGCGTCGACGCAGCGCAAGAGAGATACCGCCCTGGTGGAGTGAGGCGCGAAGCGCCGCCAGCAGAAACGTTGCACGCTGCAGTTGGGAGATGCGCCGCCCCGAAAGGATGGCCGGCAGGCTGTGCTGCAAGGCACTGCCGAGACTTTCGCCGAGATCGCCAAGCCAGCAGCGGCGCTGCTGCTCGGGCGCCTGGTGCCACTGCAGGGTGGCTTCGGCCAGCCGGCTCGGGTCCACTCGTTTTCCTCTCAGCAGCTTGCGCAACAGCAGGTCGGAAACTGCCGCCACCCCGGCGAGCATCGGGCCATGCGTGCCCGAGCGGGTGGCGACCAGGGCCTCACGGCAGGTCAGCGCCCCGCCTACCTTGAGGTCACCGTAGGTGATGTCGATGAGCTGATGGTCGAATCGCTCGGGCATGACCAGTACGAGATGTCGCAGCCAGCGCGGATCCGATTCCAGTGACACCGTTGCCGCGGCCAGAGGAGACAGGGCATGGAGGAAGCGTGAAATGTCTGCACTGTGAACCCAGAGGTCCAGGTCCTTGACCGTATCACTGGCCAGCCAGGCGGCCAGCCCACCTCTGCCCCCGCGCAAGGCCCAGCGAATCCCCGTGGGTACGGTGCGTTGCAGATACTCGAGCAGTGCCAGCTTGCCCCTTCCGGGCGCATCGGTACGGTTCATGCCAGGTCTCCCAGTGGCTGGCCCATGTTGGCGATCGGCATTTCCTCGAGCATTTGCCGATTGACGAAATCGGTAGTGAAACGCTCGAGCACCATTGCCCTGCCCGCCCTGCCCATTCGCCCGATGAGGCCCGGGTCGCTGACGAATGCCTGCATGCGCCGCGCCAGGTCAGCGGCATCTCCGGGTCGGATCAGCCAGCCGTTGACCCCGTCGATGACGGTTTCCCGACAGCCAGGCGAATCGCAGGTGATCACCGCCCTGCCCGTGCTCATGGCTTCCAGCAGGCTGCGCGGAATGCCCTCCCGATAGTAGGAAGGCAGAACCATCACCGATGCCGCCTGGAGATGGCTGCGGACATCGCGCACCTTGCCGGGCAGCGTGACGACGCCTTCCTTGCGCCAGGCCGCCACTTCCGCCGCCCCGACCCCGTTGACCGTGCTTTCGTCGGTATCGCCCAAGGCGACGAACTCCGCACCGGTGGTCTGCCCGGCCAGCTGCCTCGCCGCAGCGACGAACTCGCGAATGCCCTTTTCCTGCAGGAAGCGCCCCATGAACAGAAAACGGACCGGCCTCACGGGCGGCTCGCTGAAGGGATACTCGTCCGGATCGACCCCGGAGCCATTGACCACGACGCTGCGGGCAAAGCGGCGAAAGAGGGCAAGCTGCTGCAGCTCGTTGCGATCATCGGGGTTCTGGAAGAAGAACGTCCGGCTCAGTCCGCCCGACACGGCATAGCAGCCGTCGACCACTCGACGGATCCAGCGCGTGCGGCGGTCATGGCGCCCATAGAGATAGCCGAGCCCGGTCGCCAGGCAGTAGGTTTCCGCAACGCCCGCCAGCCTGGCGGCCGGAATACCGAGGACGATCGGCTTGACGGAGTAGGCAAAGACGGCACGCGGCGCGATCTGGCGAATCAGGCGACGCAGCGCCAGGAACCGGGAGAGCTCCCCGCCCACGCCCATGCTGTGCCGCTCGAGCGGGTAGTGCCACGTAACGACTCCCAGCGCATGGACCTCCCGCAGAAACTCCTCGTCCGGCACCAGCGCCCCGACGCTGAGCCCGCGCGCCTGCAAGGCGCGGATGAAAGCCCCTCGGTTGACGGCCAGCGATCGGGTGTTCGCCGCAATGAACAGGACGTCCGTACCATTGGCACCGCTCTCTTTGCGCATGCTCAATACCCCCGCTGCGGTAGCACCTCGGTGCGCATCGGCGCCCCGGCGAGATAGGCCGCCATGTTGTCCCTGAGCACCGCCAGTCCCAGCTGATGCCCTGCGGCAAAGCGTCCCGCCACATGAGGGGTGACCAACAGATTCGGCGTCGCCCACAGGGGCGATACGCTCGGAAGAGGCTCCTCGCGGAACGCATCGAGTGCCGCTCCCGCCAGCTTGCCGGCGCACAGCGCCGCGCGCAGGGCGCTCTCGTCCACGAGTTCGCCCCTGGCCACGTTGACGAAGACGGCGCCATCCCGCATCGCCCCTATCGCGTCTCGACCGAAGACACCGCGGGTCACATCGGTCAGCGGCAGGGCACAGAAGACGTAATCGAAGTCACCGATCACCTCAGGCAGGGACGACAAGGCATGCACTCGCTGAAAAGGCGCCCGCGGCGAGGTGTCCCGGGCAATCGCCTCGACCGAGACACCGAGCCCGGCCAGCGCGACGCCGACGGGAAGGCCGATTCCACCCGCCCCGCATACCAGCAGCCGCTTGCCTGCGAGCTGGCCGAGCACCGGTCTCTCCCAGCGCTTCTCCCGCTGGTTGTCGACGAAAAGCGCCAGGCGCTTCTCGAAATGCAGCAGTACGGCCAGCAGATACTCGACCATGGCCTGGGCGTGAATGCCGCGCACGTTGGTGATGCGAAAAGCCACGGGGCCGGGCCCGATGGCGTCGAGCAGGCGATCCACCCCCGCACTCATGATCTGCACCCAGCGCAGCGACTCTGGCGGGGCGGCCAAGCCGGCACACAGCGCCTCGCTCTCGTGCCCCACCAGGACCTCCGGCGCTACATCGTGCAAGCAGCCCGCGCTGCTGCAGTCGAGCAGCGTCAGCTCGGGAACCAGCTCGACCAGAGCCGAATGCACCTTGCGCTCCCAGTCGCCATAACCCGGGGAAGGGAAGCAGAGGCCCACGCGCATGACACACCTCGCGTCAGTGGAGAGAACGCAATGCGAGCCCGTCGCCTCGCATCACGGGGCTTGGCTGAAGCCGTGAGCGGCCCTCGGCGCCATGGCCTGCGTCGAGCCCGCCAGCCCCAGGGCACGCGCCAGGGCGCTCAGGCTACGGTGGCCAGGCTCCGCCACGGTGTTGTCGAAGGTGACCACCCTCACGCGGCCTGACGCCTCCAGGGCGGCGATGACGGCGAGCACCTCCTCGGCGATCACGACCGAGTCGTTCCGAGCGTCTCGGCTCCTGTCGATCACGCTCTGACCGCCCACCCTGTCGTGCTGCCGGCGCTGGATCACCTCGCGCTCGGCCACCACGTGCAAGACGACGATCGGGCACGGCGGCAGCAGTGCCAGCGTCAGCGAAACCCACTGCTGCATGGGAAAAGCGGGACCAGCATCCGGCCTGGCGCGATAGCGCAGCGACCAGACCGCCTGAAAGATGCCCTGACAGAGCAGAATCGGCCTGCCCTGTCGGTGCAGGCGTTGCACCATGGAGAGCAACTGCAGCCAGTTCAGCAAGGCACGGCCGGCCGCCGGCGCGCTCGACCATGGCGTGCACCGCACGAGAGCGCAGAAGCGTCCCCAATGCGCTCCCAGCAGCGGCACAGCGCCGACGACGAGCCGCAGCTTCGTTGCCATGCGCGACAGTCGCCGGGCGCGGGATATCGAGAAGAGTTCGCTCTGGACACCGGCATCGCGCAGCTCCGCAAGTCCCAGCAAGCGCTCGGTCACGTAGCTCTTGCCCACGGCGGGGCAGCCGAACGCCTCGACATAAGGCGCCGTATTCATCGCCCCGGCTCCAGGTTGCGCTCGAGTAGCGCAAGAACCTCGGCCAGGGTTCCCGAGTTGTCGATGCGCTCGAACCGCTGCGCTATCGGTCGGTAGGCGAGATTCTCCCGATAGCGCCGCTTGATGTCCTCGGCACTCTCCTTGCCGGCCTTCACCCGCTCGGCGTTGCGCTGGATGGCAGTCGACTCGTCCACGACGAGAAAGAAGGCAATGTCGGCCGGCTCGATGCGCCGATAGAGGGCAAGCTCCCAGCGGGCCAGCAGGCGCAGAATGGCGCCGTTAAGGCCCGGCTGGTCGCGGGCGATCTTCGGCCCGTCCATCTTGCCGTGTTCGAGCGTCGGCCAACGATCCGCCACCACCGTGACGCCGGCGAGAGCAAGCCGGCGAGCACGACGGGACAGCCGCCAGCGCAGCAGCGCAAGCACAAGCCCGGGGAGCGCATCGCGAATGATGCGTGTCCTGGGCCTCGATTGGCTGCGCCCCATGCCGTCTTCGGGCGACGCCCTGCGCAGCCCGAGGCGCAGCCTTTCCAGCCAGGCGGCTTGCGGTTTGCCACCGCTGACCCGTGCCACTCGCTGCGTCGTCTCGAGACGGGCCGCCAGGCTTGCCACCACCGTCGACTTGCCTGCGCCATCGATGCCGGCGATCACCACGATGCGCCCCGTCCGGGACATGGTGTGATGAAGCACGCCGATGCTCATGCGACCTCCTCGATGCCGACCGACCGTCGCGTCCTTCCCCTTATCGTCCGTACGATGGCGGCACACGCCGCCATCGCATCACCGCCGCAGTGCATCTCCTTGAACGCCAGGGTTCGACTCAGGGCTTCCTGCTGCAGCGCCGGATCGAGCACCTCTTGCAGGCACTCGACCTTCAGGGCGGGCTCCGACTCGCCGTAGGCCTCATACAGCCCCGTATCGCTGGTGATGTAGTCGTCCAGGTCTGGCGCATAGAGAAAGGCGGGACGCGCGAGGATGCAGTAGTCGTAGATCACACTGGAGTAGTCCGTCACGAGGACATCGACATCCTGCAGAGCAGAGTTGATGTCATTGAGCCGCTGACAGTCGACCTCCAGAAAGCCCAGTTCCGACAGCTGACGGCTGACGTCTTCATTCATTGCCAGCGACAAGGAGGGATGGGGTCTGAGCACGACGACGTACTTGTCTGCATTGGCATAGCGAACGAACGCTACGAAATCCTCATCGATACTCAGTCGGAAAGTACTATCGGCTCGTCGCGTGGGCGCATAGAGAATGATCTTTTCATAAGCGCCGACAGGAGCGCTCTTCAGTTCATTCTCGACGATACGCCACAGCACGCCACTATTGTCCGTTATACCTTTCCAGCGCGGATAGCCTGAATTGACGACGGCGATATCGCTGCCGCGATACGCGCTCTCGAAACGGGCCTTCGAGACCTCGGAGGAGACGAAGGCCGCAATCGGTGCCTTTCGCTGCGGCGTAAAGGCCCTGACCCTTTCGTAAATCCTTCTCGACCTGCGCTCCGGGTGAACCGAAAGGTTATCCCGCCCCATGCGTTTCATCGGCGTGCCGTGGGTAATCTTGAACAGCTTGCTGCGGTATGAGGCGAAGGGGTTGATATCGTCTGCCGAATGACTGACCACGGCAACTCCGGCACGCAGGGAATAATAGATTCCCAATGGCGACAGCCAGTGGTGAGCCTGGCAACCTTGCGCCTTGAGTGCTGTCACTATCTCGGGCGATTTCGATATCCAGACTGGCGTAATGGAACTGTCGGTCGCACCCACCGCCTCGTAAAGATATCGCGGATTGTCAGAATACTGCCTTCCATTCCAGGCACCGAAAACCCATATGGAATCATTTTTCTTGACGAGAAAGGAGAGAGCGATCAACGGCAAGCACACGACTGCTGCCAAGCCTCTCTTCATCAATGGAAGCGTCGCCATGCGAGTGAGCCTTTATTGGTGATTGGCTACCAGCAAACGAAAATTCTGAAATATGTTTCTGGGCAGCAGCAGCATCAGGCAGTGCAGCAGCTGCTTGACGGAAAGCGCGCTCAGGTAGAGGCTGCCGATATCCTCCGCCACGCCCATGCCATGCATCCGTTTCTCTACGCTCCAGGAGACCAGCTTTCGATTGATTGCCTTTCTCGCGTAGTATGCCTCGCGCCAGGACAACTTCGTCTGAAGTGCAGACAAGGCGTCCCTGGCTGGATGGACATGTGCAAGGTTCTTGATGTCATTGCTGATGCCGCAATGATCGATCTTCCACTGGCTGGTAACCTTTCGGTTGTAATGCGATTTTTCCAAGGTTGCCAGCATTCTGATCCAGTAATAGACATCGCCGCCCCTTCTATACACCCCAGCCGGGAAGCCACCGCTCTCGAGAAACAGCTCTCTATCGATACAGGCCCCATTCATATGGATGTAATCGGAGCGGGAGAATAGTTCGAGACCTTGCCGCCGGGTGATTTCGCCATCATACGGATAAGCCACGGCAGGCTCGACTCTGTCGCCGCGCAACTTGGCGTAGGCATTCACATATAACTTGATCGCCTTGCCCTGGGTACGTTGAATGCTCTGATGAAATTGTGCCAAGTGATCGGATGAACAGCAGTCATCGGCATCCTGGAACAGCAGCCATTTACCCCTTGCCAGGCGTGCGCCATGGTTCCTAGCCGCGTAGCCACCGGGGCCAGGCTGTTGACGACGGTATAAACGAATCTTTCCCAGCGCCTGGTACTGCTCCAATAGCTCCATCGAGCCGTCGGTCGACCCGTCATCTACGACGACGATCTCGAAATTCTTGAAAGTTTGCGAAAACAGGGAGCCAAACGCTTCTTCGAGGTATTTCCGCTTGTTGTAAACCGGCACCACCACGGTGAATAAAGGGCTATCAGTAGACGGCATGAGTGTCTCCAGTGGTCACGACAATAACTGGCTGTGCATGACCTTGTGCTCCTTGGTAGCCGCGATCAGGCCCGTTTCCTTTCATCTCCTTGACACGCTACCGCCCGGGAGTCATCAGGCATTCTCCTTGCCTTGTATTTGCCGTATCGTCTTGCGCTGGCAGCGTTCTGCCGACCAGAACGGCCGCTATCCTTGAACAATTCTTTCAGATACATAAGATCACATAGCTTGCTCGCGGCTGCGTATATCATTTTTCTCATGCTTTTTCGTCATCATGCGGCTATGCCGGAGAGGGATGCCTCGTTCATCTTCACCGAAGTTTCGGTGAACAAGGAGCCAGGAGAAGAGCCGTTAAAAGGGCAAAAAGGATTGCGCAAGTACGACATGTAGGCACAAAAAAGCGCCGGTCTTTTCAACCGGCGCGAATTAGTAATCTCGTAAGGTGGTATGGGCCAGAGGGTAGAAACTCAGAAAACCCGATTCAGCCCGTTCTGCGCCGCGACCCGGTACGCTTCCGCCATGGTCGGGTAGTTGAACGTGGTGTTGACGAAGTACTTCAGGGTGTTGGCCTCGCCTTTCTGCTGCATCACGGCCTGGCCGATGTGCACGATCTCGGAAGCCTGGTCACCGAAGCAGTGGATACCGTAGATCTCCAGCGTGTCCTGATGGAAGAGGATCTTCAGCATGCCCACCGTGTCGCCGGTGATCTGAGCCCGTGCGGTATCCTTGAAGAAGGCCTGGGCCACCTCATAGGGCACCTTGGCCTCGGTCAGTTCACGCTCGGTTCTGCCGAAGGAGCTGATCTCGGGAATGGTATAGATACCCGTCGGCACCTCATTGACGAAGCGGTAGTCCCGTTCGAGCAGTTCGTCGCAGGCATTTAGCCCCTGGTCGTAGGCGGCACTGGCCAGGCTGGGCCAGCCGATCACGTCGCCGGCGGCATAGATGTGCGGAATGGCGGTGCGGTAGTGGTCATCCACCTGCAGCTGACCGCGCCCGTTGGCCTCCAGGCCGATGTTCTCGAGCCCCAGCTCGTCGGTATTGCCGGTACGCCCGTTGGCCCACAGGAAGGCATCGGCACGCAGCTTCTTGCCCGACTTCAAATAGACCACGACGCCGGACTCGTCCCCTTCGACGCGCTCGTACTCCTCGTTGTGGCGGATGAGCACGCCATGCTTGCGTAGATGGTAGGAGAGCGCATCGGAGATCTCGTCATCGAGGAAGGAGAGCAGCCGGTCGCGGTTGTTGATCAGGTCGACCTTGACGCCCAGCCCCGAGAAGATGGAGGCATACTCGCAGCCGATCACACCGGCACCGAAGATCACCAGCGTACGCGGCGTATGCGAGAGGCTAAGTATGGTATCGGAATCGTAGATGCGGGGATGGCGGAAATTGATGTCGGCCGGGCGATAGGGGCGCGAGCCGGTGGCGATGATGATCTTCTGCGCCACCAGCTCTTCCAGCGCCTCCTGGCGGTCGCGAACGAGCAGGGTATGCTCGTCCTTGAAGCGCGCCACGCCGCTGTAGAGATCGATACGGTTGCGGGCATAGAACTTGGTGCGCATCTCGACCTGTTGGTCGATGGTCATACGCGAGCGCTCCATGACCTTGGGAAAGGAGAACCAGCGTGGCTCGCCGATATCGCGGAACATGCGGTTGGTATTGAACTGCATGATCTGCTTGACCTGATGGCGAAGCGCCTTGGAGGGTATCGTGCCCCAATGGGTGCAGTTGCCCCCGAGAACGGGCTGCTTCTCCACGACCGCAACCCGCTTGCCGTGCTTGGCTGCATTGATGGCGGCACTCTCGCCGGCCGGTCCGGTACCGATCACCACCACGTCGTAGTTATGGACTGCCATGGGCTCTTGCATCTCCTTTCCCTTGTTGATGTCGGGTGCCGGCTTTCACCTGTCGCTATGACTCGACGCCATGTGGTGAGCGGCACGTAGCGGCTCAACGGCGAGTGGCATCGTAGCCGAGATCAGCGCCGCGACTCTCATCGCTCCTGCGGCGGGCACTGGCCTGCCCCTTGCGCTTGCGGTTCTCCTCCTCGCAGACTTCATCCTTGCCGCCGCAGATGTCGCACCCCTCCTTGAGACCCAGCCTGTTGAGGCCGCCGCAGGAGCCGGCGATGGGCTTGCGCCCCAGAATCACACCGATGGCCATGGCGGCCATGATCAACAGCATGAAGCCCAGAACGACGAGAAAAGTACTCATAGGGTAGCTCCTGGCGGCTAACGGACGAGCCAAGGCTCGAGCGCCGCGGTGTGATGAATTTCAATGCCCTGTGGTCTCTTGACAACAACCTTGGCCGCGCTATCCAGCTCATCGGCCAGCCGTATGGCCTCTTCGGGCCCGGCGTGGATCAGCAGACTGGCTTCTCGCATGGCCGTGCCGGCATCCGCTGCGATGACGCTCACGGAAAGCGGCGTCGCCGGAGTGACGAGGGGAGCGGCGGCCTCCTGCTGCACGAAGCGATGCACCAGCGCGGCGTCCTGCAGGCGCACATGACGCGCGCCTTCAGGCCCTGGCAGGCCGGGCTGCTCCAGCGAAAGACGCCAGGCACCGGCGGGTGGCGTGCCCAAACCCCGCATTACCCCGCCAACCTCGACCAGCACGGCGGCAGGAGCAATGGCGTGGTGACCGAGCCACAGCGTCAGACGGTCGACGGCTAGCGCATGGAAGCGGCGATCCACCTCATGTTGCAGCGCCACTGAAGGCGCCACCCAGAACGGCGCGAATGCGGCAACGCTGGCTCTGATCAGAACCTCACGCTGCGCTTCGAGATTTGCCAATTCACCTTGTATGCCGGCTTCGATCTCGGCGGCCTGTCCCGCTCCGAGGTCGGCATAGAGGGTGATATGGTAGCCCGTTCCCAGAGCCGTACCCTGATAGAGTTGCTCGTCGACCTGTTGGCGGCAGGCACTGAGCAGGAAGGATGACAGCATGAGAAAGAACAGGGCCGGCCCGTAGAGGGCCAGCCCGGAGAGTCGCCCGTGGGCGAACCGCATCATCCGCCAAAGTCGTCCAGCAGGATGTTTTCGGGTTCCACACCCAGATCGAGCAGCATCTTGATCACCGACGCGTTCATCATGGGCGGTCCACACATGTAGTACTCGCAGTCCTCGGGGGCCGGGTGGTCCTTGAGGTAGTTCTCGTACAGCACGTTGTGGATGAACCCTGTCGGCCCGGTCCAGTTGTCCTCGGGCAGCGGATCCGACAGTGCCAGATGCCACTCGAAGTTGGGGAACTCCTCGGCCAGCTGGTCGTACTCCTCGTTGTAGAAGGTCTCGCGCCAGGAGCGCGCACCGTACCAGAAGGAGATCTTGCGCTTGGAGTGCAGGCGCTTGAGCTGGTCGAAGATGTGGCTACGCATCGGGGCCATGCCCGCACCGCCACCGACGAACACCATCTCGGCGTCGGTGTCCTTGGCGAAGAACTCGCCGAAGGGCCCCATCACGGTGACCTTGTCGCCCGGCTTCAGGTTGAAGACGTAGGTCGACATCAGGCCCGGCGGATGGTTGGTGCCGGGAGGCGGTGTGGCGATACGGATGTTGAACTTGAGGATGCCCTTCTCTTCGGGGTAGTTCGCCATGGAGTAAGCGCGAATGACTTCCTCGTTGTTCTTGTGGGAGATCTTGAACAGATCGAACTTCTCCCAGTCCCCACGATACTCCTCCTCGATATCGAAGTCGGAGAACTTGATGTCGTAGGGCGGCGCCACCAGCTGAACGTAACCGCCGGCACGGAAGTCGACGTTCTCGCCCTCGGGCAGCTTGAGGTTGAGCTCCTTGATGAAGGTCGCCACGTTGGGGTTGGAGATGACCTCGCACTCCCACTTCTTGACGCCGAAGACCTCTTCGGGAACCTCGACCTTCATGTCCTGCTTCACCGGTACCTGACAGGAGAGGCGCCAGCCCTCCTTCTTCTCGCGCATGGTGAAGTGGGATTCCTCGGTGGGCAGGATGGCGCCGCCACCCTCTTCCACGCGGCACTTGCACTGGGCACAGGAGCCGCCGCCGCCGCAGGCGGACGACAGGAAGATACCGTTGGCCGCCAGCGTGTTGAGCAGTTTGCCACCGGCCTGGGTAGTAATGGTGTGCTCCGGGTCGCCGTTGACTTCGATGGTCACGTCCCCGGTGCTCACGAGCTTGCTACGGGCGGCCAGGATCACCAGGACAAGGCCGATGACGACCGCGGTGAACATGAACACACCGAGCAAGATGACAGTTGTTCCAACCATGTCGGTTTCCTATTTGCTGTGAGTAACCTGCACTCCGGCGATGCCTGGCATCGCCGGAGACGCACCCTGGCTCAGAGCTGGATGCCGGAGAAGGACATGAAGCCCAGCGACATCAGACCCACGGTGATGAAGGTGATGCCAAGGCCCTGCAGGCCACCCGGCACATCGCTGTACTTGAGCTTCTCGCGCAGACCTGCCAGGGCGGTGATCGCCAGTGCCCAGCCCACGCCCGAGCCGAGGCCGTAGACCACGGACTCGCCGAAGCCGTAGTTACGCTCGACCATGAACAGCACGCCACCGAGGATGGCACAGTTCACGGTGATCAGCGGCAGGAACACACCCAGCGCGTTGTAGAGCACCGGTACGTACTTGTCTAGGAACATCTCGAGGATCTGCACCAGTGCGGCGATGACGCCGATGTAGGAGAGCAGACCCAGGAACGACAGGTCGATGTTCTCGGCGCCGGCGATGCCGGTCCAGGTCAACGCACCTTCGGCCAGCAGCGCGTTGTAGATCACGTTGTTGACCGGCACCGAGATGGTCAGTACCACGATGACCGCAATGCCCAGACCGAAGGCCGCCGAGACCTTCTTGGACACGGCCAGGAAGGTACACATGCCGAGGAAGAACGCCAGGGCCAGGTTCTCGACGAAGACCGAGGCGACGAAAAGGCTAATATAGTGCTCCATGTTACACAGCCTCCTTCGGCTCGGTGTTGTGCTTCATCTTGAACTCGTTGGCCTCGACCTGTTCCGGGTGCATACCGCGGATTGCCCAGATCAGCAGACCTATGATGAAGAACGCCGACGGCGGCAGCAGCAGCAGACCGTTGGGCACGTACCAGCCACCGTTCTGCACCGTCTCGAGCACGGTGAAGCCGAACACGCTGCCGGAGCCGAACAGTTCACGTACGAAGCCGACCAGCATCAGGATCAGGCCATAGCCCAGACCGTTGCCGATGCCGTCCAGGAACGACAGTCCCGGCGTGTTCTGCATGGCGAAGCCCTCGGCACGACCCATCACGATACAGTTGGTGATGATCAGGCCGACGAACACCGACAGCTGCTTGGACATCTCGTAGGCGAAGGCCTTGAGTACCTGATCCACCACGATGACCAGCGAAGCGATGATGGTCATCTGCACGATGATGCGGATGGACGACGGAATGTGCTGACGAATCAGCGAGACGAACAGGTTCGAGAACGCACAGACGAAGATTACCGCCAGGGTCATGACCAGCGACACGCTCATGCTGGTGGTCACGGCCAGGGCCGAACAGATGCCAAGCACCTGCAGGGCGATGGGGTTGTTCCTCGTCAGCGGCGTCGTGAGAACGCTCTTGGGAGTAACGGCTGACATGATCGCTCCTTAAGCTTCAGCTTCGAGTTCGACATCGGCTTCCTGAGCATCCTCCGGCTCGATTCCGGTACGGAATCTTGCCAGATACTCACCGAAGCCTTCCGGGCTCAGCCAGAACTGCAGCATGTTGGTCACACCATTGGCGGTCAGGGTAGCACCTGACAGACCGTCCACCTGGTGATCGCCGGTGCCGCTGCCGCGCGCCACACGAATGGCCGGGGTCACGCTCTCTTCGTCGGCGAAGATGCGCTTGCCTTCCCACTGTGCCTGCCAGCGCGGGTTGTTGACCTCGGCGCCGAGTCCGGGCGTTTCGCTGTGCTCGTAGTAGGTGATACCGACGATGGTGTTACCGTCGCCCTCGATGGACATGTAACCCCGCATCAGCCCCCACAGGCCCTGGCCGCGAATCGGCAGGATGATCTGCTCGGGGTTTTCGGGGTCACCCACCAGGTAGACGGTAGCGAAGTTCTCGACGCGGGTCAGGCCGGCGATGTCGCGATCGCCCGACAGGGTACGACCGGTAGCCGGATCGCGAGCCGCCTGGAAGTGGTCGAAGGTCTCCGCATCGAACTCGTCGGTGTACTCACCGGTACGCATGTCCACCACACGCGGCGTGATCTCGGCAAAGGCCGCTTCCACGTCGATGCCCGGCTCGTGGAGATTGGCCACGCGCAGGATGTTGGTCTTGCGGTCGAGTTCCACGTTGAGCTGCTGCATGGGACGCAGCGCCACCGCAGCGGTGGAGACGATGACGGAACACACGATGCAGAGTGCGAACGCCACCGTCAGAATCTTCTTGATGGAGTTGTTGCTCTGGGCCATCAGGCAGTCTCCTCGGCCGGCACACCGGTGCGCTGCATACGGCGCTTGATGTTGGCCTGAACAAAGAAGTGGTCGATCAGCGGGGCAAACAGGTTGGCGAACAGGATCGCCAGCATGATGCCTTCAGGGAATGCCGGGTTCACCACACGGATGAGCACGGTCATGATGCCGATCAGGACACCGAAGATGAGTCGTCCCTGGTTGGTCATGGAGGCCGATACCGGATCGGTGGCCATGAACACCATGCCGAAGGCGAAGCCGCCGATCACCAGATGCCAGTACCAGGGCATGGCGAACATCGGATTGGTGTCGGAGCCGATCAGGTTGAAGAGCGCACTGGTCGCGACCATGCCGAGGAAGCAACCCAGCATGATTCGCCACGAGGCTATCTTGGTCCATAGTAGCACCGCCGCCCCGATGAATATCGCCAGCGTCGACACCTCACCTACCGAGCCGGGCACGAAGCCGATGAAGGCGTCCCACCAGCTGTACTGGCTGGTCAGATCGGCCATGCTCTCCTGGAAGGCGATGGACAGCGGAGTCGCACCGGTGAAGCCATCGGCGGCCACCCACACGGCGTCACCCGAGATCTGCGCCGGATAGGCGAAGTAGAGGAAGGCACGGCCGGTCAGCGCCGGGTTGAGGAAGTTCTTGCCGGTACCGCCGAAGATCTCCTTGCCGATCACCACGCCGAAGGTGATGCCGAGCGCCACCTGCCACAGCGGGATGGTGGCCGGCAGGATCAGGGCATAGAGAACGGAGGTGACGAAGAAGCCTTCGTTGACCTCATGGCCGCGCTTGACGGCGAAGACCACTTCCCAGAACCCGCCGACCGCGAAGGTCACCAGGTAGATGGGCAGGAAGTAGGTCGCACCGAGCACGAAGTTGGCCCACAGGCTGTCCGGATTGTGGCCACCGGCCAGGGTCATCAGAATCGCTTCGCGCCAGCCGCCCATGGAGGCATAACCATCGGCGATCGCCATGTTGGCCATCCAGCCGGCGTTCCACATGCCGAAGAACATGGCCGGGAAGGTACACAGCCACACGGTGATCATGATGCGCTTCAGGTCGACGCCGTCACGCACGTGAGCCGTGGTCTTGGTCACGCTCGGCGGCGCATAGAAGATGGTGTCGACCGCTTCGTAGAGCGGATACCACTTCTCGTACTTGCCACCCTTGTGGAAATGCGGTTCGAGATTGTCGAGTGTCTGTCGGATACCCATCATCAGGCCTCTTTCTCGATCATGGTGAGGTTGTCACGCAGGATGGGACCGTATTCATACTTGCCCGGGCACACGTAGGTGCACAGCGCCAGGTCCTCTTCGTCCAGCTCCAGGCATCCGAGCTGCATGGCCACCTCGATGTCACCGACGATCAGCGAGCGCAGCAGCTGGGTCGGCAGAATATCCAACGGCATCACCTCCTCGTAGACGCCTACCGGTACCATGGCCCGCTCGGAGCCGTTGGTGGAGGTATTGGGCGCGTAGTTGGAGAGTCCCTTGAACTTCGACAGGTAGATGCCCAGCACCGAGTGGCGATTGACGCCCGGCGAGAGCCAGCCCATGAAGGCGCGCTTGTTGCCCTCTTCGAGCAGGGTCACCTGGTTGTGGAAGCGGCCCAGATAGCGCAACCCGCCTTCCGCTGTGAATCCGGAGAACACCGAACCGGAGATCACCCGCGTACTCTCGGGTTGGAGGATTTCACCGGCCAACAGTTCCTCGGTGCTGGCACCGACTCGCGTACGCAGCAGTCGCGGCTTCTCGGCCCGCGGGCCGCCCACTGCCACCACGCGGCTGGTTTCGATCCGACCTTCCACGAACAGCTTGCCGAAGGCGATCACGTCCTGGTAACCGATGTGCCACACCTTCTTGTGCAGCGCGACCGGCGACAGGTAGTGAATGTGGGTCCCGACCAGGCCCGCCGGATGAGGACCGGCGAAGGTCTCGACCTGCACGCCCTTGACGTCGCCACCGGGAATCGGCGCATTGGGCGCGGTGCACAGGTACACCTTGCCATTGGTCAGCCGCGCCAGCACCTTGAGACCATCCTCGAACGCCTCGGGCTGCTCGTTGATGATGTCGGCGGGATTGGGGCTCAGCGGATGCGTATCGATGGCGGTGACGAAGATGTCGACCGGCACGCCGTCGATGGCCGGTGTACGCGAGAAGGGACGCGTGCGCAGCGCGGTCCACAGCCCCGACTCGACCAGTTGATCGACCACGACCTGGCGATCCAGGCTCTCGAGTGCGTTGCGGCCATGAGCCGTGAACTCGACCGCTTCTTCGCTCTCGTCGATCTTGATCACCACGGAGAGCAGCTTGCGCTTTTCGCCGCGATTGATGGCGATGACTTCACCGGCCGCCGGGGCCGTGAAGCGTACGCCTTCGTTCTTCTTGTCGGTGAAGAGGAGTTGGCCCAGTTTCACCTTGTCCCCTTCCCGGACCTCCATGGTCGGCTTCATGCCGACGTAGTCGGTGCCCAGGATAGCCACGTGACGCACGGCTCGCGCATCCTCGATGCGCGGCTCGGGCGTCCCCATGATGGGGAGATCCAGGCCTTTCTTGACTTCGATCATAGTCTCGCCCAGTTGATGGATCGGAAATGCGAAGGAAAGGGGTTCGAATGGATTCGAATTCTTGTTGAGTCAGTACGTTACCAGTCAGGCCCGAAGGCATTTCGGACCACCCCGAAAAAATCCCCGGTATTATAAAGACAAGCGCGACCAAAGGCCACACGGCCTAAGGTCGCAAAAGGGGTAACGAAGCCGCTCGGCGCCTGCCTCGAGAAGGGTTCAAAAGGCGTTGAAAGACGCTCGTTTCAAGAGGTTCAAGCAGCCTCGAAGACACCGGCCGGCACCTGGGTGGCACCGGCCGACGTGAAATGAAGGTGACTCAGGTCAGAAATTCCCGACCCGCCGGGTCGGGAATATGGTCGTACCGCTCCGAGTCGCCTGGTTCAAGCCTGAGTTCGGGGCAGCTTGAGGAAATGCACGTTGGAGATGTGCTGCAGGATGCGCACCACCTGGCAGCTGTAGCCGAACTCGTTGTCGTACCAGACATACAGCACCGCCTGCCTGCCGTTGGCGATGGTCGCCTTGGCGTCGACGATACCGGCATGGCGGTTGCCGACGAAGTCCGACGACACCACCTCGGGCGAGTCGACGTAGTCGATCTGCTTCTGGTAGGAGGAGTCGATCGACATGCGGCGCAGATAGTCGTTGAGCGCCTCGGCGTCGGTCTCGCGCCCCAGGGTCAGGTTGAGGATGGCCATGGAGACGTTGGGGATCGGCACGCGAATGGCATTGCCGGTCAGCTTGCCGCCGAGTTCGGGCAGCGCCTTGGCTACCGCCTTGGCGGCCCCGGTCTCGGTCAGCACCATGTTGAGTGGCGCGCTGCGACCGCGGCGATCGCCCTTGTGGTAGTTGTCGATCAGGTTCTGGTCGTTGGTGTAGGCGTGCACCGTCTCGACGTGACCGGTCTCGATGCCGTACTCGTCGTTGAGTACCTTGAGCACCGGCACGATGGCGTTGGTGGTACAGGATGCCGCCGAGAGGATGGTGTCGTCCGTGGCGATGTCGCCGTGGTTGATGCCGAACACGATGTTCTTGATGTTGCCCTTGCCCGGTGCGGTGAGCAGCGCCTTGGACACGCCCTTGCACTCCAGGTGCTGACCGAGGCCCGCCTCGTCGCGCCAGATGCCGGTGTTGTCGACCACCACGGCGTTGTCGATGCCATAGGCGGTATAGTCGATGTCGCTCGGCTTGTCGGCGTAGATCACCTGGATGACGTTGCCGTTGGCGGTAATGGTGCGCGCCTCGTAGTCGACGCTGATGGTGCCGTCGAAGGGGCCGTGGACGGAGTCGCGACGCAGCAGGCTGGCACGCTTCTCGAGGTCCTTGGCGATGTCGCCACGGCCGCGCACGACGATGGCGCGCAGACGCAGCAGGTTGCCGCCGCCGGCCTTCTCCACCAGCACCCGTGCCAGCAAACGGCCGATGCGGCCGAAGCCGTAGAGCACCACGTCCTTGGACCGACCGTTGTTGCCATTGGGGTCGTGGGCATCGACGATCTCGGCGAGCTCTTCGCGCAGGAAGGCCTTGGCGTCACCGCCGCCGCGCTTCTTGAAGGCCACGCCCAGCTTGCCCACGTCGACGTGAGCCGGCCCCAGGTTGAGTTCGGTCATGGCCTGGACGAGCGGCAGGGTGTCCTGCACCGAGAGTTCGGTGCCCTCAACCTTCCTGACGAAACGGTGGTCCTTCAGGATACGGATCACCGAGCGGTTGAACAGCGAGCGCCCGTAAAGGGTGGTGACCACGTTGTTGTGACGATACAGACTGCCGATCAGGGGGATCATTTGCTCGGCAAGCGCCTGATTGTCGTGCCATTCCTGGAAGACGGTCTCGAGGGGTTGCTGACTCACGTGAAGCCTCTCTGGTAATCGGGAATTCCTATTCATTATCCCGTCCGGGTTCGTGGGGGGCAATCGCAGGATGGTCGCAGGCGCTGTAGGGGTATTACAGAAAACGCAGGTTGACTACAAGCATCGCATCGGGCTGGTATGATCCCACACCGACTGCATGCCGCCGCTTCATTCGGCATGGCGAATGCCGCGAAGGCCGCACACACGAACGACGATACGTCCCGACACCATCATGCCCAAATTCTCGTTGCTCGACCCGCCCCGCCCTGCCGGGACCCGCGAAACCCTCTACTGGCAGACGCCGCCCGGCAGCGCGGCGGCGCTGGCGCTGGCTCATCTGGCCGACGATGAGCCGCTGCTGGTGGTGACCCCGGACACCGCCAGCGCTCAGCGCCTCGAGGACGACCTGCGCTTCTACGCCAGCGTACCGGTGCTGCCCTTTCCCGACTGGGAGACGCTGCCCTACGACAGCTTCTCGCCGCACCAGGACATCGTCTCGGAACGCCTGCGCACGCTGCGCCGGCTGCAGGACGGCGAGCACGGCATCGTGCTGGTACCGATCAACACGCTCATGCAGCGCCTGCCGCCGGTGGACTACATCGCCGGCCGGGTGCTCACCCTCGAGGTGGGCATGCGGCTCGATCGCGAAGGCTTTCGCGACAGCCTGTCGCGGGCCGGCTACCGGGCCGTGGAGACGGTCTACGAGCCCGGCGAGTACGCTCTGCGCGGCGCCTTGATCGACCTCTACCCCATGGGCAGCGAAAGTCCGCTGCGCATCGACCTGTTCGACGACGAGGTCGATACCCTGCGCAGCTTCGATCCCGACACCCAGCGCAGCCAGGACAAGGTCGAGCGGGTCGAGCTGCTGCCGGCTCACGAATACTCCCTGTCGCGCAGCGCCATCGCTTGCTTCCGCGAGGGCTTCGAGACGCTGTTCGACGTCGACCCGCGCCAGTGCCCGCTCTACGTCGACGCCTTGAAGGGCATCCCCTCGCCCGGCCTGGAGCAGTACCTGCCGCTGTTCTTCGAAGAGACGGCGACCCTGTTCGAGCACCTGGCCGAGGGCACCCGGGTGGCCCTGCTGCCCGACGTCTTCAGCGCCGCCGAGCATCACTGGGCCGCCATCGAGAGCCGCTTTGAAAACCTCGGCGTCGACCCGACCCGCCCGCTGCTGCCGCCCCATCGCGCCTTCGTGCCGGTCACGGAGATCTTCGCCGCCATCAAGCGCCACCCGCGCATCGAGTTGAGCGACGACCCCGAACGGCGGCACGTGCATCCAGGCGCCGCACAGGCTCTGCCGCAAGTGGCGGTCAACGCCCGCGCCAAGCAGCCGCTGGCGGCGCTCGAACGCTTTCTCGCCGAGCACGGCGACACCCGGGTGCTGTTCGTCGCCGAGTCACGCGGCCGCCGCGAGGCCCTGGAAGAGACGCTCGCCCCGCTGCAGCTGACGCTGCCCCATGTCGCCGGCTTCGACGCCTTTCAAGACAGCACGGCGCGACTGGCCGTCACCGAAGGCGAGCTCAGCGCCGGGCTGTGGCTGGAGCAACCCGACCTTGCCGTGATCAGCGAGACGGAGCTGTTCGGCGACGTGGTACGCCAGAGTCGTCGCCGCGAGAAGGCCACCGACATGGGCGAGCTGGCCATTCGCCATCTGGCCGAGCTGCGCCCGGGGGCTCCGGTGGTACATCAGACCCACGGCGTGGGCCGCTACCGCGGCCTGGAGCGGCTCGAGGCCGGCGGTCAGGCGGCGGAGTTCGTGGCGCTGGAGTACGCCGACGGCGCCAAGCTCTACGTGCCGGTGGACAACCTGCATCTGATCTCGCGCTACGCCGGTGCCGACGACGAGCTCGCCCCGCTGCACCGGCTGGGCTCCGAGCAGTGGGACAAGGCGCGGCGCAAGGCGGCAGAGAAGATCCGCGACACCGCCGCCGAGCTGCTCGACGTCTACGCCCGCCGCGAGGCCCGGGAAGGCTTCGCCTGCGCCCTGCCCGACGAGGAGTATGCCCGCTTCTCCGCCACCTTCCCGTTCGAGGAGACCCCGGATCAGCGCGCCGCCATCGCTGCCGTGATTGGCGACATGACCGCCCCTCGCCCGATGGATCGCGTGGTGTGCGGCGACGTCGGCTTCGGCAAGACCGAGGTGGCCATGCGTGCGGCCTTCCTCGCCGTGCATTCGGGGCGTCAGGTGGTGGTGCTGGTACCCACCACCCTGCTCGCCCGCCAGCACTACGAGAACTTCCGCGACCGTTTCGCCGATACCGCGGTACAGATCGAGCTGATCTCGCGCTTCACCGCGGGCAAGGGTCAGGCGGAGGCACTCGAGCGCATCGAGAGCGGCAAGGCCGACATCGTGATCGGCACCCACAAGCTGCTGTCGAAATCGATGAAGTTGCCCAACATGGGGCTGCTGATCATCGACGAGGAGCACCGCTTCGGCGTCGCTCAGAAGGAGCGGCTCAAGGAGCTGCGTGCCGAGGTCGACATCCTCACGCTCACCGCCACGCCGATACCGCGTACGCTCAACATGGCCATGAGCGGCATCCGCGATCTGTCGATCATCGCCACGCCCCCGGCCCGACGCCTGTCGGTGAAGACCTTCGTCCAGCAGCGTGACGAGTCGATCATCAAGGAAGCGATCCTGCGCGAGATCCTTCGCGGCGGCCAGGTCTACTACCTGCACAACGAGGTCAGGACCATCGAAACCGCCGCCGAGACGATCCGCTCGCTGGTTCCCGAGGCCCGCGTGGCGGTAGCCCATGGCCAACTGCCCGAACGCGCCCTGGAGCGCGTCATGTCGGACTTCTACCACAAGCGCTACAACGTGCTGGTGTGCTCCACCATCATCGAGACCGGCATCGACGTGCCCAGCGCCAACACCATCGTCATCGAGCGTGCCGACAAGTTCGGCCTGGCCCAGCTGCATCAGCTGCGCGGCCGTGTGGGCCGCAGCCATCACCAGGCCTACGCCTACCTGCTCGCCCCACCGCCACGGGCCATGACCAAGGACGCCGTCAAGCGCCTGGAGGCCATCGCTGCCGCCGACGACCTCGGCGCCGGCTTCACCCTGGCCAGCCACGACATGGAGATCCGCGGCGCCGGCGAACTGCTCGGCGAGGAGCAGAGCGGCCAGATGGAGGCCATCGGCTATACCCTCTACATGGAAATGCTCGACCGCGCGGTGGCCGCCATTCGTGCCGGCAAGACACCCAACATCGAAACCCCGCTGAACGAAGGGGTCGAGGTCAGCCTCAACCTGCCGGCGCTGATTCCCGACGACTATCTGCCCGACGTGCAGCAGCGCCTGGTAATGTACAAGCGCATCGCCAGTGCCGCCGACGAAGCCGAGCTCAAGGAGCTGCAGGTGGAGATGATCGACCGCTTCGGCCTGCTGCCGGCGCCGGTCAAGACCCTGATGCGCCAGACCCGCCTGCGTCAACGCGCCGAGCGGCTGGGCATCGTGCGTCTCGAGGCCGGCACCGAGCGCGGACGGGTGATCTTCGGCGGCCAGACCCGGGTCGATCCGCTGGTGCTGGTCAAGCTGATTCAGGCCGAGCCGCAGCGCTATCGGCTCGACGGCGCCGATACCTTGCGCTTCGAGGCGGCGATGGAAAAGGAAGAGGAGCGCTTCCAGGCCGTGGAACAACTGCTCGACGTGCTCAACCGCAAGGCCCAAGCCGCCTGACCAGGGCGGCGTTAGCCACCTAGACAAGCGCACCAGGACTCCCCCATCGCGCGGGAACGCTATACTATGCGTAGGTGTCCAATCGCAGCCTTGACACGAACCCGGCGCCAAGAACCGAAAGGCGCGTGACCGTTGCCGAATGCCGTGGTATGTCTGGAGACATGCCACGCGTTGGCGACTTTATGACGAGAACATGACGTAAATGAAGAACCCGACACTGGCCAGGCGTATCGGCCTTGGCGTTGCCCTGTTCAGTCTTGCCGCCCTGTTGGCAACGGCAACGGTTGCCGACGAGAGTTCGAACGGCACCCGAGAGTTACCCCGCGGCCATTTTCACCTGCCCGAAGCGGGCAACGTGATCGGCGAAGCCTATACCGTCGTCGTCGAAGAGGGTGAAACCCTGCTCGACATCGGCCGCCGCCACAACGCCGGCTACGAAGAGATGCGCATGGCGAATCCCGACGTCAGCATCTGGGCCCCCCAGCCCGGCATCGAAGTGGTGATCCCGGCCCAGCACATCCTGCCGGATGCCCCGCGTGAAGGCATCGTGGTCAACCTCTCCGAACTGCGTCTGTATTACTATTCGCGCCCGGGCATCGTCGAAACCTACCCGATCAGCATCGGCCGCGACGGCTTTGCCACTCCGGTCGGCGTGACCCGCACCACGGTCAAGGTCAAGGACCCGCACTGGTCGCCGCCCCGCTCCATGCGCGAGGAAGCCGCGGCACGCGGCGAGCCGCCGCCCGCGGTGGTACCGCCCGGTCCTGACAACCCCCTGGGCCGCCACGCCATCCTGCTGGGCCTGCCGAGCTATCTGATCCACGGCACCAACATGCCTGACGGGGTCGGCATGCGTGCCAGCCGCGGCTGTATCCGCATGTTCCCGGAAGACATCGAGTCGCTCTACGAGCGCGTTCCCAGCGGCACGCAGGTCAACATCATCGATCAGCCGTTCAAGGTGGCCTGGTCGGCAGATGGCGTGCTCTACGCGCAGTCCTTCCCGCAGCTCGAAGAGAACCAGGGTACCTTCGAGCCGATCATCAACGCCATGGAAGTGCTGGCCAACGCCTTCGGCGAAGAGCGCCCGCCGGTCGACTACGCCCAGTTGCGTCGCGTGGTGGAAAATCCCGATGGTCGTCTGGTCTCGCTGCTGAGAGTCGCCGAAGAGGAGCCGGCGCCTGCCGCCCCGCAGCAGGACAGCCTCGACGAAGGACTCTTCTCCGAGATCGAGCTCGGCCAGCTTTCCGGCCTGTTCACGGAGCTGGAGGCCTACCGCCGCTAGGTCGCTGCCTCACGCCGGCGGCATGCGCACCACGCCGCCGGCAAGCATCCGCTCCCTGAGATCCCCGCTTCACGAAGCGCATGCGCATGAACGAGAAAACCCCGCCGAGGCGGGGTTCTCTCGTTGCAGAACCGCCATCACCCGTGAGGGTGATGAGGCCCCAGCAGAATTACTTCTGCATGGAGCGCTGGAACATACGGTTCATTTCTTCGCGGTTCTGCTCGGACATCTGCAGAGCCGCCTGGGCGTCACGCTGCGCCTGGTTGGCAGTGTTCTGCGCCTGAGTAGCGATGCTGCGAGCTTCTGCAGCGTCCGCCTGAGCGGCTTCAGCAGTCTGGCGAACTTCGTCCAGAGCAGCGTTGGTAGCACAACCAGCCAGGATGGCCATAGAAGCGGCAGCGGCGGTCAGCTTCAGGGTGGTCTTCAGAGTCATGATGTTCTCCTTGAGTCTTCCTTGGTACTGCACAGGTTAGTACAGCGGCGTTGATGATGCCTGTGATCCAGGCTCCCCTGCTCAATGCAGGATTCTTGCAGCGACTGCTGCCAAGCACAGGAGTCAAACGCTGTTTTATAATACCCTACGGCGCTTGTCCATAGCTCGAAACGTCCCTTGCGTATCTTGAGCCTAGCGGATGACGACGCGAGTGCCAATGTCGATTAGCTCGGAGAGCCTCTCGATCTGCGCGTCGGTTACCGCCACGCATCCCTGAGTCCAGTGATAACTGGCATGGACCTCCGGGTCTGCCCTACCGAGGCCATGGATTCCGATGAAGCCCCCCAGCACGGTCTGCTGGGGCGGATAGCCGTGGCGCCGATAGTAGGCGAAATAATCTGCGTAATCCTGCTCCGTGTAAAGCCCTGATTCCAGCGCCGTACGCGCATGGGACGGCGTAGGATAATCGATGCCGATGAAGATATGCCACTGGCTTTCCCAATTAAAGCGATTGACGCGAAATTCTCCCTTCGGCGTGACGTTGCCGCCGTAGGTGCGCATCGTGCTGGCGCCGGAGCGCCCCAGCGAGACGGGAGCGAAGCGCTCGAGCAGTGCGTTGCCCCGATAGACGCTCAACGAGGATTCCCGATCGTCGACCAGCACCCACACCTCGCCGTCATGGCGAGGCGCGTGAGCGCGCGACAGGATGGTCTCGATCAGGCTTGCATGGGCTGCATGCCCCGTTAGCAGGGCAAAGGGGGCCAGCAAGGCCAGCTGGCCAAAGCGACGGCGGGAAACGGATCTCATCGACTCCTCACGGCAGGTCGGTTCGTTAGCGTTTTATAACGTATCCCGCTTCGACTGTCAGTCCACTTAACGTAACCGAACATTGCATTCATGACGCCGATCAATGGTCTTCGTACAAGCTTGGTTCTAGGCTCACAGTCAAACCCTTCGCCCCAGGCCCTGACTCGCACGAGGTGTCCGCATGCCCAACCAGCCCGGCAGTTCCCGTCCGCCCCGCCACACCCAGCTCCCGAGCGCTGCGCAGGACCCCGATTTCGCCGCTTGGGCCCAAGGGGTGGGCATGATCTCGCATGGCCCCGCCACCCAGGCGGCCATCGCCAGCCTGCTGCAACGCCATGCCCATACCCCCGAACTCAGAGGCGCCTGGCTGGCCAAGCTGCGTGCCGCCGACCGGCTGGCCAACATGGGCATGTGGCTGGTCGCCCACATGACCTATGCACGACGCGTACGGCTGGATGGCGAGCCGCTCGTCGCAGGGGATTTCAAACCCCGGCCGGAGGGGCACACCGGGGGCGCCCTCAACATGGTGCCTGCCTACGTCGGCTATCTCACCGCCAACAGCCTGACCCGGATGACCCGCAGCTGGCTGATGGGACAAGGCCACTGCGTGGCCGCCATCGATGCGCTCAACGTGCTGATGGACAACATGGCACCTGCCCACGCGGCCCGCTATTCGCTCAGTGACGAGGGTCTGACGAAGCTGGTCAACGATTTCTACCATTGCGGGGTCGATGCCGACGGCCATCCGGTTTCGCCTCTCGGCAGCCACGTCAACGCCCATACGGCGGGCGGCTTGAGCGAAGGGGGCTATCTGGGCTTTGCGGGCCTGCAGTATGCGCACATGCCTCTTGCGCACCAGCATCTTGTGGCATTTCTCAGCGATGGCGCCTTCGAAGAGCAGCGCGGAAGCGACTGGGTACCGCGCTGGTGGCGCGCCGAGGACAGCGGCCCTATCGTGCCGGTGATGATCGCCAATGGCCGGCGCATCGATCAGCGTACGACCATGAGCCAGTCGGGGGGCACCCACTGGTTCGAGGAGCATCTGATACTCAACGGCTTCGCACCGCTGACCATCGATGGCCGCGACCCTGCCGCCTTCGCCTGGGCGATCATCGCCGCCGAAACGGAGCTGGCCGAGCAGGTGGCTGCGCTGAAAGCGGGACACGGCCGCTACCCGCTACGCCTGCCCTACGTCATCGCCGAAACGGTGAAGGGCTACGGCTTTCCCGGCGCCGGCACCAATGCGGCGCACAATCTCCCGCTCCTCGCCAGCCCGGCCGAGGATGCATCGGCACGCGAGCGCTTCAACAGCGGCGCGGCCGCGCTCCACGTACCGCTAACCGATCTGCGTCAGGCGATCGACGCCCTCAACGACCACGCCTCCAGCCAACGCCCCAAGGAGCGCGATCACGAGCTGGCCGTCGCCGTCACGCCGCTACCCACCACCCCACCGCTACCGATCTTCGCACCAGGCCAGCTCGCCTCCCCCATGGCGGCAATCGATGAGACCTTCAAGCGCCTCGTGCTGGCCAACCCCGAGCTGCGGGTGCGGGTAGGAAATCCCGACGAGATGCGCAGCAACCGGCTCGACCAGACCCTGGACCTGCTCAAGCACCGGGTGACCGATCCCGAGCCGGGCGTCGCCGAAGCGCTCGACGGCTCGGTGATCACCGCCCTCAACGAAGAAGCGGTGGTGTGTGCGGCACTGGCCAACAAGCAGGGCCTGAACCTGGTGGCATCGTACGAGGCCTTTGCCGTCAAGATGCTGGGCGCCATGCGCCAGGAGGTCATCTTCGCCCGTCATCAGCGCGAAGCCGGGCGCGAGCCGGGCTGGCTGACGGTGCCACTGCTGGCCAGCTCTCATACCTGGGAGAACGGCAAGAACGAGCAGTCGCACCAGGACCCGACGCTGTGCGAGGCCTGGCTGGGTGAAATGGACGACGTGGCGCCGACGCTGTTCCCGGTCGACGCACCAAGCGCGGCCTATACGCTGCGTGAGCTTTACCGTTCACGCGGACGCATCGCCCTGGCAGTGGTAGCGAAGAACCCCGTGCCGGTAGTGCTCGATGAAGAGCAGGCCAGGCGCCTCTACGAGGACGGCATACTCTGCCTGCACGATACGGCGGCTCCCCGCGTCCAGCTGTTCGCGATAGGCGCCTACCAGTTGATCGAGATGCAGCGTGCCCTGACAAGACTGACCCGGGCGGGTGTCGACGCCAGCCTGTACGTGATTCAGGAGCCCGGCAAGCTGCGCGAGGCCAGGGACGAACGAGAGGCGACCGCCACCCTCGGTCAGTGCCGGCTCAGCCAGCTGGTGCCGCCTACCCACGCCAGGGTCTTCCTGGCGCATTGCCGCCCCGAGCCGCTGTGCGGAGTACTGCGCCCGCTCGACACCGGCAGCGGTTCGCGCTTTCTTGGCTATCGCAACCGGGGCGGCACGCTGGATACCTTCGGCATGCTGTATGCCAATCGCGCTACCTGGGGCCATGTGCTGGAGGCCGTCAGCGAAGTGGCACAGCTCGAACTCGAGGCCCTGCTCGATGAGCCGGAGCGCCTGGCGCTCGCCGGCGAAGGCGACCCCCAGGCGCTGCGCTGAGGCGTTCGCGCTGCGCTGGCAAGCTCAGCGCCCGAGCGTCAGGCCGTCAGGATGGCGCCCATGCGGAACACCTCTCGCAGGCTGGTGATACCCGACTCGGCCTTGGCCAGGCCATCGGCCAGCATCAGCGTCACGCCGCGCTCAAGCAAGTGCCGGCGCAGCTCGGCCTCATCGGCGTGGCGCAGGATCCGGGCATGATCCTCAGGTGTCAGCTGCCAGATCTCGAACACCCCGATACGCCCGCGATAGCCCAGACCATCGCAGCGAGAGCAGCCCGATGCGCTCCAGGCCGACTCCGGCACTGCCAGGCCTATCGCCGCCAACCACTCCCGCTCGCGATGCTCGGGCGGCGTCTGCTTCCGGCAGTGCGGGCACAGGCGCCGCACCAAGCGCTGCGCGATGACCAGGCCGAGATTGGCGCTGATCTCGCTGTCGCCGAGCCCCATCTGACGCATCGAGGTCACCACGCCCACCGCATCGCGACTGTGCAGGGTTCCCATCAGCGAGCGCCCGCTGCTGGTCACATTCAGCGCCGCGAAGGCCGACTCGCGATCGCGAATCTCACCGATCAGCACGTAATCGGGGTCGAGGCGCAGCAAGGAGCGGGTGCCACTGGCAAAATCGAGGCCATGGTCCGGATCGACCTGGATCTGATTGATGCCCTCGATACCGTACTCGACGGGGTTTTCCAGCGTGACCACATGGCTGTCGGAGAGACGCAGCTGGCCGAGTAGCGTATAGAGCGTGGTGGTCTTGCCTGCACCGGTCGGCCCGGCCACCAGCAGCATGCTGCCCGTGGCATCCATCCAGCGCCTGATGCCCAACGCCCCTTCCTCACCGATGCCCAATTCAGCGGTATCTTCATACGCCTGCGGCGGTGCCAGAAAACGTACGGCCAGCTTCTCTCCCGCCACACAGTGCACGGCGGTGACGCGAAGCGAGCGTTCCTCCTCCGGACTCTCCGTGTGGAACCAACTGAAACTGCCCTCCGCCGTGGCCAGCGAGGGTACCGGGTTGAGCTTGGCCAGCACCTTGAACTGGTTGACCAGACGCGCGCCCTGCGTCGGCTCCACGTGCAGCGCCTCGACGATGCGCCCATCGATGCGCAGACGAATGCGGTATCCCCGCCGCTCGGGGTCCAGGTGGATGTCGCTGGCTCTGGCCCGCTGGGCATCGTCGAGCAGCGCATGCGCCTCCAGCGTATTGCCGCTCGGCAACGGCTCCGCCTCGAGCAACGCCAGCAAGGCAGGCAGCAGCTGCCGGTAGCTCTCCTCGGACACGGCGTTTCCTCCCTGATTGGTCCATGCGCCATATCGTGCCGAAGCACGACCGCTGCAGGAAGTCTAGCGCAGGCAAGGTTCGCCACACGGAAAAGGCCTCGTCACGCAGTGAGCCCCGACAGCTCGGCTGCCGGGGCTCACTTGGCTACTGCGAGGTCATCCGCCTCGGTGACAGCGCTCTAGGCGTGGGATTCCACGGTGAAGATGCTCTGCAGCTTGTGCTTCTTGCCGTAGATGTGCACCGTGGTCTCGTCGAAGGGGAAACGGTCGCGATACTGGCTGCCATTGTTGAACCTGGGCTTGTGCGCATTGATCATCGCCGCCGTCAGCCGTTCGCGATTGGGGTGCCCCACCAGCCCCACGGCATACCAGAGTTCCTCACCCGGCTGCAGGAAAGCCTGCCATTTGTCGTGATCGGGATGGTGCTCCAGACCATAGCGGGCGCTGCGATGCTCGCCCACATAGAGCAGCTCTTGCACGTCCATCTCTTTGGTTTCCGGGTCGCGGGCGGCGCGGAAGACACAGAAGAAGCCCGACTCATCCGGCGTGTCGTGCAACTGCTCGCGCGTCCAGTAGCCCAGCACCTTGGGAGAGAGTAGCTGTTCCGACATGGGTGACCTCCTCAGTAATCTTCCAGTCGTTGCATGTCGCGGACGATGCGCCGCACCTCGGCTTCATGCCCCGAGGCCAGAGCCTCGAAGAAGCTTCTCTCGTCACTGCCCCCCGCCAGCTCGGCACGGTGGGCGTAGAGATCCTGAAGCGTCCGGTGCGCAGTCAGCGCCGTGGCCAACACGTCCTGCACTCTCTTACCATCGACGCCTTCCGGCAAACGTTCAAGTACCGGTGCATGAGGAAAGTCGTTGGGATCGTCGAACCAGGCTTCCAGCACGCTGCGGTGATCGCTGCCGTCATCGAGGTAGCCCAGCAGATCGCCTTGCAGCTTACGCTCACGCTGGGCCAGGTACTCGAGCGCCATCCTGACCCGCTCCTCCTCCCCTGCGGCGGCCAGGCGAGCGTATTGATCGGCCAGACGGGCATGGTAATCCGCCGCCCAATCGACCAGTTCCTTGACTTGATGAAAGCGCATACCCCTCTCCTCCAGGCTGGACACCGGCTTCGCTGACCGGCGCTTTTACTTCATCCTAGCCAAAGCCTGGTGACAACGCTTGACGTACATCAACGGAAAGCGATATGAGCATGGGGCCGCCGGGCAACGGCGGCTACCACTCCTGGCTGGTCTCGCGCAGCGACTGGATCTCGCGCTTGGCTTCCTCAAGGCATGCCCGGAGCTCATCGCCCAAGGCCGCACTGCCGCCCACCGCGATCATGCCCGCAGCGCTCGGCCTGCCCCGCCGGGCGACACCGGCACTGTCGTGCAGCGCCTCGATGCGCTGCAGCAGCCAGGCCAGCCAGCTGTCGGGGCGGGCAGCCAACTCGCGCAGCCGGTGCAGCTCGGCAATACCCAGCCCCTCGCCACCGAGCAGCTCGTGCCAGTCGTGTCGCGGCAGGCGGGCGTGCTCGGTGACCTCGCGCAGCAGCGACTCCAACGCCAGCTCGGCCAGAGCCAGCGCGGCCTCTTCGCTCGCCATGCGCCTGGCCTCGGCGTGCTCGTCGTTACCGGGATCGATGTTGAGCAGCAGCTCGGCCTGATACAGCAGCTGATTGGTACGGCTACGCGGGGTCACTTGCGCTTGTCCTCCACCTGCCATTTGCCATTGTCGAAGAGCGCCCGCCAGCCGGTCGCCTTGCCGTCCTCCTCGGTCATGACGAACTGCTCCTTGCTCTTGCGCGAGTAGCGGATCTGCGCCGGGCGACCGTCCGGGTCCTCGGCAGGCGCGTCGAGCAGGTAGCGGTATTTCTCGGGCAGCTCCTTGGCATGCGCCTTGAGTTCACGCACCAAGGGCGGGCGCGTTTCGCGATTGCGCGGGAATTTGCTCGCCGCCAGGAACAGACCGCTGGCGCCGTCGCGCAGCACGTAGTGGTCGTCGACCTTCTCGCAGGCCAGCTCCGGCATGGGAATGGGGTCCATCTTGGGCGGCGCCACCTCGCCGCTGCGCAGCAGCTTGCGGGTGTTCTTGCACGCCTCGTTGGTGCAGCCGAAGTACTTGCCGAAACGCCCGGACTTGAGCTGCATCTCGCTGCCGCACTTGTCGCACTCGATGGTGGGCCCTTCATAGCCCTTGATGCGGAACTTGCCGTGCTCGATCTCATGGCCGTCGCAGTCGGGGCTGTTGCCGCAGATATGCAGCTTGCGCTTCTCGTCGATCAGGTAGCTGTCCATCGCCGTGCCGCACTTGGGGCAGCGATGCTTGGCACGCAGCGCCTGGGTCTCGGCTTCTTCATCGGCATCGGCGGGCACCGCCTCGTCGCCGGGCAGCAAGTCGATGGTGGTCTTGCAGCGCTCCTTGGGCGGCAGGTTGTAGCCGGAGCAACCCAGGAACACCCCGGTGGAGGCCGTGCGGATCTGCATCTTGCGCCCGCAAGTGGGGCAATCGATATCGGTGGGCACCGGCTGGTTGGGCCGCATGCCCGCCTCGCTCTCGGCGGCCTCGAGCTCCTCGCGGAACTCGGCATAGAAGGCATCGAGCAGTTCGCGCCAGTTGCGCTCGCCCTCGGCCACCTCGTCGAGGCTGTCCTCCATGCGCGCGGTGAAGGAGTAATCCATCAGGTCGGGGAAGGACTCCTTCAAGCGCTCGGTGACGATGTCGCCCAACTTCTCGGCATAGAAGCGCCGGCTCTCCAGCTTGACGTAGCCGCGATCCTGGATCGTCGAGATGATCGAGGCATAGGTCGAGGGACGCCCGATGCCGCGCTTCTCCAGCTCCTTGACCAGGCTGGCCTCGGTATAGCGGGCCGGCGGCTTGGTGAAGTGCTGCTGCGGGTCGAGTGCCTCGAGCCGCATGGGCGTACCCTCGGCCAGGTCCGGCAGGGCCTGATCCTCGTTCTTGCCCGCCGGCTTCATCACCCGGGTGTAGCCGTCGAACTTGAGCACCCGGCCCTTGGCCTTGAGCTCGTAGCCATCCGCCTCGACCGTCAGCGTACTGGAGAGGTACTCGGCCGGGGTCATCTGACAGGCCACGAACTGACGCCAGATCAGTTCATAGAGCCGCTCGGCGTCGCGCTCCATACCGGCCAGATCGCCGGCCTTGCGATTGACGTCGGAGGGGCGAATCGCCTCGTGAGCCTCCTGCGCCCCCTCCTTGCTCGAGTAGCGGTTGGGCGACTCCGGCAGGTAGCGCTTACCGTACTCCTGCTCGATATGCTCACGGGCCATGGCCACCGCATCCTGCGAAAGG
Source organism: Billgrantia desiderata (assembly GCF_900108215.1). Lineage (NCBI taxonomy): Bacteria > Pseudomonadati > Pseudomonadota > Gammaproteobacteria > Oceanospirillales > Halomonadaceae > Billgrantia > Billgrantia desiderata. Next base: position 225,711 of record NZ_FNVC01000002.1, on the reverse strand, counting down.
TTGGTGGAGTCGGTCCGCATGTAGGTGATGTAGCCCGCCTCGTAGAGGCGCTGGGCCAGGGTCATGGTCTTCTTCACCGAGAAACCGAGGCGGCCGCTGGCGGCCTGCTGCAGGGTCGAAGTGATGAAGGGAGCACCGGGTTTGGATCGCGTCGGCTTGTCTTCGCGAGCGGTGATGGCAAGCGACGCCTTGCGCAGCGCCTCGATGCGCTCGAGGGTCTCGGCCTCGGTGGTGGGCCGGAACGTCTTGCCGTCCTGGCGCACCAGCTCGAAGCGCACCGGCTCACCCTCGCTGGAGACGAGGTCGGCATGAACGTCCCAGAACTCCTCGGGTACGAAGGCGCGGATCTCGCGCTCGCGCTCGACGATCAGCCGCACCGCCACCGACTGCACGCGACCGGCGGAAAGGCCGCGGGCAATCTTGGCCCACAGCAGCGGCGACAGCATGAAGCCCACCACGCGGTCGAGGAAACGACGTGCCTGCTGCGCTTCGACGCGGGGCAGGTTGAGCGTGCCGGGCTCCTTGAACGCCTCCTTGATGGCATTCTTGGTGATCTCGTTGAACACCACGCGACGATAGCGCTCGTCGTCACCGCCGATGGTCTCCTTGAGGTGCCAGGCGATCGCCTCTCCTTCACGGTCAAGATCGGTGGCGAGGTAGACGGCGTCGGCCTTCTCAGCCAGCTTCTGCAGCTCGGCCACCACCTTTTCCTTGCCGGGCAGAATCTCGTAGTGGGCCTTCCAGCCATGCTCCGGATCGATCCCCATGCGCCGGATGAGCTGTTCCTTGGCCTTGTGCTTCTTGTACTCGGCTTTCTCCTCGGGCGACATCTTGCGCGTCGCCGCCGCCTGGCGCGCCCGCTCCTTGGGGTCGGTGGCCGTCTTGCCCGAGCCGCTGGTCGGCAGGTCGCGGATATGGCCCACGCTCGACTTCACGATGAATTCGCTGCCGAGATATTTATTGATCGTCTTGGCCTTGGCCGGCGACTCGACGATGACCAATGACTTGCCCATAGTGCTCCACATTCTGCAAGGCGGGACCTTTCCCCGCCTGACGGTTTCGGCCCGCCTGTCCTCGGCGGACGCTCCGTGCGGGGTGAAAAATCCGCCTACCCTACCCCAGCAACCCGTTTCGCGCCAGTTGCTTCCGCATGGCGGCAGTAAAGCAGCAATCTCGACACAGCATCAAGAGAACATCAAGAGAAGGTAAAACAGCAGCGCCTCTGCCGCTAACGGCAGAGGCGCCGGGAGACCACGCTCGAGCGTTGCGCATCAGCGCTTGCGAGGCTTGCGCGGCGCCCTCTTGGCGACGGGCTTCTCATCGCCGGCGTCGCCACTTTCCTTGGACACGGTGGCCTTGGACACGGTGGCCTTGGGCACGGCGGCCTTCTTGCTGCGGCTGGCTGGCTTGACCGGCGCCGCTTTCGCCTGGTTCGGGTCGACCTTGGTCTCGGCATCCTCCAGCATCTTCTTCACTTCATCCCTGGCGGCGACCTCGGCCTTGGCTTCCGCCGCCACCTCGTCGTGCAGGGCGACGAGAGCCTGACGACTTGCTGCCGGCTCGACCCGCTCCAGCGCCTCGCCGAAGAGCTCGCGAATGTGCTCGTAGCGCTTGCGGACATGCTCGGAAAGCTCGCCGCTGGCCGCCAGCACATGCTCGATGTGCTCGAGGGAGCTGCGAATCGCCGCGGGTCGCTCTCGCTCCAGCAGTTGCGGTATCGCCGCCAGGGCCGCCTCACGATCGAGCTTGAGGATGAAGAACTGCTCACGCACCAGGTGCTTGAAGTCCGACAGGCTGCTGCCCGGCTCCAGCTCGGCGCGCGACGCCCGCAGGCGCTTGAAGTTGCGCTCGTCGGTGGTTGGCGCTCCGCCCAGCACGTGAATCACCGAACGCATCACCGCCTCGTGGATACCGCCTTCCGCGACGCGCTGGAGCAGCTCGTCCTGGCGCCGCTCGATGAAGCGCCGATGCTCCGGCTCGCTGCCGGGCTGCCTGCGGTGCACGTGGGCATCGCCGCCCAAGCCCACCATCGCCTGCAGCAGCGGCTGGCCGTACACGGTCAAGAAAGTGTGTTCGATACTCTGATCGCGGATCTCGCGCCACGTATCGAGTGCCCGGGAAATCTGGCCGGAGCAGGCCTTCTCCAGTGAGCGCAGCACGTTGCTGTCGTCGACCGGATGCCGGTCACGACGCACCCAGTCGGCCAGCACCGGCAGCGGCACCGACAGCGGGTTGCGATCGGAAAGCAATTTGTAGCCCAGACGGATCGGGTGCATACGCCGCATCAGGCGTGCCGCTTCGGGTGTGATGGTCGCCCGGATCCAGGGCTGCACGAACAAGCGGTAGAGCCCCAGGTTGATTTCCGAGACGCGTGCCACGGTAGCAAAACGCGTGTCGTCATCGGCCCGATGATGCAGCACGTCCCGGTTGAGCCCCTCGATGGAGCGCGCCTTGAACTCGAGCAGGTAGTCGCGCTCGATCAGTTCGGCATCGTCGCGCTCCTTGGCGCTGGTGACCGTGGTCTCGTAGAGCCCCGGTGGCAGCACGTCGATATAGTCGATGTTGGCGGTGAACTCGGCGTGCTCCTTGCGCGACACGCTGCCCGACACGAAGATGCCCAGATGTCCGGTGCTGTCGTGCACGCAGTAGACGATGGTCTGCCCGCTGGCGATGATGTCGTCGACCCCGCCATACAGGTCGCGCACCCAGCCCAGCGCCTGGGGCGGCGGCGTGATGTCGTCGCCCTGGGAGCAGAACACCACCACCGGCGAGCGCACGTTGCGCAGGTCGATGCGGCGGCCGTCGGAGGTCACCAGTTGGGCGGTGGAGAGGCGGTTGCCGACGAACAGGTTGTCGACGATGTACTGGATCTCCTCGCCTCCCAGCACCACGTGACCGCCCCACCAGCGCTCGAAATTGAGATAGCGCTCGGCCTCGGTATCGACGTTGGCGTACAGGCGATACTGCTTGTCCCACCAGGTATTGGCCGGATTGAGGCGTTCGAAGTTCTGCACCAGCAGTGCGCCGTCGAACAGGCCATCTCCCAGGTCGCTGGCCAGGGTGGTCATCCAGCTGCCGCCGGTCATGCCGCCGGTATAGCGCATCGGCGCCTTGCCCCGCTCGCCGGCCCAATAGGAGAGCGGCGCACCGGCGATGAGGATGGGACCGAAGACGTCCGGCTCGAGCGAGGCCGCCATCATGATCTGCCAGCCTGCCTGACAGTTGCCCACCACCATCGGCTTCTCGCAGGAGTCGGGATGGTGTTCGATCACGCAGCGCAGAAAGGCGATCTCCGCCTCGACCACGTCCTCAACGGTCTGACCGGGCTCCGGGTAAGGCAGAAAGCCGATGAAATAGCAGGGATGACCGGCACGCAGGGCGACACCGATCTCGCTGTCAGGCTTGAAGCCGCCGATGCCGGGCCCGTGTCCGGCACGCGGGTCCACCACCACGAAGGGGCGGGACTTGGGATCGACCTCGATCCCGGCCGGCGGCAGGATCCGCATCAGCTCGTAATTCACCGGTCGCGGCAGAGTGCGGCCGTCCATCACCACCTCGGCATCGAAGCCGAGTACGTTGGGTTTGGTCTTCTCGATGTGTTCGAGATACTGGTTGCCACGCTCGCGCATCACGTCCATGTACAGCACACTGCGCTCGACGGCATCACGCCAGTAGTCGAAAACGGCACGGCCAAAACCGAATGGGTCGAGCAAGCTGAACGCCTCTGCGGGCGGTGTCGGCATCAGTGAGTTCATGTTCGGCTCCAGTTATCCCGGCGCTCGTCAGGGGCGTCAGGAGGAGAAAATTTGCTGCACTGCAACAAGCATAGTACTCCCTGCGCCGGGTCGGCGCAGCCGTTTTGTCGATTTTTTGTGACCGCCGCGTGGCTGCCTCACCCCATGTCGCCATTGCCGGACACGACTTCGCCATGCCATTCGGCCAGCGCCCGGCGCTCGCGACGCCTGGCCTCGGCCGCATCGCGCCCCCACACCAGCAGGCGCACCCAGGCATCGTCCGCGACCGCTGCCGGCCGATCGAGCCTGACCCCCGGCCCACCGCAAAGAAGCCCCTTGCCCAGCGGAAGCTGGCGCAAGCTGGCATGCCCCGGCCGCCCCGGACCGTGCCCCATGTGGCCGACCCTGGGCCGCCGCAGCCGCTCACCTCGTACCAGACGAATCTGTTCGACGGCCAGGTCGAGCCCGCTCAACACCTCGGCCAGACCTTCATGGCCCGTCAGGCCGGGGCGCATGTCGACGAAGCCCAGACGGTTGTTGGCCAGGGTGAAGCTCAGCGTCGCCAGGCCAACCAGGCCCAGGGCGCGGGCGCCCAGCACGGCCAGCTGTCCCAGATAGGCGCGCTGCTCCGGCGTCAGCCGCTCGCTCGGCGCCACGGCAAAGTCGTCGGCCATCCGCTCGTGCTCGACCAAGGCCAGCGCCTGGCCCCGATTGTCGGCCAGCACCGGCAGATGCACGCACGGCGCAGAGGGCACCGGCTCGGCCAGCGGCAGGCCCGCATCCCGCATCAGATGCCGGGCGGCATCGCCGTCGCACATGGTATCGAGCAGGCTCGTGCTTGACCCGACGAACGCCAACCCCGCGCTGGCACAGGCCCGTGCCAGGCTGCGCTGCTGCGTGGCCGTCGCCTCGCCCGGGTGCAGAGCGTCGCAGCCCAGCTCACGCGCGCGTGCGATCAGCGCATCGTCAGCCAGACAGCCGCCGGCATGCCAGGCCAGCCCGAGTTCGCTGCAGGCCTGGCCTGCACGCAAGGCACCAAGCCCGCTGCCGGCCACCAGCAGGCGCTGCCAGCGCAATGGGTCGAATCGAAGGCTTTGCATGGGTTCCCACTCTATGACTCTGTGACGAGGCCGTCGGCATGACCCGCTTCACCGGCAGTGTTAGCATGACAAGGGTCCTTCACCGGGCTCCCTGTGCCCTTCCAGCGGATCAATCGATGACAACCCCAAGGCTGCTGAACCGCCTGACCTTTCGCCAGTTGCAGGTCTTCCAGGCCGTGCATCGACAGCAATCCTACTCACGCGCCGCCGAACAGCTGGGCCTGACCCAGCCGGCGGTCAGCGCACAGATCCGTCAGCTCGAGCAGGCCCTCGGTCAACCCCTGTTCAAGTACACCGGCAAGACCCTGCACGTACTCCCGGCGGCCGATGCCCTGGCCGCCTCGACCCAGGCCATCTTCGGCCAGGTCTCGCGGCTGCAGATGACGCTGTCCGACCTGGACGGCACGATTTCCGGGGAGCTCAATCTGGCGGCCGTCTCCACGGCGCAGTACGTGGTACCGCACCTGATCGCCCGCTTTCGCGCTCATTATCCCAACGTTCAGGTACGCCTGCGGGTATGCAACCGCAGCCAGGCCCTGGAAAGGCTGGCCGCACGCAGCGACGACCTGGTGATCATGGCGATGGTGCCCGAAGAGGACGACAACCTGGTCTTCATGCCGTTTCTGGAGAACGAGCTGATCCCCATCGTCTGGCCCGGCCATCCGCTGCTCGAGGCGCCCTCGCCCACCCTGGAAGATCTGGCCCGTCATTATCTATTGATGCGTGAGTCGGGCTCCGGCGTACGCACCGCCTTCGAGCAGCTCGCCGCCGAGCAGGACGTGACCCTGCAGCATACCATGGAGCTGGGCACCAACGAGGCGATCAAGCAGGGGGTGATGGCTCACCTGGGCGTCACCGTGCTGCCGCGGCTGGCGGTTCGTCTCGAGATCGGCGCCGGGCTGCTGGCGGAGCTGCCGCTGCCGGGTTTCCCCCTGCGCCGCTCCTGGTGCACGGTCTATCCCCGAGATCGCTTCCCCACACCGGTCACCGAACTGTTTCTGCGTTTCGTGCGCGAGCGTCTCGGTGAAATCGAAGCACACTTCAAAGCGCCGCCCCGGCCGATCCCCGACCATGGCGTCGTCTGCCTGCCGCTTACATCAGGTTGAGCGTCACGCCTGCGTCGCCCTGCTCCGCTGTGCCAGTCAGGCGCAATATGGTAGATTACGGGCCTGCGACCAACGTATCAATTGCCGTGCCTTTGGCCAGGTCCGCCCGCGATGATGGCGTACCGATCGACTCTGGCATGGCCGTGGCAGCCGCCTAGTGGAGAGGCTCACACCTATGAGCGACAACACCTCGAAACGCGTGCCTAGCGGCGCGAAGTTCCGCACCGAGCACGGCTTCGCCGCCATCAAGGACGGTATCAAGCTGCAGCGCAGCCAGACCGACGAGCAACCGGAACCGGGACGCAAGCCAAAGTGGCTGCGCGCCCAGATGCCCGGCGGCGGGCGTTTCGAGGCAGTGAAGCGCAACGTCAAGGAGCATCGCCTGAGCACCGTGTGCGCCGAGTCTCACTGCCCCAACATGGGCGAGTGCTGGAGCAACGGTACGGCCACCATCATGCTGATGGGGTCGGTGTGTACCCGCGCCTGCCGCTTCTGTGCCGTGGATACCGGCAACCCACGCGGCTGGCTGGACAGCGAGGAACCCGCCAACACCGCCAAATCGGTGGAGCTGATGGGCCTGCGCTACGTGGTGCTCACCTCGGTGGACCGTGACGACCTGGCCGATGGCGGCGCCTCTCACTACGCCGCCTGCATCCGGGCGATCAAGGCCAACACGCCGGCGGTGGTGGTCGAGGCGCTCACCCCCGACTTCGACGGCGACCCGGCTGCCATCGAGCAGGTGGTCGACTCCGGCCTGGAAGTGTTCGCCCAGAACGTCGAGACCGTGGAGCGCCTCACCCACTACGTGCGCGACCCGCGCGCCGGCTACCGCAAGACCCTCGACGTGCTGGCCCACGCCAAGCGCTACCGCCCCGACGTGCTGACCAAGACCAGCCTGATGCTGGGGCTCGGCGAAACCGACGAAGAGATTCTCCAGACCTTCGACGACCTGCGCGCCATCGACGTCGACATCGTCACCCTGGGGCAGTACCTGCGCCCGACGCGCAACCACCTGCCGGTGGAGCGCTGGGTCACGCCGGACGAGTTCGAGCGCTATCGCCGCCTGGGTCTGGAAAAAGGCTTCATGGAAGTGGCCTCCGGCCCGCTGGTACGCTCCAGCTACCGCGCCGACCGGGTGTTCGAGAAGAACAATCTGGGCCTGGCCGCCCCCGCCGAGGTACCGGGCCAGGAGCCCGACCCCAACCGCATTCAGGCGATCAACGTCGGCTGACGGCGCCATCTGCCTCAGTCGACGACGGAAAAGAGGGTGGAAAAACGAATCCGCAGGCGGCCTTAGATGGCCGTCTGTGCCTCCAGGGGCTGCAGCTCGCGCCCCAGCTCACGCGCCAGGCTCCGCGCCAGACTCATGCCCACCTGCTCCACCGAAAGCGGCTCCCTCACCAGATCGGCCAGGCGCGTCATGGCCATGCCGGCATAGCCGCAGGGATTGATGCGAGCGAAGGGACTCAGGTCGGCATCGACATTGAGCGCAACGCCGTGATAGCTGGCGCCGCGCCGGATACGCAAGCCCAGCGAGGCGATCTTGGCCTCGCCGACATAGACTCCGGGGGCATCGGGGCGTGCCCGCGCCTCGATGCCCTGTTCCGCCAGCACGGCAATGACGGCATTCTCCAGCGCCGAGACGAGATCCCGCACGCCAAGCCGACAGCGCTTGACGTCGATGAGAGGATAGAGCACCACCTGGCCCGGCCCATGGTAGGTCACCTGCCCGCCGCGATCCGTCTGTACCACCGGGATGTCGCCCGGCATCAGCAGGTGCTCGGGCTTGCCGGCCTGGCCCTGGGTGAAGACCGGATCGTGCTCCACCAGCCAGAGCTGGTCCGCCGTCGCCTCGTCGCGGGTGTCGGTGAGTTCGCGCATGGCCTGCCATACCGGGAGGTAGGGACATCGGCCCAGGCGCCGAAGCTCTATGGGGGCTGCCATAGCGACGCTTGGCGGCATCTATACCACCATGTGCACGCGGCCGGTGGCCTTGAGGTCGGCGAACAGCGCCTTGAGCTGCTCCTCACCGGTAGCCCGCAGGGTCAGCCTGACCGAAAGGTAACGGGCGGTACGGCTCTCGACGACCTCGATGCTTTCGGCATCGAAGCTGGCATCGTGGCGCAGCACCACCTGGCACACGGTGGCGGTGAAATCCTCGCCGGCATCGCCCACCACCTTGATGGGATAATCGCAGGGAAAGGTGATGGTCGGCGCCGTTTGGTTTGCCGCCTGGGCTTGGCGCAGATCGCGCAGTTTGTCGTCTGACATGGCTCTCTCGGGGTCGTGGCTCTCTATCGATTTCCGGCCAGATCTATTTCCGAGTATTTTACTCGGCTTTCACTCGACACCCAAGCCATCGGCACCCAAGCTGCCGCTGTCCAAGGCATGACAAGGAGTGCCATGAAGGCGGCGCACAGAGGCGCCGCCTGTCTCGATGGCCTGGGAACGGCCTAGAACCAGCCGCTCAGCAGATTGCTGAAGAAGCGCCTCACTTGATCGAACAGGCGCTTGAACAGCCCGCCCTCCTCGATCGTCTCAAGGGCCACCAGGGGATGCTCGCCCACGACCTCCTCACCGAGACGAACCTCCAGGGTACCGACCCGGTCGCCCAGGTTGATGGGGGCATTGAGGTCCTGGCGGATGTCCAGCCGTGCATGCAGCTCTTCGTTGCGCGCCCGCGGCAGGGTCATGGCCACGTCGCGGTCGACGCCGACGCGCAGCTCGTTCTTCTCGCCGCCCCAGATACGCGGAGAGTTGAGCACCGCACCCTGATCGTAGAGCTTGAGGGTTTCGTAGTAGCGGAAACCGTAGCTGAGCAGCTTCTGGGTCTCCTGAGCACGCGACTCCTCCGAGCTGGTGCCCATCACCACCGAAATCAGGCGCATGCCATCGCGCTTGGCCGATGCCACCAGGCCATAGCCCGCCTCGGTAGTCCAGCCGGTCTTGAGGCCGTCGACGGTGGGGTCGCGCCACAGCAGCCGGTTACGGTTGGGCTGGCGAATATCGTTGTAAGTGAAGTATTTCTCGGCGTAGACCGCGTAATGCTCCGGGTAGTCGTTGATGATGTACTGCGAGAGCAGAGCCATGTCCCGTGCCGATGAATACTGCTCGGGATGCGGCAGCCCGGTGGCATTGGCGAAGCTGGTGTTGTGCAGCCCCAGACGCGTGGCGTGCTGGTTCATCAGATCGGCGAAAGGCGCTTCACCGCCGGCCAGGTGTTCGGCCACGGCCACGCTGGCATCGTTGCCCGACGAGATGATGATGCCGTAGAGCAGGTCGCGGATGGAGACGTCGGTGTTGACCTCGATGAACATCTTGGAACCGCCGGTACGCCAGGCGTTTTCGCTGACGCGCACGGTATCGTCCAGACTGATGTTGCCACGGTCGAGCTCACGCTCCACCAGATAGGCGGTCATCAGCTTGGTCAGGCTGGCCGGCGGCAGACGCTCGTCGGCATTGTGCTCGACCAGCACCCTGCCGCTGTCGGCATCCATCAGGATCCACGACTTGGCGGCGATCTGCGGCGGGGCCGGGATCATGGTCTGTGGGGTCGGCGTCGGAGTCGCCTGGGCCAGAGCCTTGGAGACGAACAGCAACAGACCGAGCAGCATCAGTGGCAGCAGCCGCCGGTAGATGGGGTTGGACAGCACTCGCATGGGCATGAATCTCATCACTACGTCGAGAAGGGTCAAGGGAACGGCGCGACTCAGTCGGCGCCGTTGACAATAAAGGCTTGTTCGAAGCCGGCACGCCTCAGCTCATCGCGCACAGGCTCCACCTGTCCGGCATGGGCCAGGGGACCGACCTGAACACGATACATGCCGGTAGCATCCGCCACCCGCACGGGATGAGACAGCTCGCTTTCGAGGCGAGCCTTGAGCGCCCGGGCATTGTCGGCGGACCCCAGCGCAGCGATCTGCAGATAGATCGGCATATCGCTGCCGTTACCGTTCTCAGCAGGCGCCGCACCGGCGCTTGCCGCCGGGGCACTGGCCTGCTGAGGTGCCGAGCTGGCCTGCTGAGGTGCCGAACTGGCCTGCTGCGGCGCCGGGTTGCTGCGTGGAGTCGCCTGAGCCGCCGTTTGGACAGCGCCAGAGGAGCTTCGGTTCGCGCCGTTGCCGCCATTTTCGGCCAGCCACACCTCCGCATCGATCGCTTCGACCTTGACCCGACCGGTGCCACGCTCGAGGATGTCGAGCCGTGCCGCTGCCGCGTAGGAGAGATCGATCTCACGATCGTTGTGGAAGGGACCACGGTCGTTGACCCGGACGATGACCGAGCGACCGTTCTCGAGGCTGGTAACACGCGCGTAGGTAGGCAGCGGCAGGGAACGATGCGCCGCGGTCATCTCGTACATGTCGTAGATTTCGCCATTGGACGTGGCGTAACCGTGGAATTTCTCACCGTACCAGGAAGCCGTGCCCTGGCGGGCGTAGCCGCGCGCGTCGGGCAGCACGTGGTAGGTCTTGCCCCACACCTCGTAGACGGGGCGATTGCCGCCACGCGAGAGCGGCTCCACGCGCGGCACGGCATCGGGTATCTGGCTGACGTCCGGGGGATTGTCCGGATAGGCATCGCTGTTCATGGCATAGCGACCGCCGCCACTGGAAGGTGCCGGAGCGGGCTGTCTGTCGGCACCGTCGCGCTGAGGCGAGGTGGTCGGCCCGCTACCCGCACAGCCCGCCAACAAAGCAGTAGCGACGAGCACGATCGGCAGCGCTTTCATGGCGATTCCCCTGGTTCGACGGATCCATTCTGCGGCAGAGGGCCGAGTTCGCGCATGGCGGCGATCTCTTCGGCCAGCTCGGTCACGGCCATGGCGTAGAGATGGCTGTGGTTATAGCGGGTGATAACGTAAAAATTCTCATGACCAAGCCGATAGCGCCAGGTCGACTCGTCCTTTTCCAGCGCCAGCGGAATCACCCGCTGCCCTGCGTCGAACTCGCCCCGGGGGGCGACGCCCGCCTGTTCCAGCTCGCTCACCTCGACGTAGGGCCGCTGAGTGCGGTTGAAATCGATACCGGATGGCGGCCCATCGGACGGACCTTGGGCTTCGGCGTATATCGGCTCGCCGGGGCGCCAGCCGTGTTCGGCAAAGTAGTTGCCCACGCTGCCGATGGCATCGACGGGGTTGGTCCACAGGTTGCGCTGCCCATCGCCGTCGAAATCGACCGCGTAGGCGCGGTAGCTGGTCGGGATGAACTGCGGATAACCCATGGCGCCGGCATAGGAGCCCTTCAGACTACCGGGGTCCACCTCCTGCTCATGGGTGATCTCGAGGAAGGCAGCCAGCTCGCCGCGAAAGAAATTGCCGCGCACCGGGTGATGGAAGGCCAGCGTCGAGAGCGAGTCGATGACGCGGTGACGCCCGGTGAAACGGCCATAGCTGGTCTCGACACCAATGATGGCCGCGATCACCTCCGGCGGTACGCCGTATTCGGCGTAGGCGCGCTCGAAGGCGTCCTCGTGGGCGTGGATGAAGTCCACGCCACGCGCGATGCGCTCCGGCTGCAGGAAGATCTCGCGATACTCGTCCCAGCGCAGCCGGCGTTCCGCCGCCCCCTCCATGGCATCGAGTACGCCCTGCTGAAAGACGGCCTGTTGCAGCGCCGTCTCGAGCCAGTCGCGTTCGATGCCGCGCTCGGCCAATTCATCCACTAACTGCCTTGCCCCCTCGTGCTGGGCAGGGGTGAAATCCGCCGCCTGGACAGCCGGCACCATCAAACCCAGAACCATTGCCGCCGCAGCGGCAATGCGAGGTCCTTTCCACCCTTTCCACTTCCACTCAGGCGTCATGCTTTTGCCACTCCCTGACCGCGCTCGAACCCGTGCCGCCGCCACCTAACGCGGCAACAGACGACGGTGTCCGTGAATCGACATGAGAATACCGAATCCCGCCAACAAGGTCACGCTGGAGGTACCGCCGTAGCTCACCAGCGGCAGCGGAACGCCGACCACCGGAAGAATGCCGCTGACCATGCCGACGTTGACGAAGACGTAGATGAAGAAGGTCAGGATGATACTGCCCCCCAGCAGCCGACCGAAGGTATCGTGCGAGGCCATGGCCAGCCACAGCCCGCGCAGGACGATCAGCAGATAGAGAAACAGGATCAGCAGCATGCCGACCAGGCCGAACTCCTCGCCGAGCACCGCCACGATGAAGTCGGTATGGCGCTCAGGCAGGAATTCGAGCTGCGACTGGGTACCCCCGAGCCAGCCTTTGCCCCACAGGCCACCGCTGCCGATGGCGGTGGTCGACTGAATGATGTTCCAACCGGCACCCAGCGGGTCGCTTTCCGGGTTGAGGAAGGTCAGCACCCGCTGACGCTGGTAGTTGTGAAGATTCATCCACAGCAGGGGCAGCGCCGCCGCCGCGGCAACGGAAAGAAAGAGGATGAAGCGCCAGGAGAGCCCGGCCAGCAGCACCACGAACACACCGGCACAGGCCACCAGCAGCGAGGTTCCCAGGTCCGGCTGCTTGGCGATCAGTACCACGGGCAGGCCCAGCAGCACGGCACACACCAGCAGATCCTTCCAGCGCGGTGGCAGTTCACGCCGGCTCAGCCAGGCCGCCAGCATCAGCGGCATCGCCAGTTTCATCAGTTCCGAGGGCTGGAAGCGTATCACCCCGGGAATCACCAGCCAGCGGCGCGCGCCCATGCCGACGTCGCCCACCAGCTCCACGGCCACCAGCATCAGCAGTCCGACAGCATAGAGCAGCAACGCCCAGCGCATCAGCGTCGCCGGCGGCAGCTGAGCCAGCACCAGCATGATCACGAACGCCACCACGAAACGCGATGCCTGGGCCATTACCACTTCGACGCGCTGGCCGCTGGCGCTGTAGAGCACGCCCAGCCCGACCGTCAGCAGAAGTATCAGCAACAGCAGCAGCCAGGGATCGAGATGCGTGCGCTCCCAGATGCTCTTGCGTCGCGAAATACCGCTTTCCGGCGCCCGCACCGGCCTGGCACGCAGCCCATTCATCAAGCCGAACATCGCTCAGTTCCCCGCCACGGTGCTGTCATCGTTTTCCATCGCCTCGCGGATCTCCTCTGCATCGGGCACTTCCTCCTCCTCCAGCAGCCAGGCGTCGGTCATCGCCCGCGCCAGATGGGCAGCATGGGTACTGCCACCGCCGGCGTTCTCCACGATCACGGAAACGGCGATCTGTGGATCCTCCAAGGGGGCAAAGGCCATGAACAGGGCGTGATCGCGCAGTCGCTCGGCCAGCTCCTCGGCGTTGTAGCGCTGGTCCTGGCCCAGTGAGAACACCTGCGCGGTGCCCGACTTGCCGGCCATGCGGTACTTCAGGCCCACACCGGTCCGCCGCGCCGTGCCTTCACTGCCGGTCAGCACTTTCTCCATGCCGGAGAAGACACGGTCCCACCAGGCGTCGTTCTGAACGACGATGTCGTTGGGTGTCTCGGGCAGCTCAACCGGCACCGGCTCATCGCCGATCCGGCTCGCCAGGCGCGGCTTGACCCACTGACCGCGGTTGGCGAGCACCGCCGTGGCGGTTGCCAGCTGCAGTGGCGTGACCTGCCAGTAGCCCTGGCCGATGCCCACCGACAGCGTCTCGCCGGGAAACCAGGGCTGATTGAAGCGCGCCCGTTTCCAGTCGCGCGACGGCATCAGCGCCCCGCTCTCGCCGAACACATCGTGACCGACACGCTGACCGAAGCCGAAGGCGCTCATTTGCGTATGCAGGCGGTCGATGCCCATCTCATGGGCAAGCCAGTAGTAATAGGTGTTGTTGGAAACAGCGATGGAGCGCTCCATGTCCACCCGCCCATGCCCCCAGCGCAGCCAGTTGCGATAGCGCCGGCTGTCGTTGGGTAGCTGATAGAAACCGGGGTCGTTGATGGTCCTGTCAGGGGTGATGATGCCTTCCACCAGACCGGCCAGGGCCAGGAACGGCTTGATCGTGGAGCCAGGCGGATACTGGCCGCGAATGGCCCGGTTGAACAGCGGCAGATCGATGTCCTCCTGCAACGCCCGGTAGGAGGCGAAATCGATGCCGGTGACGAACTGGTTGCTGTCGAAACCGGGCGCCGACACCATGGCCAGTATCTCCCCGGTAGCGGGAACGATGGCCACGATGGAACCGCGCCGGCCATCGAGCAGCTCATAAGCGAGGCTCTGCAGGTCGCGGTCGAGGGTCAGGGTCAGATTCTGGCCCGGCACGGGATCGGTACGACCAAGTTCACGCAACACGCGGCCACGCGCATTGGTCTCCACCTGGCGCAGTCCGGCCTGTCCGTGCAGCACGTCTTCGTAGAAGCGCTCCACGCCGGTCTTGCCGATGAAGTGAGTACCCGCATAGCGCCCCGGGTCGAGCGTCTTGACCTCTTCGGCATTGATACGACCGACGTAACCGATCGCATGGGCCATGATGTTCGCGTCGGGATAGAAGCGCAGCAGTTGGGCCTCCACCTCGACCCCAGGCAAGCGATGCCGATTCACTGCCAACCGGGCGATCTGAACCTCGTCGAGATCGCTCATCAGCAGCGCGGGCTGGAACGGTCGTTGCGGCTGGCGGGCACGAATGCGGAACCCCTCTGCCTCTTCCGGCGTCAGCTCCAGCAGCTCCTCGAGCCGGTCCAGCGTGGCATCGAGGTTTTCCGCCCTCTCACGTATCAACGTCAGGTTGTAGGTCGGGCGGTTTTCGGCCAGCAGCATGCCGTTGCGGTCGAAGATCAAGCCGCGGGTGGGCGGCAGCGGCTCGACCCGTACGCGGTTCTTCTCGGAACGGGTGGTGTAGACCTCGTGCTGAACCACCTGCAGATAGACCAGCCGCCCGGACAGCAGACCGGTCAGAAGCAGGATCACCAGTACGGCAAGCAGCGCGCGTACGCGAAAGATGCGCAGCTCCTGCTCGGGATTCTTGAGGGTGTCACGGCGGTCGCGCATGCCGACAATAGATCTCACTCAGTTTCGGTAAGGCGCCGTTCAGCGGTGGTAGGGATGCCCCACCAGCAGGGTCCAGGCGCGATAGAGCTGTTCGGCCAGAATCACCCTGACCAGTGGATGCGGCAGCGTCAGCGGCGACAGCGACCAGCGGCGGTCGGCAGCCGCAGAGAGTTCCGGGGCCAGGCCATCCGGCCCACCCACCAGCAGCACCACCTCTCGCCCTTCGCACCGCCAGCTCTCGGCCTCCTGGGCCAGGCGCTCGGTACTCCAGGCACGCCCGCCGACTTCGAGCGCCACGACGAATTCATCGCCCCGCAGCCGCTCGCGTATGCGCTTGGCCTCCAACGCCACGGCCCTGGCCGTATCGGCATTCTTGCCACGCTGACCGGGAGCGATCTCTTCGATCTCCAGAGCGAAGTCGCGCGGCAAACGCTTGCGGTACTCCTCCACCCCTTCGTTGACCCAGCCAGGCATGCGGGTGCCGACCGCCAGCAGGCGGATTCTCATGCGCCGCCCTGCTCCCGGTGCTCACCATCGCTCGGCAGGTCGGCCCACAGCCGCTCCAGGTCATAGAGCTGGCGCGTCTCGGGCAGCATGACATGCACGACGAGATCGCCAAGGTCGACCAGCACCCAGTCGGAGCCGGCCTGCCCCTCCACCCCCAGGGGCTGAATGCCACTTGCCTTGGCCCGCTCGACCACATGGTCGGCCAGCGCCGTCACATGACGGGTGGAGGTACCGCTGGCTACTACCATCAGGTCGGTGACACTGGTGAGGCGGGAGACATCGAGCAGGGCGACGTCCTTGGCCTTGAGATCCTCCAGTGCATCTACTACCAGTGTCTTGAGCGATTCGTTATGCATAGCCCCTCATCAACGGGAAGTCTTGGACGCCGCCATTGTAGCGTCTTGGGCAGCTGCTGGCAGCGTTCAAGAGTGACGATACAGCGAGGCGGCCTCGATTCTTCTCTCCACCGCCTCCGGCAGCAGGTACCGCACGCTGCGCCCCTGCGCCAGACGCTGGCGTATCGCCGTTGCCGAAAGCGCCATACGCGTGGGCAATGCCAGGCGCAGCAAACCACCCGCCGCACGCCGCATGAGAAGTTCGGGTCTATCGACCTCACGTCCGGCGATCAGTTCGGCCAGCGCGGGAGAAAGCGGTGCTTCATGGTCGGGGCGATCGATGACCACCAGGTGAGCCAGCTCGAACAGCCGCTGTGGCTCGTGCCAGTCGGCCAGGCGCAGAAAGGCATCGTGGCCCAAAGCCATGATCAGGCGCGCCTCGCGACCGTACTCGTCGCGCAGGCTGGCCAGGGTATCGACGGTGTACGACGGGCCGTCGCGCTCGAGCTCACGCCCATCGGCCACCAGCCCCGGGGTATCGCCTATCCCCAGTTTCAGCAGGCCCAAGCGCTCCTGCGGCGACACCTGCGGCCTGCCGCGCAACGGCGGCAGACACGCCGGCACCATGTGCACCCGGTCGAGCGCCAGCGCCTCGTGCAGTTCCACGGCGCTGCGCAGGTGGCCCAGATGAACGGGATCGAAAGTGCCGCCGAACATGGCCACGCGCGGCGGCTCGAGAGGCTTCACGGCCTGCTGCGAAGGCAAGGCGCCGCTCTGCGCCGTCACTGCCGTACCTGACCGTCGCCAAGCACCACGTACTTGCGCGTGGTCAGACCCTCGAGCCCGACCGGGCCGCGCGCATGGAGCTTGTCGGTGGAGATGCCGATCTCCGCGCCCAGGCCATACTCGAAGCCATCGGCAAAGCGGGTCGAGGCATTGACCATCACCGAGCTCGAATCGACCTCGGCCATGAAGCGGCGCGCCAGCCCGTAGTCTTCCGTCACGATGGCGTCGGTGTGGTGCGATCCATAGCGCTCGATGTGCTCGATGGCAGCCTCCATGCCATCGACCACCCGCACCGCCAGCACCGGGGCCAGATATTCGGCGTACCAGTCTTCTTCGCTTGCGGCAGCGATGTCATCGAGAATGGCCCGACTGCGCTCACAGCCACGCAGCTCGACCCCGTGCGCGGCATAGGCTTGCGCCAGGCGCGGCAGCAGCGCCTCGGCAACCGGCGCATCGACGAGCAGAGTCTCCATGGTGTTGCAGGTGCCGTAGCGATGCGTCTTGGCATTGACGGCGATCGCCAGCGCCTTTTCGGGATCCGCCGTGGCATCGATATAGACGTGGCATACGCCGTCCAGGTGCTTGATCACCGGCACCCGCGCCTCGCGCGAAATACGTTCGATGAGCGACTTGCCGCCCCGGGGAATGATCACGTCCACGTATTCGGGCATGGCGATCAGCTGCCCCACCGCTGCACGGTCGGTGGTGGCTACCACCTGCACCGCCGTCTCCGGCAGTCCGGCATCGCGCAGCCCGTCACGAATGCAGGCGGCGATGGCGGCGTTGGAGTCGCGCGCCTCGGAGCCGCCGCGCAGGATGCTGGCGTTGCCCGATTTCAGGCATAGGCTGGCGGCTTCCATGGTCACGTTGGGCCGCGACTCGTAGATGATGCCGATCACCCCGAGCGGCACCCGCATCTGGCCCACCTGGATACCGCTGGGCCGGTAGCGCAGCCCCTCGATCTCGCCTACGGGGTCGGGCAGTGCCGCCACTTGTTCGAGGCCTTCGATCATGGCATCGATACGCGCATCGTTGAGCGCCAGACGATCCAGCAGGGCCGCCTCGAGGCCGCTCGCGCGGCCGCGGGCCAGATCGGCAGCGTTGGCCTCGAGTATCTCACTGCGGCGACGCTGCAGATGCTCGGCCATGGCCAGCAGGGCCCGGTTCTTGTCGCCGGTCACGGCGCGACGCATCTGAGTGGCGGCAACGCGTGCCGCCTGGCCGAGGCCAGCCATGTAGGCAACGACATCGTCGATCTGGTTGACGCTGGTTTCGGTTTGAGAGGCGTGAGCGGTCATGCGGAACGAAGTTCTCCTGGCAGAGCGCCACACGGCGCTGCGAACGTTATACTGGCGCGATACCACGTTGAACCTCATAGTAAGGCACCATGCAGAGCAAGTACAAAGTCGGGCTGATGCGCCTGAACCTGTGGGCCGCGGCGCTGCTACTGATCCTGCTGGCTTACCTCGCCGAACCGCTCTCCAGCGCTCTGCTGCTGGTATTGGCCAGCGTCTGGCTGATGGTGACGGCCAGCCTGCTCGAACTCAGCTACCGGCGCCCCCCCACCGTCCCCTGGCAGCTACTGCCCAGCCTGCTGCTGGCCGGCCTGCTGCTCGTGGAACCGGAGCGCCATGCCCTGTGGCTATGGGTGTGGCCTGCTTTGCTGATGCTACCCCAGCCCGGCTGGGTCCTGGCGCTGAGCTGCGGCCTGGCCGGGCTCACCTGGTGGCGCCTGGCAGACCTGCTGGGCATCGAGCAGACGCTGTTCTCCGGCCTGGTGCTGCTGCCGCTGATGCTGCTCGGACTGGCCCGCAACCGCTACTTGCTACCGTCACGCGCCGGTGCACGTCAGCGCATGCGTCTGGTGCCGGGCCTGCCGCTCTGGAGCAGTCAGCAGCTCTCCGCCGACCTGCGCCGTGAGCGCGCCCGCTGCCGCCGGGAAGGCGTGCACGGAGAGCTGATGCTACTGCGCATGCCACGCGGCAAGTTCTGGCCCATGGCCCAGGAACTGTGTCGCCTGACCCACGATTTCGAGAACTGCTATCGACTCGACCATCGCACCTTGGCGACGCTGCTGCTCAGTCGCAATGACGACCAGGCCAAGGCCCGCCGTCAGGCGTTGCTCAAGGGGCTGCGTCCCAATGCCGAGGTACGCTTCGTAGCGCTGGACCAGGTTTCGACCCTCGACGACCTGACGCGACACTTCGCGCATCACCAGCCCCAGCCCCAGCCCCCTACGGAGCGTCCGAATGGATGACGATAGCCGCAACGTCGCGGGACGACTCATCGTGGCGTATGCCTTCTCCACGCTCTTGCTGGGGTGTTATGCCGCCTGGCGCTATCTGATGGGCGACTATAGCCGCATCCTGCTGCCGGCAGCCCTGGCGCTGGTCATGCTGGTCGCCTGCCTGCTGCACGTGGCCCGCCCCAACCAGGCACGTCTGCCGGCCTATCTGGCGCTGCTCGTCGGCTATTCGATGCTGGCCCTGGAGCTGCCCTGGCTGGAAGAGGCGGGCATCATGTGGATCGGCCTTGCGCCGCTGCTCACGGTCCTGCTGCTGCCGCTGGCTTCCGCCATGCTGCTGAACCTGTTCCTGGCCCCCGTCTGGCTGTTCTTGAGCGATACCGCGCTGGATCTGCATTTCGCTCTCGGCTATGTGGCCATGACCCTGGTCGTCGCCCTGGTACCTTGGGAGCAACGCCGCCAGCAAGCCCTGCTGGAGGCCACCAACCCTCGCGACCGCCATTGCAATGCCCTGGCACGCGAGGCCATGCATGAACTGCTCGGCAGTGAGTATCAGCGCACCCAGTTCCTCGGACAGCCCCTGGCCGTCCTGGTACTGCACTTGCCCCAGCTGGAAATGGCCGGCGAACAGTTCGGCAGCCGGGCACGTCAGGCCCTGCTCGACGCGCTGTGCCTAGCCGTACATCGCTGTTCGCGGCGCCACGACTTCCTGGGCCGGCAAGGCACCGCCACCTTCTGGCTGGTGCTGCCCGATACCAGCCAGAGCGGCGCACAGATGGTACAGCAGCGCATCGAACAGGCGCTCGAGTCGACGGTGCTGGTGGATACCGGTACCTTGCGAGCACCCATCGCACACTGCCAGCGGCTACCCGGCGAGAGCTGGCCGCGTTTCGAACAGCGCCTGCTGGAGCTGACACGCAAGCTCAGAGAGACTTGAATTGAAGGCGCTCTGCGCCATGACATACCCACAAGGAGTGTTGTTTGAGCCTGACAGAGACCCTGCAACAGCTTGCCCCCTCCCCCGAAATGCTGCTGTTCATCGTGGGCGCCATCGCCCTGCTCGAGTCTCTTGCCCTGGTCGGCCTGCTGTTGCCCGGCGTGGTGTTGATCACCGCAGCGGCATCCCTGGCTGGCCACCAGGACATGGCCTTGGCCTCTCTGTTGCTGGCCGCCTTCATCGGCGCCGTCCTCGGCGACGGCATCAGCTTCGCCCTGGGCTACAGCCAACGCGAGCGAGTCACCCGACTGTGGCCGCTGTCGCGTCATCCCGAGTGGCTGGCACGCGGCGCTCGCTTCTTCCAGCGCTACGGCAGCCTGTCGGTCTTCTTCGGTCGCTTCGTGGGCCCGGTGCGCCCGGTGATTCCGCTGATCGCCGGCATGCTGCACATGTCGCCGCGGGCCTTTCTCTGGGCCAACCTTGCCTCGGCGGCGCTGTGGGCACCAGCCTACGTGCTGCCCGGTTACCTGCTGGGGCAGACCTGGCAGCAGTTGCTCACGCTTCCGGCAGGGCTGGAAGCGCTACTGATCGTTCTGGCGATCATCATCGTGGTGCTGACGGTGGCCTTCTCGTGGCTGCGTCATCAGGTCAGCCGCTCGGGTCGCGTCTACCGCCTGCTGGCCCATGGCGCCCGGCGCCGTCCCTTGCTGCGCCGGGCATGGCTCAAGCGCAGCTGGCGCCGCGGCGAGGTGCCACTGGCCAGCTGGCTGCTGCTGGTATTCTCGCTGGGCGGGCTGTCCGGGCTGACCATCGCCGTCATCCGCCAGCGCGGCCCCTTTGCCGTCGACCTGCAGGTGCATGCCTTCTTCGATACCCTGATAGTGCCGATGCTGCCCGAGGCCGGCCAACTGCTGGCGCGTATCGGCGACATGTACGGCATCCTGGCGCTGGTACTGCCCTGGGGCGTCTGGCTGCTGCTGCGTCGCCATTTTTCCGCTTTCGCCCACATCGGCGCCGGGCTCGGCGCCATTGCCCTGTTCAATACCCTGGGCAAGGCGCTGATCGGTCGGCCACGCCCGGACACGCCGGACTACCTCACCGGCTCGCTGGCCTATCCCAGCGCGCATGCCTCATCCGCCGTGGTGCTGTACGGTCTGGCCGCCGCCTTCATCGCCCAGGAGCTGCCTTCGCAACGCCGCTTCTGGGTCTACTGGACGGCCATCGCCCTGGCATTGCCCATGGCGCTGTCACGCCTGGTGATCGGCGTGCACTGGCTGTCGGACCTCATCGGCGGCGGTCTGCTGGGGCTGGTGGTGTGCGCCCTGGTACGACTGGCCTGGCAGCGCAAACCCCACGCCTCGCTCGCACCCTGTCCCTGGCTGGCCCTCACCGTGGCCTCGCTGATTCTCGTCGCGACCCGGGTCGTCTTGTTGCCGCCGGTATGATGCCGAACTGGCTTACGCCGATGCTCAGCCCAGAGCCAGCCAGCCCCCCACGCCGACCATCAGCGTGCCGGCAATGCGGTTGAGCAGGCGCACGTTGCCGCTCTCGCCGAGCACCCGACGCAGCCCCTTGCCACCGGCGGCATAGAGCAGCAGGCAGAGAAATTCGATGAGCAGAATAATCGCGATCAAGACGGCCAGCTGACCGCCAAGCGACCGCGAGGCATCGAGAAACGGCGGCAACAGCGCGACGAAGAATGCCCAGCCCTTGGGATTGGCCACCGCGGTGACGAAGCCCTGCAGCGCCAACTGGCCCCGCGAGGCTCGCGGCAGCTCGACGTTCTCCAGCGGGATTGCCATACGCCCGCGGGAGCGCCACATCATCACCCCCAGATAGCCGAGATAGACACCCCCCACCCACTTGAACAGGGCGAACAGCTCCGGCTGGCGCAGCATCAAGGCCGCCACACCGGCCCCGGCCGCCAACGCCACCAGCCCCACGCCGACCAGCTCACCGGCCATCATCCACAGCGTGCGCTTTACCCCCTGGGTCATGCCCAGCACCATCGACAGGGTCATGCACATACCCGGTGTCAGCGAGACGAACAGAAAGGTCGGCACGAAGACCGAAAGCAATGAGAGTTTGATCATGCGGTTTGGCCTCGTCCTTGGGCAGGCAGTCTGGCAGGTCAGGATGACAAGGAAATGTCCGGCGCGCTCATTCGCCCCAGCGCGGCATGAGACGATGCTCGATGCCGAGCTGGTTGAGAATGCGCGCCACGATGAAATCGACCAGATCGTCCACCGTGGTGGGCCGGTGGTAGAAACCGGGCGCCGCGGGCAGGATCACCGCTCCCAGGCGGGTAAGGTTCAGCATGTGTTCGAGGTGAATGGCCGAGAGCGGCGTTTCCCGCGGCACCAGGATCAGCTGGCGGCGCTCCTTCAGCGCCACGTCGGCGGCGCGCTCGATCAGGTTGTTGCTGGCCCCCGTGGCCACCGCCGACAGCGTGCCGGTACTGCAGGGACAGATCACCATGGCCGAGGGCGCCCCCGAGCCGGAAGCCACCGGCGCCATCCAGTCTTCGCGCCCGAAACAGCGAATCTGACCCTCTGCCGCCCCGCTGCGCTCGCGCAGCGCCTGGGCCAGGCGCTCAGGGCGTGCCGGCAGGCTGGTATCGGTTTCGGTCTCGATGACGAGATGTGCCGCCTTGGAGACCATCACCCACACTTCGTGGCCGGCGGCCACCAGCGCCTCGATCAGGCGCAGGCCATACTGGGCGCCCGACGCCCCGGTGAGCGCCACCGTGACGGGCGGATGAAAAACGGGTTCATTCATGCGCCACCTCCAGCGCCGCCAGCAACTTGGCGTGGATGCCGCCAAAGGCGCCGTTGGACATCACCACGATACGGTCCAGCGGCCGCGCCTCGGCCACCAGCGCCGCCACCAGGGTATCGATGTCCTGCTCCAGGCGGGCCGGTATTGGGCTGGCCTCAAGCACCGGGTCGAGCGACCAGTCCAACCCCGGCGGCTGATACCAGAATGCCAGATCGGCCGCGGCCGTACTTGCCGCCAGGCGTTCACGCAACGTCCCCAGACGCATGGTGTTGGAGCGCGGTTCGATCACCGCCAGCAGGCGACCGCGGGGCGTGGCGGCGCGCAGCCCTTCGAGGGTGGCGGCGAAGGCAGTGGGATGATGGGCGAAATCGTCGATGACCTGAATGCCGGCCACCTCGCCGCGCACTTCCTGACGCCGCCGCGGGGTCTCGAAACGAGCGGCGGCGGCACAGCCGCGTGCCAGGTCGACGCCGCAAGCGTGCGCCGCGGCCAGCGCGGCCAGCGCATTGCGCGCATTATGGGTGCCGGTCAGCGCCCAATCGACCACGGCGTCCTCGTTAACCTCGCCCTGCTGGTGCACCACGCGGAAGCGCGAGGCATCGTCCCGCTCCAGCTCCAGGCGCCAGGGGCTCGCGGCGTCGCTGCCGAAGCGCTCCACCGGGGTCCAGCTGCCCATCTCCAGCACGCGGTCGAGGGCCGGCTCGCCATCGGCCACCAGCAGCCGGCCACGCCCCGGCACGGTGCGGACGAGATAATGGAATTGACGCTCGATAGCGGCAAGGTCGGCAAAGATATCCGCATGATCGAACTCGAGATTGCCCAGAATCGCGATCTCGGGCCGGTAGTGCACGAACTTGGAGCGCTTGTCGAAGAAGGCGGTGTCGTATTCGTCGGCCTCGACCACGAAGGGGGAACCCGGGGCACCCAGCCGTGCCGACACACCGAAATTGCGCGGCACACCACCGATCAGAAAACCCGGTTCAAGACCGGCGGACTCCAACAACCAGGCGGTCAGGCTTGCCGTGGTGGTCTTGCCATGAGTACCGGCCACGGCGATGACCTGCCGTCCCGGTAGCACCTGTTCGGCCAGCCACTGAGGGCCTGAGGTGTAAGGCAGGCCGAGATCGAGCAGCGCCTCCACTTCGGGGTTGCCCCGCGAGAGAGCATTGCCCACCACCACCAGATCCGGCCGTGGTTCCAGGTTGCTCGCGGCATAACCCTCGCGCAGTTCGATACCGGCCTCGACCAGTTGGGTACTCATCGGCGGATAGACGCCGCTGTCCGAACCGGTGACGGTATGGCCGAGATCCCGTGCCAGCAGCGCCAGGCTGCCCATGAAGGTGCCGCAGATACCGAGAATATGAACGTGCATGGAGTCCGACCTTAATCACCGCATAACGCAGGCAGGCGCCGCCTGCCAGGAAGAACCGGCAGACTAGCACGGTGCGCTGCCGCCTCTCCAGCAGCGTGCAGGCTCGCCGCCTTTCGTCTAAAATACTTCGCCTTGTCGTCAAGCATGAAACGGACTTTTCCCAGGAGCCCATAAGCCCCATGGCCCAGCATAACGCCTTCTATGCCCAGTCTGGCGGTGTCACCGCCGTGATCAACGCCAGCGCCTGCGGCGTGATCGAAGCCTGCCGCCTGCACTCCGACCGCATCGGCAAGGTCTATGCCGGACACAACGGCATCATCGGTGCCCTGACCGAGGATCTGATCGACGTCAGCCAGGAGTCGGACGAGGCCATCGCCGCCCTGCGCCACACCCCCGGCGGCGCCTTCGGCTCCTGCCGCTACAAGCTCAAGGACATCGAGAGCCATCGCGCCCAGTACGAACGCCTGATCGAGGTGTTCAAGGCCCACGACATCCGTTACTTCTTCTACAACGGCGGCGGCGACAGCGCCGACACCTGTCTCAAGGTCTCGCAACTGTCCGAGAAGATGGGCTACCCGCTGACCGCCATCCACGTGCCCAAGACAGTGGACAACGACCTGCCGATCACCGACAACTCGCCGGGCTTCGGCAGCGTGGCCAAGTACATCGCCACCTCCACCCTGGAAGCCTCGTTGGACATCGCCTCCATGTGCGCCACCTCGACCAAGGTCTTCGTGCTCGAGGTCATGGGCCGCCATGCCGGCTGGATCGCCGCCGCCGGCGCGCTGGCCGGCGAGGGTGAAGGCCAGCCGCCGCATCTGGTGATCTTCCCCGAAGTGCCGTTCGAACGCAGCAAGGTGATGGCTCGCGTCGAAGCGTGCGTAGAGAAGTACGGCTACTGCGTGATCGTGGTCTCCGAGGGTGCCCGCTACGAGGATGGCACCTTCCTCGCCGACTCCGGTAACACCGACGCCTTCGGCCACCGCCAGTTGGGCGGCGTGGCCCCCACGCTGGCCGGCATGGTCAAGCAGGACCTCGGCTACAAGTATCACTGGGCAGTGGCCGACTATCTGCAGCGGGCGGCACGCCACCTGGCCTCACGTACCGACGTGGAGCAGGCCTATGCGGTAGGCCAGCAGGCGGTGGAGCTCGCCGTTGCCGGCAAGAACGCCATGATGCCGGCGATCAAGCGCGTCAGCGACTCCCCCTACGAGTGGCGCATCGAGTCTGCACCGCTGGCCGAGGTGGCCAACCGCGAGAAGTTCATGCCGCGCGAGTACATTCGTGAGGATGGCTTCGGCATCACCGAGGCGTGTCGCCGCTATCTGGCCCCGCTGATCCAGGGCGAGGACTACCCGCCCTTCGAGAACGGCCTGCCCAAGGTGGCCAAGCTCCAGCTGGCCAAGGTGGAGCGCAAGCTACCCGAATTCAAGCTCTGAGAAAGCGCCCCACCCCCGCAAAGAGCCCTGGCAATCGCCAGGGCTCTTGCGTTGTGGCCAAACTCACTTCAGCAGCCAGGAGAGCACCAGCAGCAACAGCAGAATGCCCGCCACCCCCTGCCAGAAACTGGCCGGGTCACGCAGGAAACGGCGCGGGTCGCGGCGCCTGGGCTTGGCCCGCCCGTCATGATGGCGCAGTGCATAGAGCAGCTCGGAGAGGCGTCTGAAGCGCAGCGAGCGCTGCGGATCCAGCGCCCGACGCAGCGTGTCGTCGAGCTGAGGCGTCACCTCCGGGTTGAACAGTCTGGCGCTGCGATAGTCGAGCTGTTCGAGGTCGGTATGGCTGCGCAGCCGGTCCGGCGTCAGGGTATAGGGCAGCTCTCCGGTCAGCAGCCAGTAGATCGTCGAAGCCAACGAGTACTGATCGCTGCGCCGCCCGACGCCGTCGTCCAGCGCATACTCCGGCGCACTGTGCTCGGACAGGCCGGTCTGGCGAGCCAGCTCGCGGGAGCGCCGGTGTCCGTCCAGGTCACGCATGTGGCAGGCGCTGAAATCCATCAGCACCACCTGACCGTGGGTATCGATCAGCACGTTGTCGGGATGGATGCGCTGATGCAGCACCTCGCGATGATGCAGCGCCTGGATCGCCTTGCCCAACTGCACGGCTATGTCGAGACGCTGGGCCAGACTGGCCTGGGGGTGGCGCCGAGCCCATTCGCTGAGCGTCATGCCCTCTACGTAGGCCATCAGGTAATAGAGATGGCGACGCGGCCGCGAGGACTCCATGACCCGCGCCACGAACGGCGACTTGACGCGCTCAACCACCCACTGCTGCAGCAGGAAGTGCTCCAGGTAGGCATTGCGATTGGAGAGCTCGGGGCTGGGCGCCTTCATTACCATTTCACGCTCAGTGCGCGTGTCGCGCACCCGGTAGACCCGCGACTGCGCGGTGCGCGAGAGCACCTCCTGCACTTCCAGGCCGTCGATACGTTCGCCCGGGGCAAGCTCGGGGGGAATCGGCAGGTCGCCGTAGATACGGCTGGGGTGATCGCGCTCCGCCTCGGGCAGTTGATCGATGCGCACCAGTTGGAAGCAGAACTGGTCGGCGCCGTAACCGTGCTCCTGGGCTCGGTCGCGGGCCGCCGCTGCCAGCCGCTCGCAGGCGGCATCGAGGTCGCTGGCATCCTGGCGAATCAACCCCACGTAGTCGGAAGGCATCAGGGTGCCGCGCACCGCCTGGGTGGTGAAGAGGAAGATATCGCCCTGCTTCAGCGGCAGCTGCATGTAGTCGATATCGATGCTGCCGTCGAGCCCGAGAGCGCGCGACGGATAGCGGTAGCCGCCCAGATCGGTGATGTGGTCTCGCGAGAGCTGCTCGAACTCGGCGCCGCGCAGGCGGAAGATCAGCGTATCG
The DNA here is from genome assembly GCF_900108215.1 of Billgrantia desiderata. Classification (NCBI taxonomy): domain Bacteria; kingdom Pseudomonadati; phylum Pseudomonadota; class Gammaproteobacteria; order Oceanospirillales; family Halomonadaceae; genus Billgrantia; species Billgrantia desiderata. The sequence goes on along the minus strand of NZ_FNVC01000002.1, from coordinate 199,045 downwards.
CCCATGTGGAACAGATGGGCGTCGCGCCCACGATAGACCATGGCCGACAGCGAAGCGACGTAGCTGCCGTCCTGCACGAAGGTGCTCTGGCTGTAGCACCAGCCATTGAGCGCCCGCAGCACGCGGGTGGCCGAGGTCTTGACGTCCCAGTGGTCCGGGGTGGAGAAGTAGTCCGCCAGAAAGCCGCGCACGCTGAGATCGCCAGCCTGCTTGGCAATGCCATTGCGCGAGCTGGTGTCGCTGATCACGGCGCACGCCCCCTTGGCGGCAAACTGCCCTGCCTGGTCGGGAATGCGCACCGACATGGAGCTGCGGTGACGTCGCCGATCGGGGGCCACGAAGGCCTGCCCGACGCTCAGCGCCAGCCGATTGGCCGACAATACACGCTCATTGGAAATATCGCCGCTGATCACCGCTCGCTCCACATGACTGGCCGAACCGCCCGACGTCGGCCATGATACACGCTTGTGGCCGACACAACCTGTCAACCAAAGCCCAAACCGGGCCGGCTCTCACCTATGTCGCATTGGTAATCCTCACAGCAGCTCCGTATAATTCTGCGCATTTTGCGGCCTCAACTTTTCGCCAACGAAGGAAGCGACGATGAACTTCGACCACATTCCCGCCGGCAAGGACCTCCCCAATGACGTCTATGTCGCCATAGAGATCCCTGCCAACCACGCTCCGATCAAGTACGAGATCGACAAGGAGATGGGCGCCCTGCTGGTGGATCGCTTCATGGCCACCCCGATGTTCTACCCGGCCAACTACGGCTTCATCCCCCACACCCTGGCCGACGACGGCGACCCGCTGGACGCCCTGGTGGTCACGCCCTACCCGGTCCAGGCCGGCAGCATCATCCGTGCCCGTCCGGTGGGCATCCTGAACATGACCGACGAAGCCGGCGAGGACGCCAAGCTGGTGTGCGTACCCCACGCCAAGCTGACGACCCTGTACGATGACGTTCAGGAAGTCGCCGACCTGCCGGAACTGCTGCGCCAGCAGATCGCCCACTTCTTCGAGAACTACAAGGATCTCGAGAAAGGCAAATGGGTGAAGGTGGAGTCGTGGGAAGGTGCCGATGCCGCCCGCAAGGCCATCGAGAAGGCCGTGGCCGCCTACGAAAAAGCCTGAGCCGAGCCAGCTCTGCCGCACGGGCCGCCCCATTGGGGCGGCCCGTTCGCTTTCCTGCGACATCGGAGCGCAGGCGTAAGGTTCTAACGCCACCGGCGACTGAGGTATTCTAAGGAAGCCATCAGCTCGCCGGGAACTCGGCGTAACGCGCCCGGGTCCCTGTAACACCCGGCTACGTTTCGATAAGGAGACTCTGCGTTGACTCACCGCCACCTCGCCATACGCCTGATCTGCACCCTGCTGCTGTGGGTGCCGCTGGTCGCCCAGGCCCAGTGGTTCTCGTCCTCTTCCGGCAGCCAGAGCGACTTCCTGCCGGTGATGGAAGCCTTCCAGCCCAGCGCCTGGCACGACGGCGAGACCCTGTATATCGGCTTCGAGAATGCCGAGGGCTACTACCTGTATCGTCACCAGCTCGGCGTCGAGAGCCGCGACGATGCTTTCGAGGTCGGCGAACCGGAGATCCCCCCGGGCGAGTTCAAGAGCGACGAGTTTCTCGGCGACGTCTACGTCTTCTACGACCGCGTGGTCTTCGAGGCACCGCTGCAAGGCAGTGCCGAAGGTCCGCTCGATATCACGGTACGCTTCCAGGGCTGCGCCGACGCCGGGCTGTGCTACCCGCCGGAGCGGGTCGAACTCCAGGCACCCGCCAGCGCCATGCCGGCCGCCTTCGTCGGCTGGCGTGACGGTAACGGCACGGGCGGGAACGCCACCACCGCGAATGCCGCCGCCCCGCCCGCTCTGCAGAGCCAGGACGGCCGCTTCAGCAGCCTGATCGGCGAGGCCAGCCTGCCCATGGTCCTCGGCCTGTTCTTCCTCGCCGGGCTGGGCCTGACCTTCACCCCCTGCGTGCTGCCGATGGTGCCGATCCTGTCGTCGATCATCGTCGGCCAGAATCCGACCCGGCCGCGCGCCTTCGCCCTTTCCGCCAGCTATGTGGCCGGCATGTCGCTGACCTACGCCCTGGTCGGCGTGCTGATGGGCCTGTTCGGCGCCGGCCTCAACCTGCAGGCGCATCTGCAGTCGGCCCCGGTGCTGATCGTCTTCGCCCTGCTCTTCGCGCTCTTTGCCATGGCCATGTTCGGCACCTTCGACCTGCGCCTGTCGCCACGCCTGGCGGGTCGCGTCGACGCCTGGCAGGCCCGCGCCCAACGCAGCGGCCCCCTGGGTCTGGCCGGTGCCGGCGCGCTGTCGGTACTGGTGGTCTCGCCCTGCGTCTCGGCACCGCTGGCCGGCGCCCTGGTGTTCATCTCCTCTACCGGCGATGCCATGATGGGCGGCGCCGCCCTGCTGGCACTGGGCCTCGGCATGGGCGTGCCGCTGCTGCTGGTCGGCACCTTCGGCGCCACTGCCCTGCCGCGCAGCGGCGCCTGGATGAACGGGGTCAAGATCGCCTTCGGCATTCTGCTGCTGGGCGTCGCCGTGTGGCTGATCGAACGGCTGCTTCCCGCCTCCGTCAGCCTGCTGCTATGGGCCGCCCTGGCCATCGGCAGCGCCCTGGCGCTAGGCGCCCTCTCGCTCAATCAGGCTCAGGGCTGGCCGCGGGTACGCCAGGCCGGCGGCCTGCTGTTGCTGGCCTGGGGCATCGCCCTGGTGTTCGGCGCCGCCATGGGCGGCAGCGACCCGCTGCGTCCGCTGGCCTCTCTGTCCAGCGGCTCGGGTACCGTCGAGGCGCGCCCCGTCACCACCGTGGCCGATCTCGAAGGGCTGCGCAGCGAGCTGCGCGCGCGCTCGTCCCAGGGCCAACCGGCCTTCGTTCACTTCACCGCCGACTGGTGCATCTCCTGCAAGCAGATGGAGCGTCAGGTCTATCCCGACCCCCGGGTCGCCGAGCCCCTGGCGCAGTTCGCCCAGATCTACGTCGACGTCACCCGTACGGACAATGCGACCCGCGAGATTCTCGACCACTTCGGCCTGTTCGGCCCGCCGAGCCTGCTATTCTTCAGCGGGGAAGAAGAGGTTCGCGAGGCGCGCATCCAAGGTGAGGTGCGGGCGGGCGAACTCGCCAGCCACCTGCAGGACCTGCTCGACTGGCTCGAAGGCCAGGCTTCCGCCCCTGAGGCTTCCTGATCCCGCATGACGTAGCCGAACGCCGTTCGACCAGCTGGACATCCCCGGCGATTTTAGGCACACTCCGCCAACAACGCTCTTTGAGGCCGATAGCGTCGGCAATGTTCACCATCTTGCCGCGATCTATCGAAAGTTGGCTTGGGTTAACAGCGCCCTTGCCAGCGCCATTTACCCACCGGTCGAGACTCAACATGGATATCCGTAAGGTCAAGAAGCTGATCGAGCTGCTCGAAGAATCCAACATCAGCGAAATCGAGATTCAGGAAGGCGAAGAGTCGGTGCGTATCAGCCGCCACCCCAATGGGGTGAGCTGGCCCCAGCCTCCCATGCCCCAGTATGCCCCCGCTCAGGCCATGCCCAGCCAGCCGGCCCCCGCTCCCGCAGCCGGCCCCGCCGAAGAAGCGCCTGCGGCCTCCTACCAGGGGCATGCGCTGACCTCGCCCATGGTCGGCACCTTCTATCGCAGCCCGGCTCCCGGCTCCAAGCCGTTCGTGGAAGTGGGTCAGAGCGTGCGCAAGGGCGAGACCGTGTGCATCGTCGAAGCCATGAAGATGATGAACCAGATCGAGGCCGATCGTGACGGCGTCATCGAGGCCATCCTGGTCGAGGACGGCGAGCCGGTCGAGTTCGACCAGCCGATGCTCGTCATTTCCTGATCTTTCACCGACACTGGCGGACTCCCTATGCTGGACAAGGTTCTCATCGCCAACCGCGGCGAGATCGCCCTGCGAATTCTGCGCGCCTGCAAGGAGCTGGGCATCAAGACCGTCGCGGTACACTCCAAGGCCGACCGCGAGCTGATGCACGTTCGCCTGGCCGACGAGGCCGTGTGTATCGGCCCGGCCCCCTCGGCGCAATCCTATCTGAACATCCCCGCGCTGATCAGCGCCGCCGAAGTCACTGACTCCAGCGCCATCCACCCCGGCTACGGCTTTCTCTCCGAGAACGCCAACTTCGCCGAGCAGGTGGAGCGCTCCGGTTTCGTCTTCATCGGTCCGCGTGCCGAGACCATCCGCCTGATGGGCGACAAGGTCAGCGCCATCGAGGCCATGAAGAAGGCCGGCGTGCCCACGGTACCCGGCTCCGACGGGCCGTTGGGCGACGACGAAGGCGACAACCTCGCCATCGCCCGACGCATCGGCTACCCGGTGATCATCAAGGCCGCTGCCGGCGGCGGCGGGCGCGGCATGCGCGTGGTGCACACCGAAGGGCACCTGCTCTCGGCGATCAACGTGACCCGCACCGAGGCCCACGCAGCCTTCGGCGACGGCACGGTGTACATGGAGAAATTCCTCGAGCGTCCGCGCCACGTCGAAGTCCAGGTGCTGGCCGACGGCCAGGGCAATGCCATCCATCTCTTCGATCGCGACTGCTCGCTGCAGCGCCGCCATCAGAAGGTGCTGGAGGAAGCCCCGGCCCCGGGCATCGATCCCGAGGCCCGCGCCAAGGTGCTCGAAGCCTGCCGCCAGGCTTGTATCGAGATCGACTACCGCGGCGCCGGCACCTTCGAGTTCCTCTACGAGGACGGCCGGTTCTTCTTCATCGAGATGAACACCCGCGTACAGGTGGAGCACCCCGTCACCGAGATGGTGACCGGCGTGGACATCGTGCGCGAGCAGCTGCGCATCGCCTCGGGCCTGCCGCTGTCGATCCGTCAGGAGGACGTGAAGGTCAACGGCCACGCATTCGAATGCCGCATCAACGCCGAAGACCCGCGCACCTTCATGCCCTCCCCCGGCAAGGTCACGCTCTATCATCCCCCGGGCGGCCTGGGCATTCGCATGGACTCGCATCTCTACACCGGCTATACCGTGCCGCCCCACTACGACTCGCTGATCGGCAAGCTGATCACCTGGGGCGACAGCCGCGAGATCGCGCTGACGCGCATGCGCAACGGCCTCGACGAGCTGCTGGTGGAAGGCATCAAGACCAACACCGACCTGCACAAGGATCTGGTCCGCGACGGCCATTTCCAGCAGGGCGGCGTCAACATTCACTACCTGGAGAAGAAGCTCGGCTCCTAGGAAGTTCGCTTCCCGGACCGAACATCGCTCCCGGCGGGGTGGCCAAGGCCACCCCGTCTGCGTTAAGCACGGAGAATGCCATGCCCTGGCTGCAACTCAAGACCTACGTCGCCCCGGAGCAGGCCGAGCTGCTCGAAGAGCTGCTGCTGGCCGAAGGCGCCACCGCCATTACCCTGCAGGACGCCCACGACGACCCGGTGTTCGAGCCCGAGCGCGGCACCACGCCGCTGTGGAACGAAACGGTGCTGACGGGACTCTACGACGATCTCGAAGGCCTCGATGCCATGCTCGAGCGTCTGGCCGCCGCCTGGGCCGAGCGCGTGCCCGACGAGCCCTGCCCGGTCATCGAGCACGAGCTGCTCGCCGACCGCGACTGGGAGCGCGAGTGGATGGAGGACTTCAAGCCCTTGCGCATGGGCCAGCGGCTGTGGATCGTGCCCAGCTGGCACGAGCCGCCCGACCTCGACGCCGTCAACCTGCACCTGGACCCCGGCCTGGCCTTCGGCACCGGCACCCACCCCACCACGGCCCTGTGCCTCGAGTGGCTCGACGCGCTGGCGCTGGAAGGCGGTCTCGACGGCATCGAGCTGCTCGACGTGGGCTGCGGCTCCGGCATTCTCGCCATCGCCGCGCTCAAGCTGGGAGCGGCAATGGCCACTGGCACCGACATCGACCCCCAGGCGCTGCAGGCCAGCCGCGACAATGCCATACGCAACGACGTTGCCGAGCACGAACTGGCGCTCTGCTATCCCGAGCAGCTCGACGCCGGACGTCGCTTCCCGCTGGTGGTAGCCAACATCCTGGCCGGCCCGCTGGTGGAGCTGGCCCCGACCATCGCCGGCCACGTCGCCCCCGGCGGCCGCCTGGCCCTGTCGGGGATTCTCGAAGGCCAGGCCAACGCGGTGCTCGACGCCTATCGCGAGCAGGGCCTGACCATGGACGAGCCTCAGCTCCGCGAGGGCTGGGTACGACTCAGTGGACAGCGGCCGGCATGAGCCCATTGGTCACCACCGTCACCTTCACCCGGCCCCTTCGGGGGCGTATCATATGCAGCCCCTGGTTCACTGAGCCGCCCCATGCCCGATAGTCGTCCACTGCCACAGATCGGTCGCCACCGCCTGCCCAACCGGGTCATCCTGGCCCCCATGGCCGGCGTCACCGACCGCCCCTTTCGCCAGCTCTGTCGCCGCCTGGGGGCAGGCCTGGTGGTGGGCGAGATGGTCACCTCGGACCCGGCACTGTGGCACACCCGCAAGTCGCGCCAGCGCATGGACCATACCGGCGAGCCGGGACCGCGGGCGGTGCAGATCGCCGGTGGCGACGCCGCCATGCTGGCTGAGGCCGCGCGACTGAACGCCGCACAGGGCGCCGAGATCATCGACATCAACATGGGCTGTCCGGCGAAGAAGGTGTGCAACAAGGCCGCCGGCTCAGCCCTGCTGCGTGACGAAACGCTGGTGGCAGAAATACTCGAAGCCGTGGTTGCAGCGGTCGAGGTGCCGGTGACGCTCAAGATCCGCACCGGCTGGTGCGCCGACAGCAACAACGGCGTGCGCGTGGCACGGCTGGCCGAAGACGCCGGCATTCAGGCTCTGGCGGTACATGGCCGTCATCGCCAGCAGCGCTACCAGGGGGAAGCGGAGTACGACACCATTGCCGCCATCAAGCAGGCGGTGCGCATCCCGGTCTTCGCCAACGGCGATATCGACTCTCCACGCAAGGCGGCCGAAGTTCTGGACTATACTGGTGCGGATGCGGTGATGATCGGCCGCGGCGCCCAGGGCAACCCCTGGATTTTTCGCGAGATCGACCATTACCTGCGCCACGGGCGCACTTGCCCGCCTCCCGACATGAATGAGCGCGCCGACGTCCTGCGGGGTCATGTCCGTGCCCTGCACGACTTTTACGGCGGCTACATGGGGGTGCGGATTGCACGCAAGCACTTGGGCTGGTATCTCGCTGCCGACCGCCGCTTCGACAGCGATCGACAGCGCGAGCTGCGGGCAGCCTTCAACGCCCTGGAGCAGCCGAACGAACAGTATGACTTCATCGACGATCTGTTTTCCCTCGAGGGTGCAACCGGCCTCTCGTGGGCAACGAATGGAATCAGTGCCGCATGAACCGTGAAGTTTTCGACCCGAATGCCGATCTGCCAGGCCTGGAGGGTAACGCTTTGACCGGCCTGCCCGAACTCGGCAGCCTCACCCCGCCACCCAGTACGCTGGGCGAACAGCCGCTGCGCGAAGCCGTGGATGCCGCCATGCGACGCTATTTCGATCATCTAGACGGCGGTACCGTGACCGATCTCTACGCCATGGTCATGGCCGAGGTCGAGGCACCGCTGCTGGCCAGCGTGCTGGAATACACCCAGGGCAACCAGACCCGCGCCGCCGAGATGCTCGGCCTCAATCGCGGTACGCTGCGCAAGAAGCTCAAGCAGCACGACCTGATCTGACACCGCCGGGCAACGCCCCCCTGGACGGCCCGGCCCCTTACATCCACTTCCCACAGAGAGTTGCACCGCACCATGGCCCAAGCCTCCCCCACCCCGGTACGCCGCGCCCTGATCAGCGTCTCCGACAAGACCGGCATCGTCGACTTCGCCCGCGGCCTGAGCGAACGCGGTGTCGAGCTGCTTTCGACCGGCGGCACCTTCTGCCTGCTGCAGGAGAACGGCATCGCCGTTACCGAGGTGTCCGAGCACACCGGCTTTCCCGAGATCATGGACGGCCGCGTCAAGACCCTGCACCCGAAGATCCATGGCGGCATCCTGGGTCGCCGCGGTCAGGACGACGCGGTGATGGCCGAGCACGGCATTGCGCCCATCGACATGGTGGTGGTCAACCTCTACCCCTTCGCCCAGACCGTCGCCAAGCCGGACTGCACGCTCGAGGACGCCATCGAAAACATCGACATCGGCGGCCCGACCATGGTGCGCGCCTGTGCCAAGAACCACGCCCACACCACCATCGTGGTGGATGCCGGCGACTATGATCGCGTGCTGGCCGAGATCGACTCGGGCAGCGGCGCGGTGAGCCATGCCACCCGCTTCGACCTGGCAGTGAAGGCCTTCGAGCACACCGCCGGCTACGATGCCGCCATCGCCGACTACCTGGGCCAGCGCGTGCCCGGCGGCGAGGATGGCTTCCCGCGCACCTACAACGTGCAGTTCGTCAAGAAGCAGGCCATGCGCTACGGCGAGAACCCGCACCAGAGCGCGGCCTTCTACGTCGAAGCCGACGCCCGCGAGGCAAGCGTCGCCACCGCCCGCCAGCTGCAGGGCAAGGAGCTGTCGTTCAACAACGTGGCCGACACCGACGCCGCCTTCGAGTGCGTCAAGAGCTTCACCGACATCGCCTGCGTGATCGTCAAGCACGCCAACCCCTGTGGCGTGGCGGTTGGCGCCTCGCCCCGTGAAGCCTACGACAAGGCCTTCGCCACCGACCCCACCAGCGCCTTCGGCGGCATCATCGCCTTCAACCGCCCGCTGGACGCCGAGACCGCCCGCGCCATCATCGACCGCCAGTTCGTCGAGGTGATCATCGCCCCCGGGGTCGAGGAAGCCGCCCTTGCCATCGTCGCCGAGAAGCAAAACGTGCGCCTGCTCGACGTCGGCGACAACTGGCCCGGCGAGCGCGAGCACGCCCACGACTTCAAGCGCGTCACCGGCGGGCTGCTGGTACAGGACCGCGACCTCGGCATGGTCGGCCGCGACGAGCTGACCGTGGTCAGCGAGCGCGTGCCAAGCGAGCAGGAGATGCGCGACCTGGCCTTCGCCTGGAAGGTGGCCAAGTACGTCAAGTCCAACGCCATCGTCTACGCCAAGGACGGCCAGACCATCGGCGTCGGCGCCGGCCAGATGAGCCGCGTCTACTCGGCCAAGATCGCCGGTATCAAGGCCGCCGACGAGGGCCTCTCCGTGCCCGGCTCGGTGATGGCCTCGGACGCCTTCTTCCCCTTCCGCGACGGCATCGATGCCGCCGCAGCGGCCGGCATCACTGCGGTGATCCAGCCCGGCGGCTCCATGCGCGACCAGGAAGTAATCGACGCCGCCAACGAAGCCGGCATCGCCATGGTGTTTACCGGGATGCGCCACTTCAGGCACTGACGCTCGCCGAGAAGCAAGGAGCAAGGAGCAAGCGGCAAGTCACACGCAAAACCCCACCTGGGCTAGACGCCCGTGTGGGGTTTTCGCTTTATGCTTCTCTATCTCGAGAAACGGTGCGAGCGACGGTCAGACAAGGCGAAAACTGGCGAAGAAGCGGAGCTTACTGTTGTAAGTGAGCATTCTAAGCCAGTTTTCAACGCCGTATGACCGAGCGCAGCCCGTTTATTAACCAAGATCGATGCAGAGGTACTTGGTTTCGAGAAACTCCTCGATTCCCTGATGGCCGCCTTCGCGGCCGAGGCCCGAGGCCTTGACCCCGCCGAACGGCGCCGCGGTGTTGGAGATGAGCCCGGTGTTGATGCCCACCATGCCGTACTCCAGCGCATCGGCGACACGCCATACCCGGCCCAGATCCCGCGAGTAGAAATAGGAGGCCAGGCCGTACTGGGTGTCGTTGGCCATCTGCACGGCGTCTTCCTCGTCCTCGAAGGGGAATACCGCTGCCAGCGGGCCGAAGGTCTCCTCGTGGGCAACCTTCATGTCGGCGTTGGCGAAGCTGATCAACGTCGGCGAGAAGAAGTTGCCCCCCAGCGGATGGGGATTGCCGCCCAACAGCAGTTCAGCGCCCTTGTCGACGGCGTCGTGCACGTGCTCGCTCACCTTGGCTACCGCCTTTTCGTCGATCAGCGGGCCGATGTTGATGTCCGGTTCGGTGCCGTCGCCCACCTTCAGCTCGCTGTTCATCGCCACCGCCAGCTTTTCGCAGAAGGCGTTGATCACGCTGGACTGCACCAGGAAGCGATTGGTGCAGATGCAGGTCTGGCCTGCATTGCGGAACTTGGCCGCCATGGCCCCCTCGACGGCGGCATCCAGGTCGGCGTCCTCGAAGACGATGAACGGCGCATTGCCGCCCAGCTCCAGCGAGATCTTCTGAATGTGGCGAGAGGCCTGCGCCATCAGCTCGCGGCCCACCTCGGTGGAGCCGGTGAAGGTGATCTTGCGCACCAGCGGCGACTCGGTCATCGCCGAGGCGATCTCGCTGGCCCGACCCGGCACCACGTTGAAGACACCGCGCGGGATGCCGGCGCGCTCGGCCAGCAGCGCCAGCGCGGTAGCCGAGAACGGGGTCTGGCTGGCCGGCTTGATCACGATGGTACAGCCTGCCGCCAGCGCCGCACCGGCCTTGCGCGTGATCATCGCCGCCGGGAAGTTCCACGGCGTGATGGCACCGACCACCCCCACTGGCTGCTTGGTCACCACGATACGCTGATTGGGCTTCGCCGCCGGGATGGTCTCGCCGTAGATGCGCCGCGCCTCTTCGGCAAACCAGCGCAGGAAACTCGCTGCATAGGCGATCTCGCCGGCGGCCTCCTTGAGCGGCTTGCCCTGCTCGTGGGTCATGATCATTGCCAGATCGTCCTGATGCTCCATCATCAGGTCGTGCCATTTCATGAGGATATCGGCCCGCTCCTGAGCGGTGAGAGCACGCCAACCGACCAGCGCCGCATCCGCTGCGGCGATGGCGCGCTCGGTCTCTGCCCGGCCCAGCCTCGGCACGGTGCCGAAGGTCTCGCCGGTCGCCGGGTTGACCACTTCGATCTGCTCACCGCTGTCGGCAGCGACCCAACTGCCGTCGATGTAGGCGAACGGACAGTAGAGCTGCGTTTCCTTCAGAGCTTCCATGTCGTTTCTCCTGGCCTCTGCGGGCCTTGCTTCATTTAACGTGTATGAATTCGTGCCGCGCCTTATCTCGTCATTCCGCCTCGATGGCGCGCGGCTCGGGGGCAGTGGCGGGAGCATCGTCCAGCATCGGGGGCTGGAGCATCGCCGTCAGTATGGCAAGTATCAGCACCAGCGCGATGGCCAGCCAGCAAAAAGCTCGGCCAATGTAGCGGTCGGGGTGGCGGCGGATCTGGCGCAGCCCCATCAGCGCGAAGATGGCGGCGGCAATGTTCAATGGCGGCAGGCTACCCTGGAACAGCAGGGCAACGAGTGCCGTCACGATGGCGGTCATGGCCCAGGGGGCATAGCGCCGCCGCGGCGATTCCGGGGCGGAGATGTCACGTTCCAACGTTGCGTCTCTCTCTTTCGGCTCAGCGGTACTGCCCCATGCTAAGCGCAAAGCCCCGCTGCCACCAACCCGAGGCGGGTCGAGGAGAGGTATCGGTCAGGGCTGGCGACGCGGCTCCCGGCTGGCGGAGAGCGTAATGGAGACGGAGTCGGCAAAGCGCAGCGCATGGGGCTTGTCGATCTCTACCTGAGCGGTGAGCACCTGCTCGTGAGACATGATCAGATCCAGCACTTCGCGGGTCATGCGCTCCAGCAGTTGGAATCGGCCATCCTCCACCATGGCGATGACCTCCTTGGTGATGGTGCGATAGTTCAACGCCTGCTCGATGCGATTGAACGCCACCGCCTTGTCGGCCCGGTAGCGGATCACGGCATTGATCACCACGTCCTGCCGATTGAGGATCTCCTCGTCCTTGATGCCGATGAAAGTACGCAGGCGCAGGTTCTTGATGCGAATGGTCGCCAGGTCATGGTCGAGGTGCTGATCGTCCAGAGCGTGCAGGGGCATGGCATTGGCTCCTGTAAGGAAGAGCGCTAGGCCGGCGCGGCGCGTTCAGCGCCCAGCGACCAGCATGAGAAACTCCTGGCGTGTCGTCGGGTTGTCGCGAAAGGCGCCCAGCATCACCGAAGAGGACATGCTGGAATTCTGCTTCTCCACGCCGCGCATCATCATGCACAGATGGCGCGCCTCGATCACCACGGCCACGCCTCGGGCACCGGTGACCTGTTGCACGGCCTCGGCCACCTGTCGTGTCAGGTTTTCCTGAATCTGCATGCGTCGAGCATACATGTCGACGATACGTGCGAACTTGGACAACCCCAACACCTTGCCGCTGGGCAGGTAGGCGATGTGGCACTTGCCGATGAACGGCAGCAGATGGTGTTCGCACATCGAATAGAGCTCGATGTCCTTGATCAGCACCATCTCGTCGGTCTCGCTTTCGAATACGGCGCCGTTGACCAGCTCCTCGAGGGTCTGTGAGTAACCGCGGGTGAGAAACTGCATCGCCTTGGCGGCACGCTTGGGCGTATCGCGCAGCCCCTCACGCTCGGGGTCCTCCCCCAATTCGAGAATGATCTGGCGATAGAAGTTGGCAAGCTCTTCGTTCATGGTCAGGCCCTGCGACTACTGGATGGTACCGCTCAATTTCGCGATGGCCCGGCCATCGTCGCTACCAATCAAAAAATATACAAAAATTATACTTTGTACAACTTTATCCAATCCTGCCGTCATTCTACCGTAACCCACAGTATCTCGCAGGCAGGTCGTCTGAAATTGCTCCGCTGCGACATTCGTGCCACTGCTGCGTACCGCCGGCTATGGTAAAATGCCACGTATAGAAACTGCCGAAACGCGCAGCCTTGTCCCCGCGAGAGCACGATATGATCAAGATTTCGGATGCGATACTGGCGGCCAGCGGAATGGCCCTACTTCTGATGCCTCTGCATGCCGCGGCAGGCACACTCTCTCTACCCAAGGATGCCACCGTCGCGGTACAGGCGGTCGACAGCCTGACCCTGGCAGGCGGAGAGACGCGTCTGGACGACATTCTGCTGCGCCCCGCCGGCGGCGCTGTCGAAGCCAGCCATGAGCTGCCGGAATACTGCGTTCTCGTCGGCGATGCCCGTCAGGACGGCGACCGTCTACGCATCACCACCAAGTCGTTGACCTGCATCGAGACGGATGGCGGCGACAGCGATATCTACAGCGGCAGCCTCTCTGCCGCCGGCTACGAGCTGGATGGCAGCTACGGGATCGTGGCGTGTGACGGTGAGCGCTGTGAGCTGGACGCCGATCACGTATTCCATCTCAAGCTGGCCAGCGCACTGGAGATCGAGGAGCAGGACAACCCTTCCGCCCGTATCAACGAGCAGCGCCGCCAGGCCAACGGCGCGGGTATCGCCAACCCGATTCCCGCCGAGCGCCCCGACCCCGACGACATGTGATTCCTGCCGGCGCACTCCAGTCGAGTGCGCCGGGCTTCCCCTCGCAGCGCCAGTACCCAGCCCCCGCTTTCGAGCCAATCGTCAGGCCAGCCAGCGCGGTGCCTGTGCCAACGCCAGCCGCTGCTGCTCCAACTGACGAATGTGCGCATCCCAGTAGCCGGCATCGGGTACCCACGGGAACGCCGGCGGGAAGGCCGGATCGTCCCAGCGGGCGACCAGCCAGGCACTGTGACGCATCAGACGCAAGGTTCGCAGCGGCTCGATCAGCTTCAATTCACTGCGGTCGAACTCGCGCTGCTGCTCGTAGCCCTCCAGCACCTCAGAGAGTTGCATCTGCCACTCCACCTCATGCTCGGCGGTGAACAGCATCCAGAGATCCTGAATGGCCGGCGCCATCAGGCAGTCGTCGAAGTCCACCAGCGCGAAGTGGTCGTCGCGGCCCAGCATGTTGCCGATATGGCAGTCACCCTGTACCCGTATCGTCATCTCCGGCTTCCAGGCGTAGGCCTGCAGCTCGGCATACAGTGCGTTGCTGATTCGCTCGTAAGCCTGGCGCTGGCGGCGATCGAGCCAAGGGGCGCCGAGCACCCGCTGCTGGGCCTCGCGCACCATGCCATCCAGATCGAGACTTACGCGATGGCGGAAGGCAGAGCGCTCGCCAATGGCGTGCACGGCGCCGATCAGTTCACCCAACGCATACAGGTGGGACGGATTCTCCAGCTCCGGCGCCTGCCCCGACAGCTGCGGGAACAGCGCCAGCCGAAAGCCCTCGGCATGATGCAGACTCTGCCCCTCTGCGTTGCGCCAGGGCGCCGCCACGGCCACGCCCTCTGCCACCAGCTCATCCAGGAAATCGTGCTCTTCCTGGATCTGGGCGTCCTGCCAGCGCTCGGGGCGATAGAACTTGGCCACCCAGCGCTGCCCCTCGTCGTCATGCAGCAGATACACCCGGTTCTCGTAGCTGTTGAGCGCGAAGGGCTCGCCGGGCAGCCAGAAGCCGAGCGACTCGACGGCGGCCACCACACGGGCGGGAGAAAGGCTGGCAAAAGGGTGCGGCGTGCTCTGCATGATCGTCACCGGTGGAAAAGAACCCCCTATCTTATCAGTCGGAGCCGACCCTGTGAGCCGGCCTACTGCTTATAACGGCGTGCGCGCCAGCGCCCAGGCCTCCACCTCGCGGGCGCCGGCGGCCAGGCAGGCCCGGGCCAGTGCATCCAGGGTGGCGCCGGTGGTCATGACATCGTCGAGCAGCGCCACCCGCTCGGGGAGCGCTGCGGTAATCACGAACGCATCGCGCAGATTGCCGAAGCGCTCGGTACGGTCCAGGCCGCGCTGCGAGGGGGTGTGATGGCGACGCTGCGCCCTGTAGAGCCGCAAGCCGTGGCGCGCCGCCAGACGCCTGGCCAGCCAGTCGGCCTGGTCGAAGCCGCGCTCCCGGGCGCGCTTGGGGTGCAGCGGCACCGGGATCAGCGCCTCGGGCCAGGTCAGCATGCGTTGTTCCAGCCCTAACTCGAAGAGCTCGAGCAGCACGGTGCCGGCCCGCGGCGAAGCATGAAACTTGAAGCGCTGCATCAACTGGGCCACTTCGTCCTGATAGCGCAACGGCACCCGCGAACGGACGAAGGCCGGCGGTCGGCTCAGGCAGTGGCCGCAACGTTTTTCAGCCAGCGACCCCGAGGGCTGCGGTTCGGCACAGCTGGGACAGGCCGGCAGGTTCCACGGCAGCGCCTCGAAGCAGGCCGCACACCAGGGGCGGTCCCGCTCCGCCGTTGCCAGACAGAAGCCGCAGCGGCCCGGCAGTGCACGGCGCAGGCCGAGATCGAGGCCGTGCCAGAGCGAACGCAGCCAGCCGATCGTCGTCTTCCCACCGGCCACTGCCTCTTCACTCGCCGCCTTATCTGAGACCAGGCCTGAGGCTTGGTCCGCGACTGCTGTTTCCGGCGACGCTTCCGGTGCGCATCGGGGCTCAATGTTTTCCTGCACGGCCTGGGTCCTTGTGCCATGGCGGACAGGCGCCAAGCTTATCATTTAACGGTGCCGAAACAGGCCAAGCCGTACGCAGCCAGACGACTGTCAACCCTTCCCCAAGGATGGGTTGACAGCGTGTCAGTTTCACGTACGCTTCATGGTCAACATCATGTCTTTTCAAAGTTGACCAAGGCGAGTCCCCATGACCGATGCCCTGCCCACCAGCCTCGGCGGCCTGTCCGATTCCCATGCCAATGCGCAGCCGCGCCACGACTGGTCGCTGGCCGAAATCGAGGCGCTCTTCGCCCTGCCCTTCAACGATCTGCTGTTCCGCGCCCAGCAGGTGCATCGCGCCCACTTCGATCCCAATGCCGTGCAGGTCTCCACCCTGCTCTCGATCAAGACCGGGGCCTGTCCGGAAGACTGCAAGTACTGCCCCCAGTCGGGTCACTACACCACCGGGCTGGACAAGGAGAAGCTGCTGGAGATCGAGAAGGTGGTGGCCCAGGCCAAGGCCGCCCAGGAGGCCGGTGCCAGCCGCTTCTGCATGGGCGCGGCCTGGCGCAGCCCGCGCGAAAAGGATCTCGCTGTGGTGCTGGAGATGGTCAGCCGGGTCAAGGCGCTGGGGCTCGAGACCTGCATGACTCTGGGCATGGTGGATGGCGATCAGGCCCGCCGCCTGGCCGAGGCCGGCCTCGACTACTATAACCACAACCTGGATACCTCGCCGGAGTTCTACGGCGAGATCATCACCACCCGCACCTACGCCGACCGCCTGGAAACCCTGGCCAACGTGCGCGATGCGGGCATGAAGGTGTGCTCCGGTGGCATTCTCGGCATGGGCGAGGCGCCTCGCGACCGTGCCGCGCTGCTGCAGCAGCTGGCCCGCCTCGAGCCGCACCCCGAGTCGGTGCCGATCAACATGCTGGTCAAGGTGCCTGGTACGCCGCTGGAGCAGGTGGAAGATCTCGACCCCATCGAGTTCATACGTGCCATCGCCGTGGCCCGTATCCTGATGCCGACCAGCCACGTGCGCCTTTCGGCCGGCCGTGAGCAGATGGACGAGTCGACCCAGGCGCTGGCTTTCCTGGCCGGAGCCAACTCCATCTTCTACGGCGACAGGCTGCTGACCACCGGCAATCCCCAGGCGGAGCGCGACCGCGCCCTGTTCGCCAAGCTCGGTCTACATCCCGAACGGCGCGAAACCTGCCAGGACGACGCTCGCCAGCAGGCCACGCTGGAAGGCGCCCTGGCCCGTCAGACCACCCAGGCGGCCAGCGCCGCACTGGCCTACGACGCCACGCAGGTCTGAGATCATGCCGTCGGGTTCCGCCGTCTGGACCGAGCGACTCGAAGCGGCCGCAGCCTGGCGCCGCACCCAGGGGCTCTGGCGTGAGCGCGACACGCTACAGCCGGGGCTGGTCGATTTTGCCGGCAACGACTACCTCGGCCTGAAGGACGACCCGCGCCTGGCCGAGGCCCAAGCGGCTGCAGCAGAACGATTCGGTGCCGGCGCCGGTGCCTCGCACCTGGTCAGCGGCCATCTAGAGGTCCATGAAGCGCTCGAACGGCGCCTGGCGGAGCTCGTCGGGCGGCCCCGGGCGCTGCTCTTCTCCACCGGCTACATGGCCAACCTGGGTACCCTGCACGCCCTTTGCGACAGCAACACCCTGATCTTCCAGGATCGCCTCAACCACGCCTCCCTGCTCGACGGCGCCGCCCTCGCCGGGGCGCGCTCGCGGCGCTTTCATCATCGCGACCTCGATGATCTAGAACGCCTGCTCGGCCGGGCATCGGCAGGGGCCGCCAAACTGGTGGTCAGCGACGGTGTGTTCAGCATGGACGGCGACGTGGCGGATGTCGGCGGCCTGGCCGCGGTCAGCGCCCGCCACGACGCCTGGCTGATGATCGACGATGCCCACGGCATCGGCGTTCTCGGCGCCCACGGCGACGGCTGCGTGGGGCACGCCCACGGGGTCGAGCACGTGCCGGTGCTGGTCGGCACACTGGGCAAGGCGCTGGGCACCGGCGGTGCCTTCGTCGCCGGCAGCGATGCGCTGATCGAACATCTCATCCAGTTCGCCCGTGCCTACGTCTACACCACCGCCCAGCCGCCAGGCGTGGCCGCCGCCAGCCTGGCGGCACTCGACGTTCTGGCCGCCGAGCCGGAGCGTCGCCAGCAGCTGCGCGACAACATCCACTATTTCCGCCGCGAAGCGGCGCTGCTCGACCTGCCCCTGGGCGACTCCTTCACTCCCATTCAACCCCTGATTCTGGGCGAGGGCCGGCAGGTCATGCACTGGGCGGCCCGCCTGCGCGAGGCAGACCTGCTGGTCGGCGCCATTCGCCCGCCTACCGTACCCAACGGAGAAGCCCGGCTGCGCATCACCCTGCGCGCCAGCCACTCGCGGGAAAGCCTAGACCGGCTGCTCGAAGCGTTGGCCCGTCTGCACGAGGAGGCCGCGGCATGACGGCCATGGTGCTGCTCTCGGGCTGGGGCATCGATGCACGCATCTGGCAGCCCCTCGCCCCCTGCTGGCCGGCCGGTATGGAGATACGCACTCCCGACTGGCCCGGTTACGGCGAACGCCGTGGAGAGACCCACCCTGCTTCACTGCCCGAGCTTGCGTCGCTGATGCGCGATGCGCTGCCCGCCGATGCCGTCTGGGTCGGCTGGTCACTCGGCGGACTGCTCGCCGGCGCGCTGCTGGCCCATCTGCCACCGCCCCGGGCGCTGGTATTGATCGGCACCGCGGCGCGCTTCTGCCACGCAGGCGGAGTCTCGGCCGCGGAACTCGACACCTTCCGCCGCGCCTTCGAGCGCGAGCCCCAGGCTACCTGGCAGCATTTTCTACGCTGGCAGCTGCAGGGCGAGCCCACTCCGCGCACGGCACATCGGCGGCTGCTGGACCTGATCGGGAGCCGCCCCAGCGCCTCGACGCTCACCCTGGAAACCGGCCTTCACCAGTTGGCCGAGATCGATTTGACGCCCTGGCTCGCCGCGCCGCCCTGTCCGATCCGACGCGTCGCAGGAACCCAGGACGGTCTGCTGAGCGAGGC
This sequence comes from Billgrantia desiderata, assembly GCF_900108215.1. Classification (NCBI taxonomy): domain Bacteria; kingdom Pseudomonadati; phylum Pseudomonadota; class Gammaproteobacteria; order Oceanospirillales; family Halomonadaceae; genus Billgrantia; species Billgrantia desiderata. Next base: position 180,667 of record NZ_FNVC01000002.1, on the reverse strand, counting down.
GGCGCGCCGCTCGGCCGATCTGGTATTGGCCGATACCGGCCACTGCCCCATGTTGTCATGTCCGGCAGCGCTCACCGCCTACCTGGCGCAGCTGAGGGCAGAGGTAGCAGCCGACGACAAGCACGAGGCAGCGACATGAGCGGGAGCCTTGGTCACGCCGATGCCCGGCCAACACCGGACGATCCGAGCGTCTGGCGCCGGCAGGTCGCCCAGGCCTTTTCCCGGGCCTCGGGTCGCTATACGCAGTTGGCACAGGCCCAGCAGCAGATGGGCGCGGCGCTGTGGGAGCATCTGCCGGCCCAGGCCGAGGTCGTGCTGGACCTGGGCTGCGGCCCCGGACACTGGAGCCGACGCCTGGCGGCGTATTTCGGCCCGCACTGCCAGGTACTGGGGCTCGATCTTGCCCCGGGCATGCTGCAAGTGGCACGCGAGACCGAGGGCGAAGGCATCGCCTGGCTCTGTGCCGATGCCGCCGAGCTGCCCCTGGCCCCCCGCCAGCTGGATCTGGTGTTCTCCAACCTGGCGATTCAATGGTGTACCGATCTCGATGCGCTGATGGCCGAGCTGTTTCGCGTACTACGCCCCGGTGGACGGGCCGTGATCAATACCCTGGGACCCGGTACGCTGCGCGAGGTGGCTCATGCCTGGTCCACGCCGGATAGCCTGCTCGCCTTTCGCTCCAGGCTGGAGCATCTGGCCAGCGCCCGACTGGCGGGTTTTACCCGTGTCCACTGCAGCGAGACCGCCGAGCGCTTCTTCTATCCCGACCTGACGGCCGTCATGGCCTCAATCAGGGGAGTCGGCGCCCAGGCCACCCGCTCTGCCGCGCGCCGTACCCGCCACGATCTGCGCCGCGCCGAGCGGCGCTACGAAGCGCTGCGCGAGCCCGCGGGCCTGCCGCTGAGCTATCAGCGTCTCACCCTCGTTCTCGACAAGGAGCCGGCATCATGTCCGCCTACTTCGTGACCGGCACCGATACCGACGCCGGCAAGACCCTAGTCGCCGCCGGCCTGCTGGCCCTGGCACGCGCCAGGGGCCTCACCACGCTGGGGCTCAAACCCGTCGCTTCGGGTTGTGCCAACACCCCCGACGGCCTGCGCAACGACGATGCCCTGGCCCTGCTGGCCCGCAGCGTGCCGGCGGTGAGCTACGACACGATCAACCCCTTCGCCTTCGAGCCCGCCATCGCACCGCATCTGGCCGCCCGGCGCGCCGGCGTCCAGCTCGATCTCGCCGGGCTGAGCGAGGAGGTTGCCGCCCGGTTGCAGGCTCCTCGCGATTTCACCCTGGTGGAGGGCGCCGGGGGCTGGCGGGTGCCGCTCAACGACAGCGAAGACCTGGCCGGGCTGGCAACGCGCCTCGATCTGCCGGTCATCCTGGTGGTCGGCCTCAAGCTCGGCTGCCTCAACCATGCCCGCCTGACGGCGGAGGCGATACGTGCCGACGGCGCTCGCCTGGTCGGCTGGGTGGGCAACCTGCTGGATGCCGACTTCGCCCGCGACGAATCGCTCTATGCCGACAACCTGGCGACCCTGCAACGCACCCTCGACGCTCCCTGCCTGGGCGTGGTGCCGCGCTTGAGCCGTGTGGCCCCGGCCAGACGCCCCGAAGCCGCCCTGACGCACCTCGAGCTGCCCCATGGCAATTGACTTGCCCCCCGGGGTCCGTACAATGTGGACGCCTGCCCAACCGTGCGGATGTGGTGGAATTGGTAGACACGCCAGATTTAGGTTCTGGTGCCTTCGGGCGTGGGAGTTCAAGTCTCCCCATCCGCACCATCTCGGCTCATCCACTTCGAGCCGTGTGACACTTCCCGTTTTTGCCCTGGCCGTTTTTGCCCTGGCCGTTTTTGCCCTTGCAAGGTGTGCCGCAACCTACGTGGCTGCCGTTACGGCGCGCATGACGCTGCCGACTCGCTGTGCCCGCTCCACGCCCAGGCATCAACTCACTGCTCAACTTACCGCTCAACCTTCACGGAGGCGCTGATGGCTTCCCCCGTCTGGCATCCCTATGCCCATCTGCTCACCCAGGCTGCCGCGCCCAAGGTCGTCGGCGGTGAAGGGCCGCGCTTCTTCCTCGAAGGCGGCGAGACGCTGCTCGACGCCACCTGTTCCTGGTGGTGCATGATCCATGGCTACTCGCATCCACGCCTGGTGGCCGCCATCAAGGAACAGGCGGACACCCTGTGCCACGTGATGCTGGGCGGGCTCACCCATGAGCCCGCCGACAGGCTGGCCCGCGAGCTGGTGAGGATCACGCCGCCCGGGCTCGAACACGTGTTCTTCTCCGACAGCGGCTCGGTGGGCATGGAAGTGGCGATGAAGATGGCCGTGCAGTATTACCACCTGCGCGGCAAGCCCGCAAAGCACCGCATGCTGTCGCTGATGAAGGCCTATCACGGCGATACCAGCGGCTGCATGGCGGTATGCGATCCCGAAGAGGGCATGCACAGTCTGTTTTCCGGGTATCTGCCCCGCCACCACTTCGCGCCCGCACCGCGAGCCCCTTACGACGCCGGACCCGACGAGGTGGCGAGGGACCTGGCCGCCCTGCGCAGCGTGCTCGAACGCCACCACGGCGAGATCGCCGCGCTGCTGATGGAGCCGCTGCTGCAGGCCGCCGGCGGCCTCAACATGACCTCGCCGCTCTATTTGAGCGGCGCGCGGCAGCTGTGCGACGAGTTCGACGTGTTGCTGGTGTTCGACGAGGTGGCCACCGGCTTCGGTCGCACCGGGAAGCTGTTTGCCGCCGACCATGCTGGCGTGACGCCGGACATCATGGTGCTCTCAAAGGGCCTGACCGGCGGTTACCTGGGCCATGCGGCCACCCTGGCCACCGACCGGGTACACGACGCCTTCGTCGGCGAGTCGCCGCTGCATGCCTTCATGCACGGCCCCACCTTCATGGGCAACCCGCTGGCCTGTCGCGTCGCCCTGGAGAGCCTCGCCGTGTTCGAGGAGGAGCGCTACCTGGACAAGATCGCTAAGCTCAACGGCGTGCTGCGAGAAGAGCTGCTGGAGGACGAAGCACTGCGCCGGCATCCCGAGGTCGACGACGTGCGCGTGCTCGGCGCCACCGCCGTTATCGAGGTAAAGGAAGCCAGCCGGCTGCAGGGCGTTGCAGCATTCGCCCGCCGCCAAGGGGTCTGGCTGCGCCCGTTCGGACGCTGGCTCTACACCATGCCCGCCTATGTCACGTCCGAGGCGGACATGCGCCAGATCACGGGCACGATGAAGGACTGGTTTCTGAAGTGACAGCCACGCTGGGCTGAAGGCCCGAAAACGACGGCGCCGCCCGAAGGCGGCGCCGTTGGCATGAGCGGTCGCGGCAAGGCCGAGGATCAGGCCATGGCCGGCTGCGCATAGGAGATGGGCGCCAGCTCGCGCTCCTTCTCGAAGGTGACGATCTCGTAGGCATCGGGCTGGGCCAGCAGAGCGCGACACAGCTGGTTGTTCAACGCGTGGCCCGACTTCACGCCACGGAACTCACCGATCAGGCTGTAGCCCAGCAGGTAGAGGTCGCCGATGGCGTCTAGTACCTTGTGCTTGACGAACTCGTCCTCGTAGCGCAGCCCACCCTCGTTCACGATGCGGTAGTCGTCGACCACGATGGCGTTGTCGAGGCTGCCGCCCAGGGCGAGGTTGTTGGAGCGCAGGTATTCGAGATCGCGCATGAAGCCGAAGGTCCTGGCCCGGGAGACCTCCTTGACGAAAGAGGTCGTCGAGAAGTCCACCACCGCGGTCTGCTTCTGATCCTCGAAGACCGGATGATCGAACTCGATGGCGAAGGAGACCTTGAAGCCCTGATGCGGCAGGAAGCGTGCTTCCTTGCCGTCCTCCTGGACCACCACCTCACGCTTGATGCGGATGAACTTCTTGGGCGCCTCCTGCTCGGCGATACCGGCCGACTGGATCAGGAACACGAAAGGACCGGCGCTGCCGTCCATGATCGGCACTTCAGGAGCGCTGATGTCGACATAGGCGTTGTCGATGCCCAGGCCGGCCAGCGCGGACATGAGATGCTCCACGGTAGCGACCTTGACCTCGCCGCGCGAGAGCGCGGTGCACAGGGTAGTGTCGGTAACCAGAGTGGCACTGGCCGGCACCTGGACTTCGGGATCCAGGTCCGTACGCACGAACACGATACCCGTGTTTACCGGTGCAGGGCGCAGGGTCAGGTAGACCTTCTTGCCTGAATGGAGACCGACGCCGGTGGCGCGGATGGTGTTCTGCAGGGTGCGTTGTCTGATCATGGGCAGTAGCCAGGCCGTTGTTAGGTTATCAAACACCGTTCACTATAACACCGAACGACTGTTTCAACAAAAAAACATCTCCTGGCCCTGCCTAAGCCTGCAATAGCTTTTCTCAATCGGCCTGTCGACGCAGGAAGGCCGGAATGTCCAGGTAATCGTCCAGCTCCTGAGGAGAGCGCCGCTTCTCGGGTTGCGGCTTGGCGGCTTCCTGAGGCTCGGCCTTGGCCACGGCACTTTGGCGCATGGCCGGCTGAGCCCGCTGCCGATACTCGCTACCCTCGTTGCGCTTGGTAGCCTGTGCCGCCGCCTTGACCTGACGGCCTTCGAGCCCGGCAGCCACCACGGTGACCCGCAGCTCGTCGGTCATGTCCATGTCGATGGAAGTGCCCACGACGATGGTGGCGTCTTGAGAGGCGAACTCCTGCACCGTGGCACCGACATCGTTGAACTCGCCAATCGACAGATCCGGGCCGGCAGTGATGTTGACCAGGATACCGCGGGCGCCGTGGAGATCGATGTCCTCCAGCAGCGGGCTGCGGATGGCCTTCTCGGCGGCCTCACGGGCACGGTTCTCGCCGGTGGCGCCACCGGTACCCATCATCGCCATGCCCATTTCCGACATCACGGTACGCACGTCGGCAAAGTCGACGTTGATGATGCCGGGGCTGGTGATCAGTTCGGCGATCCCCTGCACGGCACCCAGCAGCACGTCGTTGGCGGCGCTGAAGGCAGTCAGCAGGCTGGCGTTCTTGCCCAGCACGGAGAGCAGCTTCTCGTTGGGGATGGTGATCAGCGAGTCGACGTGCTCGGAGAGCTCCTTCATGCCCTCTTCCGCCACGCGCATGCGCTTCGGCCCCTCGAAGGGGAACGGGCGGGTGACCACGGCCACGGTGAGGATACCCAGCTCCTTGGCCACCTGAGCCACCACCGGCGCGCCGCCGGTACCGGTACCGCCACCCATGCCGGCGGTGATGAAGACCATGTCGGCGCCGTTGAGAAGTTCGGCGATACGCTCGCGATCCTCCATCGCCGCCTGACGACCGACGTCCGGATTGGCACCGGCACCCAGCCCCTTGGTGATCTCGTTGCCGAGCTGGAGCACGGTCTTGGCGGCTACCCGCTTGAGCGCCTGAGCGTCCGTATTGGCGCAGATGAACTCGACGCCTTCGATGTTGCTCTCGACCATGTGATTGACGGCGTTACCACCGCCACCGCCCACGCCGACGACCTTGATGACCGCACTGCTCGAGGGTGCGCTATCTACCAGTTCGAACATAAGCCCCGTCTCCTGGACCGCGCCGCGGCCCTGTCAGAAATTTCCTTTCAACCAGCCCTTGAGTTTTGCCAGCGCCGGAATCCCTTCCCATCCTCCACGCTGAGAGACGTCATCACGCCTGGGGGGTGCTGCCACCACCCTGCCCTCGCGGCCATGCCCGTGCCTAGCCTCCTGAAGGGCGTAATGTAGCAAACCAACACCGGTGGAATAAATCGGATTGCGCACGACATCGGAGAGACCGCGCACATTGTGCGGGCAGGCGATGCGAACCGGCATGTGGAAAATCTCCTCGGCCAGCTCGACGACCCCCTCCATTCGCGACGTGCCACCGGTGAGCACCACGCCCGCCGCCACCAGGTCCTCGTAGCCGCTGCGCCGCAGTTCATCGCGGATCAGCGTGAACAGCTCTTCGTAGCGCGGCTCCACGACTTCGGCCAGAGCCTGGCGCGACAGATCGCGGGAAGGACGATCGCCCACGCTCGGCACCTTGATCATTTCGTCGCTGGCGGCAAGCTGGGTGAGTGCGCAGGCGTACTTGACCTTGATTTCTTCGGCATATTGGGTCGGCGTACGCAGTGCCATGGCAATGTCGTTGGTGACCTGATCGCCGGCAATGGGGATCACCGCCGTGTGACGAATGGCCCCTTCGGTGAAAACGGCAATATCGGTGGTACCTCCGCCGATATCGACCATGCAGACGCCGAGTTCACGTTCGTCCTCGGTCAGCACGGCCATGCTCGAAGCGAGCTGCTCGAGGATGATGGCATCGACTTCGAGGCCACAGCGCCGCACGCATTTATCGATGTTCTGTACCGCATTGAGCGCCGCCGTAACCAGATGCACGCGAGCTTCGAGGCGTACACCGGACATACCCAGCGGCTCACGAATGCCACCCTGGGTGTCGATGGCGAACTCCTGCGGCAGCACGTGCAGCACGCGCTGCCCCTCGGAGATGGCCCGCGCTCGCGCCGAATCGATCACGCGCTCGATGTCGGTGGGCATGACTTCGCGCTCTTTAATCGCCACCACACCGTCGGAATTCATCGAGCTGATATGGCTGCCTGCCACACCGACATACACCGAATGGATATCGCACCCGGCCATCAACTCGGCCTCTTCCACGGCGCGCTGGATCGATTGAACCGTCGACTCGATGTTGATCACCACACCCTTCTTCATGCCGCGCGAAGGGTGCGACCCGATGCCGGCGATCTCGATGCCGCCGTCATCGGTAGGCTGTCCGACGATGGCCACTACCTTGGATGTTCCGATATCCAGCCCGACTACCATGTTGGATGAATTGGAAGTGACTGCCATGTGCCGGAGTGTCTCCTGAAACTTGACTCGCTGGGTATCCCATTATTCTGATAAATGGCCATTGCGCCCATTATAGAAACAACTGGCGTTAAACCACCAGTCCATTGCAAAAAACCTGGTTCACGATACGGGTTATTGACGACAAAGAAAACACCGCATCGGCTGCAAGACGAGTCTGGAAGGTGAAAAAAGGTATCAGCCGGCCCCGTCGTCGTCGTCCTGGAGGTCGGTTTCACCATGCCAGGCCACGGCGACCCCGTTTGGATAACGCAAATCGATATAACGAATATGCGCTGCATGCGGCCCCAACTGGCGCTCCCATGCCGCAGCCAATCTGGCCAGACGCGCGTCCCGATCGCTGCGCCCCAGCATGACCCAGACCCCGTCGTCGAGCTGCAGCCGCCAGGCGCCGCGCGGCTCCAGGCGCAGCTGCGAGATGGTGATTCCCATCGGGTCGAACCGCGAACTCAAGCGATTGTGGTAGGCCAGCACCTCGGCGCCACTGCCCACCGGTCCAGCCAGATCGGGCAGCCCTTCGGGCGGCTCTATCGGCTCGAAGGCGAAGGGTTCGCCATCGGGATTGAGCAGATAAACGTCGTTCCAGCGCGCCACCGGCACCTGCTCGACCAGTTCGAACGCCAGCGTATAGGGCCACTCGCGCGACAACCGCACTTCGGCCAGCCAATCGATGTTGCGTGCCGCACGACGCAGCGCCGGCAGGTCGGCCGAGAGCCAGGTCTGGCCCTGCAGCAGCGGCGCCAACTGCGAGCGCAGATAGTCGGCGCTGACGTGCTGCAGCTCGCCGCGGATCGCCACCCGCTCGATGGGGCGGTCGAGCCAGGTCCACAGGGCGCGCCCGCCGGCTCCCAGCAGGATCAGCAGCAGCAATACTCCCAGCGTCGAGCCACGACTGCTCATGCCTGATGCGGCTCCAGTGTGGTGCGCAGAATACGCAGTACCAGTTCGTCGAAGCCGATGCCCGCATGGGCGGCCGCTTGGGGCACCAGGCTGTGATCGGTCATCCCCGGAGAGGTGTTGACCTCGATCAGCCAGAAGCGGCCCTGAGCATCGCGCATCACGTCGACACGGCCCCAGCCTTCGCCGCCAACCGCCTCGAAGGCCTGCCGGCACAGCGCTCCCAGCGCCGCTTCCTGCTCGGCATCGAGACCGCAGGGAAGGTGGTAGCGGGTGTCATTCGAGTTGTACTTGGCTTCGTAGTCGTAGAAGCCGCTGGGAACCTCGACGCGAATGGCGGGCAACACGCAATCGTCCAGCAGCGATACCGTGTACTCCTCACCGCTGATGAAACGCTCGGCCATGACCCGGGCATCGTAGCGGGCCGCTTCGCGGTAAGCTGCCTCGAGCGTCTCCCGGCTGTCGACGATGGTGATGCCGAGGGTCGACCCCTCGTGCACCGGCTTGACGATCAGCGGCAGCCCCAGGGTGGCGACGATCTCGTCCCAGTTGCTGTCGGCCGCCAACATCAACGATTCCGGCGTCGGTAGCCCCAGGGCCTGCCAGACGAGCTTGGTACGCTGCTTGTCCATACCCAGCGCCGAGGCCAGCACACCGCTGCCGGTGTAGGGGATACCCAGCAGCTCGAGCGCGCCCTGAAGCGTTCCGTCTTCGCCGCCACGCCCGTGCAGGGCGATGAACACGCGGTCGGGGGCCAGTGCCTCGAGACCGACCAGGCCGCCGTCGGCGGGGTCGTAGCCGATGACGTCGACACCGCTGCGCTCGAGCGCCGCCAAGACCGCCGCTCCGCTCCTGAGCGATACCTCGCGTTCGGCGGAATTTCCGCCGAACAGCACCACCACCCGCCCGAGTCCTTGCGTCTGCATCATAGCGTCACCTCGTCGAGATTCAGTCGGCTCTCGGCCAACCCAAGCGCAATGCCGCCCACGTCACCCGCGCCCTGGGTGATCAGAATGTCGTCGTCGCGCAATACCCTGGCCAGCAGAGCCGGCAGCTCGGACTTGTGCTGCACGAAGATCGGATCGAGCGGACCGCGCTGGCGGATGGAGCCTGCCAGCGTCTTGCCATCGGCGCCGGGAATGGGCGCTTCGCCGGCGCTGTAGACATCCAGCAGCAGCAGCACGTCGACGCCCGCCAGCACCCTGACGAAATCCTCATAGAGGTCGCGGGTACGAGTGTAGCGATGGGGCTGATAGACCATCACCAGCCGACGCTGAGGCCAACCGGCCCGCACCGCCTTGATCACCATCTCCACTTCGCGGGGATGGTGGCCGTAGTCGTCCACCAGCATCACCTCGCCGCTGCCGGAAGGAGGCGGAAAGTGGCCGTGAACCTGGAAGCGTCGACCCACGCCGGCAAAGCCGGCCAGGCCGCGCAGGATGGCGGCATCGTCGACGCCGGCATCGGTCGCCACGGCGATCGCGGCCAGGGCGTTCAGCGCATTGTGCCGGCCCGGCATACCCAGGCGCACCTCGAGAGGGGCAAACCCATCGGGGCGCAGCGCGGTGAAGCGGATCTCGCCACCCTGTTGCACGAAGTCGACGACCCGGTAGTCGGCGTCCTCGCTGAAGCCATAGGTGACAAACTGGCGATGAACGCGGTCGAGCAAGCCGCGTACGTGCTCGTCGTCGATGCACAGGATGGCCATCCCGTAGAACGGCAGGTTGTGCAGGAACTCGACGAAGGTGCCCTTGAGCCGCTCGAAGTCGCCGCCGTAGGTGCTCATGTGATCGGCGTCGATATTGGTCACGATGGAGACCATCGGCTGCAGGTGCAGGAACGAGGCATCGGATTCGTCGGCCTCGGCCACCAGGTAATCGCCTTCGCCCAGGCGCGCGTTGGTGCCGGCGCTGGTCAGCTTGCCGCCGATGACGAAGGTCGGATCGAGGCCGCCTTCGGCCAGCAGCGTGGCCGTCAGGCTGGTGGTGGTGGTCTTGCCGTGAGTGCCGGCCACGGCGATACCGTGGCGAAAGCGCATCAGCTCGGCGAGCATCTCGGCCCGGCGCACCACCGGCACGCGGTGCTCCTGAGCCCAGCGAATCTCCGGGTTCGCAGCATCCACGGCGGTGGAGACGACGACCACGTCGGCGCCCGCCACGTTGTCCTCGGCGTGGCCGATGGCCACGCGAATGCCGCGCTCACGCAGCCGGGCCACCACCGCCGAGGCCTTCAGGTCGCTGCCGCTGACCTGATAGCCCTGGTTGGCCAGCACTTCGGCGATGCCGCACATGCCGGCGCCGCCGATGCCGACGAAATGGATGTGCCGAATACGGCGCATGCCCAGGCCACGCCCGTGGCGGGGCAGCGTTGCCTGACCGGGAACCGGCCTCAAGGTGCTATCGCTCAAGCGCTGTCTCCATGCAACCGGCCACCAGGCGGTCTACGGCATCGAGGTGCGCGCAGCGGCGCGCCTGCCGAGCCATGGTGGCGAGAGTGTCGGGGTCGAGCAGCGTCGCCAGGCTCTTGGCCAGCGCCGCCGTCGTCATCTCGTGCTGCGGCATCAACTGTGCCGCACCCGCCGCCACCAGGGCGCGGGCATTGGCCGTCTGGTGGTCGTCCACCGCATGGGGCAGCGGCACGAACAGGGCCGGCTTGGCCGCGGCCGCCACCTCGGACACGGTCAGCGCCCCAGCCCGACAGACAACCAGATCGGCCCAGTCGTAGGCCGCCGCCATGTCGTCGATGAAAGCACTCACCTCCGCCTCGACCCCCTGCGCCAGATAGGCGTCTCGGGTCGCCGCATCCTTGTCGCGGCCGGCCTGGTGGCGCACTTCAGGACGGCTCCCTTCAGGCAGTGCGGCAAGCGCCTCGGGCAGACGCTGGTTGAGCGGCAGCGCCCCCAGCGAGCCGCCGACGACCAACAGCCGAAGGCGCCGGCCGCGCATCGTCTGCGCCTCGCGGGGCGACTCACCCAGGGCGGCGATCTCTTCGCGTACCGGGTTGCCGACCACCTCTCCCCGCGAGCCGAAGGCCTGGGGAAAGGCGGCATAGACACGGCGGGCCAGTCGCGCCAGAGCACGGTTGGTCAACCCGGCCACGGCGTTCTGCTCATGGATCACCAACGGGCGACGCAGCAGCCAGGCCGCAAGCCCGCCGGGCCCGCTGGCGAAACCGCCGAGGCCCACCACCAGCGCCGGCTCGAGCCGGCGGATGACGCTTGCCGCCTGCCACACGCTGCGCACCAGATTGAAAGGCGCCTTGAGCCAGCCGGCCAGACCGTTACCGCGCAAACCGGCCACCGCAATGCGATGCAGCGGCAGTTCGGCCGCCGGCACCAGCCGATTCTCGATACCTCGCGGACTGCCCAGCCAGTGCACCTCCAGCCCCTGGGCCTGCAGCCCGCGAGCCAGCGATAGCGCCGGTATCACATGACCGCCGGTGCCGCCCGCCATGATCAGCACTCGTCGCGTCCTGGCCTGGGTCACTTCATGACTCCTTGTCGATCGATCAGCGGCTCCCGCCGTCCTGTCGCTTCCCGCGGTGCGGTCGGGCTGGCCCGCCGCAGCGCCTGGCGGGTGTCGATGTCGACCCGCAGCAGCAGCGCCATCATGGCGGCGCTGACCAGCAGGCTGGAGCCGCCGTAGCTGAGCAGCGGCAGGGTCAAGCCCTTGGTCGGCAGCATGCCGGTGCTGACGGCGATGTTGATGAAGGCCTGGGCGCCGATCACCAGGGCGATGCCATAGCTGACATAGGCGGCAAAGGCCATCCCGGCCAGCTCGGCACGCCGCCCTACCGCCAGCGACCGCCAGATCAGCAGGGCGAACAGCCCGACCACGGCGATGGCACCGAACAGACCCAGCTCCTCGGCAATCACGGCAAAGACGAAGTCGGTGTGGGCTTCGGGCAGGTAGAACAGCTTCTGCACGCTGTTACCGAGCCCCATGCCCAGCCAGTGGCCGCGTCCGAAGGCGATCAGCGCCTGGGTGAGCTGGTAGCCGCTGGCGAACTGATCGGCCCAGGGGTCGGAAAAACTGGTCAGTCGCGCCAGGCGGTATGGCTCGGCAATGGCCACGTAGAAACCGAGCACCCCGACGCCGATCAGGATGAAGACGAAGCGGCCCCAGGGCGCGCCTGCCAGCAGCAGCATGCCCATCACGCAGCCGGTCATCACCACCACCGCACCGTAATCGGGCTCGAGAATCAGCAGGACGGCGATCACGCCCATCACCAGCAGCGGGCGCAGAAAGGCGCCCCAGCTACGGCGGACCTCCGGCAGGAAGCGCTCGAGGTAACCGGCCAGATAGACGATCAGGCACAGCTTGGCCACCTCGGACACCTGCAGATTGAAAGGCAGCAACGGTATCGACAGCCAGCGCCGGCTGCCGTTGACCTCACGTCCGATCAGCAGCACCAGGAACAGCAAGGCAATGCTGATCAGCAGCAGCAGCGGCCCGTTGGCGCGCCACCAGGCCAGCGGGGAGCGCAGCGTCACGACGGCCACTCCCAGCGCCATGAGCACGAACAGCGCATGGCGCTGGCTGAAGTACCAGGGGTTACCGGTAAGACTGGCCGCCACTTCGGTCGACGCCGAGGTGACCATGACCCAACCGGTCAGGATCAAGGCCAGGGCGGCAAACAGCAACCAGCCGTCGAACGGTTGATCGCGGGTCGAAAGCCGCTCACGCAGGCGCCGCAGCCGCGCGAACCTCACCTTGGTCGCCTGCTTGGTCTTAGTCGACATGTCCCGCCTCCTTCACGAACCGCTCGACGCCTCGGCGAAACGCCTCTCCGCGTGCCGGATAACCGGAAAACTGATCGAGGCTGGCACAGGCCGGCGAGAGCAATACACAGTCGCCCGGCTCGGCAATTTCACGCGCTCTGGTCATCGCTCCCGCCAGATCGTCGACCCGGGTCACGGTCACGCGGCCCTGCAGCGCCGCAGCGATCCGCTCGGCATCGCTACCGAACAGGATCGCCTCGCGAGCGTAGCGGGCCAGCGGCTCGGCCAGCGGCGTAAAATCCGCCCCCTTGCCCAGCCCCCCGGCCAGCAGCACGAGGCGTCCCAGCAGGGTGGGACCCAGCCCGGCGATGGCCGCCAGGGTGGCGCCGACGTTGGTTCCCTTGGAGTCGTTGACCCAGCGCACGCCGTCCACTTCGGCCACCAGCTCGCTGCGATGAGGCAGGCCCTTGAACTGGCGCAGCACGCCACACATGGCCTCCAGCGAAAAGCCGAGATGCGTGCCCATGGCCAGTGCCGCCAGCGCATTGGCCTGGTTGTGACGCCCCGCCACTCCCAGCTCGTCGGTTGCCATCAGCGCCGTGCCACCATGCATCAGCCAGTCGCGACCGTCCAGCTGGGCGATACCCCACTCGTCCGCTTGCGGCGGCTGGGTGGTGAAGCACGCCATGGGGAGCGGGTCGAGGGGCCAGGTCATGGGGTCTTCGGCGTTGACCACGGCATGGCGAGCGCCGCGGAAGATGCCAAGCTTGGCAGCGCGATACCCCGCCATATCGTCGTGGCGATCCAGATGATCTTCAGAGAGATTGAGGAAAGCGGCCGTCTCGGCGCCCAGCCGGGGAGTCGTCTCGAGCTGAAAGCTCGACAGTTCCAGCACGTAGAGCTCCGCCTCGGGGGCTTCGGCCAGCAGATCCAGCGCCGGCGTGCCCAGGTTGCCGCCTACCGCCACCCGCCGACCGGCGGCCTGGGCCATCTCACCCAGCAGCGTGGTCACGGTGGACTTGGCGTTGGAGCCGGTAATGGCGGCAATGGGTGCGCGCGCGGCGCGTACGAACAGGGCGATCTCGCCCACCACCAGCGGCTCCCCAGAATCGCGACGACGCCCCACCCACTCGGCCAGGCCCGGCGTACGCAGGTCGACGCCGGGGCTCACCACGATCTCCTCCGCTGCACTCATGTCGAGCGCCGTGAGCGCTCCGCAGTGAAGCTCCACCTGAGGGTGCGCGCGGCGAAAATCTTCGAGTCCGGGCGGCGCTTCGCGGGTATCGGCGACCATGAAAGGCACGCCCGCTCTGGCCAGGTGCCGGCAGATGGCCCGGCCGGAAATTCCCAGCCCGACCACCAGCGTCACTCCCTTCGGCACCTTGCGCATTCCACTCTCCTCGCCCGACAGGATGGGCGCACGCGAATCAGCGAATCTTGAGCGTCGCCAGACCGACCAGAACCAGCACCACGGTGATGATCCAGAAGCGCACGATGACCCGCGGCTCCGGCCAGCCCTTGAGCTCATAATGGTGGTGTAGCGGTGCCATGCGGAAGATGCGGCGCCCGGTCAGCTTGTAGGAGCCCACCTGCAGGATCACCGAGATGGTCTCGAGCACGAAGATGCCGCCCATGATGAACAGCACGATCTCCTGGCGCACGATGACCGCCACCACGCCGAGCGCCGCACCCAGCGCCAGCGCCCCGACATCGCCCATGAACACCTGGGCCGGATAGGTGTTGAACCACAGGAAGCCCAGTCCGGCACCGGCAATGGTGGCACAGAAGACGGCCAGCTCGCCGGCACCGGCAATGCTCGGGATCTGCAGATAGTTGGCGAATACCGCGTTGCCGCTGGCATAGGCGAAGATCGCCAGGCCCATGGCCACCATGACAGTGGGCATGATGGCCAGGCCATCCAGGCCGTCGGTGAGGTTGACGGCGTTGGAGCTGCCCACGATCACCAGATAGGTGAGCACGATGTAGAACACTCCCAGCGGGATGACGATGTCCTTGAACAGCGGCACGATGAGGCTGGTTTCCACCGCACTGGTGGCGGTCAGATATAGCACCAGCGCCGTCGCCAGGCCGATCACCGATTGCCAGAAATATTTCCAGCGCGCCGGCAGCCCGCGGGGATTCTTCTCCACCACCTTGCGGTAGTCGTCGACCCAGCCGATCGCACCGAAGCCCAGCGTCACCACCAGCACGATCCACACGAAACGATTGGTGAGATCGGCCCACAGCAGGGTGCTGACGGCGATCGCCATCAGGATCATGGCCCCGCCCATGGTCGGCGTGCCCGCCTTGGACAGATGCGACTGAGGGCCGTCGTCGCGTACCGCCTGACCGATCTGGCGCTCGACCAGACGCCGAATCATCCACGGCCCCAGCCACAGGCAGAGCAGCAGAGCCGTCATGGTGCCCAGGATCATGCGCAGGGTCAGATAATTGAAAACATTGAAGGCGCTCTGGTACTGCGCCAGAAAATCAGCCAGAAAAAGCAGCATGTGTTGCGTTCACCTTGATGCGTCAGCTCGTAGCGCCGCCACGACCCGTTCCATGCCAGCGCTGCGCGATCCCTTGATCAGAACGCTGGCACCGGTGGGCAGATGGTCCAGGACATGACGCGTCAGCGCCTCGTGGTCGTTGAAATGAATTCCGCCGTCGCCGAAAGCCTGGCTTGCGGCCTGTGCCGGCTCGCCGCAGGTCATCAGCACGTCGATCCCCAGTTTGCGTGCGTAATGGCC
Source organism: Billgrantia desiderata (assembly GCF_900108215.1). Lineage (NCBI taxonomy): Bacteria > Pseudomonadati > Pseudomonadota > Gammaproteobacteria > Oceanospirillales > Halomonadaceae > Billgrantia > Billgrantia desiderata. The sequence continues at coordinate 165,437 of NZ_FNVC01000002.1, read as the reverse complement.
GACCTCTGCATGCAGTCGGTCCGAATCCTTCCCCAGTTCTCCCATGGCGCCAAGCAGGCACCACCTGGGGCCGGGCAGCTCGGTCAGCAGCGCCAGCGCCGCCTTGACCGCTCCCGGGTTGGCGTTATAGCTGTCGTCCAATAGGCGGCTCTGCCGTATACCGCCCAGCGGACTCAGGCGTCCCGGCATCGGTATGCAAGCCGCCAGCCCTGCCAGCACCTGCTCGTCGTCGACACCCAGCGCCAGCGCTCCCGCCGCCGCCGCCAGCGCGTTGGCGACGCTGTGCCGCCCCAACAGGGCAAGCTGCACCCGGCCAATCCTGCGGCCATCCATGACAAGCGTGAAAGCATAGCGCCCCAGGGCGTCGCAGGCCAGCTCGTCGGCCCGCACCCGACTGCCTTCGGCGAATCCGAAATCCAGTACTTGCCGCGGTGCGGCCAACTGCGCCCAGAAAGGGTAATAGACATCGTCGCGGTTGAGCACCGCCACGCCATCGGCCCCGAGCCCGGCCAGTATCTCGCCCTTGGCCTGGGCGATCTGGCCCATGCCGCCGAACTCGCCGACATGCGCTCCGGTGACGTTGGTGATGATGGCCACCTGCGGCTCGGCGAGACTGGTGGTCCAGGCGATCTCGCCAAGGTGGTTGGCACCCAGCTCGATCACGGCGCGACGATGGGCGTCGGTCAGCCCCAGCAGGGTCAACGGTGCGCCGATGTCGTTGTTGAGATTGCCCCGCGTGGCCAGGGTCATGCCGCCCAGACCAAGCAACTGAGCCAGCAGCTCCTTGACGCTGGTCTTGCCGCTGTTGCCCGTTACCGCCACCAGCGGGCCACCCCAGGCCCGGCGCCGGGCACGCCCGAGCAGACCGAGTGCCAGGCGGGTATCGGAGACCACCAACTGTGGCAGCGGGTCCTCGACGGGCCGCTCGACCAGGGCCGCCGCCGCACCGGCTTCGCGGGCCTGGGCAATGAAATCGTGGGCATCGAAGCGCTCGCCGCGCAGTGCTACGAAGAGACTACCCGGTGACAGGCTGCGCGTATCGCTGACGATATCGCCGAGCGCCACGTCGCGCGCAGGCGCATCCACGCCCAGCGCGACGGCCACTTCGGCAAGCGTATTTAGACCTGATCCGCTCATTGTCCCGCCTCGCGACTGGCCAATGCCGATTCGGTCTCGGCGACATCGCTGAAGGGATGACGCACGCCGGCGACCTCCTGATAGGCTTCGTGGCCCTTGCCGGCGATCAGCACCACATCGTTGACGTCGGCCTGCGCGATGGTGCGGGCGATGGCTTCGCTGCGCCCCGCCACGACCTCGCTGCGCTGCCTGGCCTCGGCCGACACGCCGGCAAGTATCTGCTGGCGTATCTCGGCGGGGTCTTCGCTGCGGGGATTGTCGTCGGTGATCACCAGCCGGTCGGCATGACGCTCCGCCGTCGCTCCCATCAGCGGGCGCTTGCCACTGTCGCGATCGCCACCGCAGCCGAACAGGCACCACAGTTTACCGTTGCCGGGAAGATGCTGGCGCAGCGCACCCAGTGCATTCTCCAATGCGCCGGGAGTATGGGCGTAGTCGACGATCACGGTCGGCATGCCGTCGCTGCCGAAGCGCTGCATGCGCCCGGGTACGGGGGTCAGCCCGGAAGCCGCGGCAAACAGCGCCTCCAGGCTTTCCCCGAGGCCGTAGAGCGTGGCAATGGCAAGCAGCACGTTGTCGAGATTGAAGCGCCCCATCAGCGGCAGCTCGAGGCTACGCTCTCCCTCCGGGGTCGCGACCAGCGCCAACTGGCCGGAGGTCTCGGGCCGCCAGTCGACCACGCGCAGCGTCGCCGCCGGGTCGTCGCCGACGGCCAGCACGCGCACCCCGTCCGCCAGCCCCGCCAGCATCAGACCGGCGAGGGAGTCGTCGGCGTTGACCACCGCCAACTCCAGCTCGGAGCGACGAAACAGGCGTGCCTTGGCCGCGGCATAGGCCGCCATGCTGCCGTGATAATCCAGGTGATCTCGAGTGAGATTGGTGAATACTGCGGCCTTGACCCGACAGCCGTCGAGGCGGTCCTGCTCAAGCGCATGGGAAGAGACCTCCATGGCCACCCGCCCGATACCGCCTGCGGCCATCTCACCGAGAGCCGCCTGCAGCATCAGCGGCCCCGGCGTCGTCAGCCCGGTATCCGTGAGCTGTCCGGGGCGCCCGACACCCAGCGTGCCGATGAGCCCGGCTTCCCGTCCAAGGGCCGCACTCAGTTCGGCCAGGTAGTGGGTCACGGAGCTCTTGCCATTGGTCCCGGTAACACCGATCAGCTCCAGCGCCTTCGGCACTTCGTACAGCCACTGCCCCAGCTCGCCCAGGCGCTGGCGCAGGAACGGCAGCCCCAGCACCGGCTGCCCCTCGGCCGAGGTGGGGAGCGATTCGCCCGGTTCGAGGTGGTAGAGCACCTGCACGGCGCCCGCCTGAAGCGCCTGACCCAGATACCTGCGGCCGTCTCCGCTCACACCGGGTACGGCCACGAAGACATCGCCCGGCTCGACCAGGCGGCTGTCGAGCACCAGGCGCAGCGAAGCGTCACCGGTCGACGCCGGTATCGTCAGATTGGGCCAGCAGCGGCACAGCGCCGACTGTAGACGGGAAGCACTCACCTGCATCGACGCACCTCTGTCGTAGGAAAGGCAGCAGTCATTGTGTTCGTTGATCCGGCGGCACGTCCAGCAGACGCAGGGCGCTGCCCGTGACACGCGAGAAGACCGGCGCCGCCACGGCACCGCCGAAGAAATCTCCACCCCGGGGATGGTCGATCATGACGATGGTGACGATACGCGGATCGGAAACCGGGGCGACCCCGGCAAACAGGCTGCGATAGGCGTTCTCTTCGTAGCCTGCCACCGAAGTCTTGCGTACCGTACCGGTCTTGCCCGCCACCCGGTAGCCCGGCACGGCGGCACGGCGCCCTCCGGTGGTGGGCTGGACCGACTGCTCCATGATGCGCAGCAGCTCATGGGCCACCTGGGGGTCGATGGCGGGCTCCCCTATCGGTGCCTCGTTCAGCTTGAGCAGCGAGGGCGGCATGCGTACGCCGCCGTTGGCCAAGGCGGTATAGGCGCTGGCCAGCTGCAGGGCGGAGACCGACAGACCATAACCGTAGGAGAGCGCCGCCCACTGACTGCGCGACCAGCGCACAGGCGCCGGCATATGGCCCACCGCCTCGCCGGGAAAACCGGTCTCGGTGCTCTGACCGAAGCCCAACCGGCGATAGAGATCGGGCACCAACGGGTCGTCCAGTTCGAGTACCAGCTTCGACATGCCGATGTTCGACGACTTTTCGAGAATACCCGCCAGATCGAGCCTGCCGTAGTTGCGTATGTCGCGAATGGTGAAGCGGTCGATGCGCATCCAGCCCGGCGAGGTATCGACCACGATGTCGCTGTCGAAGCGCCCGCTCTCCATGATGGCCGCCATGGCCAGCGGCTTCACCACCGAGCCGGGTTCGAAGACGTCGACGATGGCCTGGTTGCGCAGTCCGCGCGGGTCCAGCCCGGCACGGTTGTTGGGGTTGTAGGAGGGCTGATTGGCCATGGCCAGCACTTCACCGGTGCGCGCATCCATCATCACCACCACGCCGCCATCGGCATCGTGCTCGGCCACCGCCGCCTTGAGCTCGCGGTAGGCCATGTACTGCAGCCGCTGATCGATGGAAAGGGTCAGTTCCCCACCCGGCTGAGCCTCGCGCAGTACCGCCAGATCCCGCACCAGGCGGCCACGGCGGTCCTTGATCACCCGGCGCTGTCCGGGGGTGCCGGCCAGATAGGGTTGGTAGGCGAGCTCCACCCCCTCCTGGCCCATGTCGTCCACGTTGGTCACGCCCAGCAGTTGGGCGACCACCTCGCCGGCCGGGTAGTAGCGTTTGTATTCATGCTGGGCATAGACGCCGGGAACGCGCAGATCCAGGACCCGCTGTGCGGCTACCGGGGTGAGCTGGCGACGCAGGAACATGAACTCTCGCGAGGCGAAACGCTCGAGCCTGGCGTCGAGATCGTCGGGTGTCATGCCCAGCGCCTGTGAGAGCATCAGCCGCTGGATGCGATCTTCGGGAACCTCCTGGGGGTTGGCCCACAGCGTCACCACCGGGGTGGAGATGGCCAGCGGCTCGCCGTTGCGATCGGTGATCATGCCGCGGTGGGCGGTGAGCGACTCGGTGCGCAGAATCCGTGCATCGCCCTGCCCCTGCAGGAACGGCCGATCGAAGACGTGCAGGGTCACGATACGCCCGGCCAGCAGCAGCAGGCCGATGAACACCACGCCCAGCACGACGCCATATCGCAGCCCGCCCATGGGCGCCATGGGCGGGCGCCGGCGCGGTGTCACTCCGTTGCGCACATCCGTACTCATGGCCGGATGACCTCGACTTCATTGACGTGGGGCAGTCGCATCTCGAGCCGCTCGACGGCCAGACGCTCGATGCGCGCCGGCGACGACCAGGCGCTCTCCTCCAGCAGCAGTTGACCCCACTCCGTCTGCAACTGGTCGCGCTCGCGCTCGAGCTGCTGCAGGCGCGCATACTGGGCACGCGTCTGATGGCTGGTGCCGACCACCGCAATGGCGGTGATCAGGCATGCCAGCACCAGAGCGGTCACCAGCAGCAGCCGCCAACTGGGGCGCCGGTTCGCTGGCCAGGCGGCTCGCAGCATGCGTGGTGAGAGGCGTCCTTGCATCATGCCGCTCCTCAGGCCAGCTTGCGTGCAGCGCGCATCACAGCGCTGCGCGCGCGCGGATTGGCGTCGACTTCAGCCGCCGAGGGGCGCTGCGCCTTGCCCAGCATCTCCAGGCGTCTGGCGAGCTGATCCTCACGTACCGGCACGCCCCGCGGCAGGTCGCTGTCGCCACGCACGTGCTCACGGATGAAGCGCTTGACCCGGCGATCCTCCAGCGAGTGAAAGCTGATCACCACCAGGTGCCCGCCGGGAGCCAGCGCCTCCAGCGCCGCAGCCAGCGCGGCATCCAGCTGCTCGAGCTCAGCATTGATGTGAATGCGCAGCGCCTGGAAGGCCCGCGTGGCAGGATGCTTACCTTTCTCCCAGGCGGGGTGGGCCGTTTTGAGCACCTCGGCCAGGTCACCGGTACGCAGAAAGGGCTTGTCAAGACGGCGCGTCACGACGGCCCGAGCCAGGCGTTTGGCGAACCGCTCCTCGCCGTAGGTCTTGAACACCTGGGCGATCTCGGCCTCGCTGGCCCGCGCCAGCCAGTCGGCGGCACTTTCGCCTCGGGTCGGGTCCATGCGCATGTCGAGGGGGCCGTCACGCAGAAAGCTGAACCCCCGCTCGGGATCGTCCAACTGCGGCGATGACACGCCAACGTCCAGCAGCACGCCGTCCAGCTTGCCGAAGAGGTCGTGGCGGCGTGCAATCTCGGCCAGATTGGCGAACTCGCCCTGCTCGATGACGAAGCGCGAATCCGTCAGCGTCCGCGCTTCGGCAATGGCCTGAGGGTCGCGGTCGATGGCCAGCAGGCGGCCCTGTGGGCCCAAACGTTCGAGAATGGCGCGGGAATGTCCGCCGCGTCCGAAGGTGCCGTCCAGATAGGCACCACCGGAGTCATGAACGAGAGCATCCACGGCCCCATCCAGTAGCACGCTGGCATGACGAAAGCCATGACGGCTCGGTTCAGCTGCGGATGGCGGCATGCGCTTTCCTGATGTCTCGGACTCGTAGGGACGCATCCGGCAGCCCGGATGCGCTAGCTGTGAATCGGGGGAGTCGGCCGATAAGCCGGGTTCTGTCGTGGACAGTCATTCATCTAGGAGCCGCGTCACCGCGACCCTCCAGCAACCTACCCGAACCCGACGCGGGCCACGTCATAGGGTTCCTATTTGGTCTTGCTCCGGGTGGGGTTTACCGTGCCACGCACTGTTACCAGGCGCGCGGTGCGCTCTTACCGCACCCTTTCACCCTTGCCGGCCTCCCGAAGGAGACGTAGGCGGTCTGCTCTCTGCTGCACTTTCCGTCGGCTCGCGCCGCCCAGGCGTTACCTGGCACCCTGCCCTGTGGAGCCCGGACTTTCCTCCCCCACACCGACCAAGGCCGATGCGGCGGCGACCGTCTGGCCGACTCCGAGCGCAAGAATACCAGCGTGCCGGTGGCCTCTCAATGTCTTTCCGCCCCGTCTCAGCGGGCCTCCTTCAGCGCCTGGGCCTGGCCGTACCAGGTTTTCTTCGCCCCGCCCAGAAGCCTTGCCGCCACGGCCGCGGCCTGCTTCACCCCCACGCCCTCGTCCAGCAGCGCCGCAAGCAAGGCATGCGCCTCCACGCTGGCCGTATCGCCGCCCTCCTTCGGCTCGGCTCCCGCCACCATGATCACGAACTCGCCCCGCGCCTGATCCGGGTCGGCCTGCATGCAGGCCAGCAGCCTCTCGGCGTCGCCTTCCAGAAAGGTCTCGAAGGATTTCGTCAGCTCCCGCGCCAGCACCAGCCGGCGCGCACCGAGCTCGGCGCCAATATCGGCCAGCGCGTCGCGTATCCGGTGCGGCGACTCGTAGAAGACCAGCGTCTCTTCGCGCAACGCCAGGTCCTTCAGGCGCTGGCGGCGAGCCCCGCCCTTGGCCGGCAGGAATCCCTGGAACAGGAAGCGGTCGGTGGGCAAGCCGGACGCACACAGCGCCGCCACCAGCGCACAGGCGCCGGGTACCGGCACGATGCGGCGCCCCCGTGCCCGCAGCTCGCGAACCAGCACGAACCCCGGATCGCTGATCAGCGGCGTTCCCGCATCGCTCACCAGGGCAATGCTCTCGCCGCCCAGCAGGCGTCGGTCGAGCTGCTCGACTCGGGCCGCCTCGTTGTGCTCGTGCAGCGAGAGCATCGGCACCGACAGCCCCAGGTGGCGCAACAGCCGCGACGTGTGGCGGGTATCCTCGGCGGCGACCAGCGCCACCTCCCCCAGCACCCGCGCCGCCCTGGGGCTCAGGTCCTCCAGATTCCCAATCGGCGTGGCGACCACGTACAATGTACCAAGATGTATATCCGACATGGCGGCTCCTCAGGGGGATTTTCGGCCTTGGCCCGTGCGAGATGAAGGGTCGACTCCCGAGGCAGGCGAACGCCGCTCCGAGCCCGAGACAAGGAAGGATTCATGCTAAAGATGCCCCGCGGCCTGCTGGCCACCGTGCTCCTCGCCCTCATGGTGGCAGGCTGCGCACCTCCCGGCATCGTCGAGCGAGCTCCCGTCGACGACCCCGACCAGCTCCTGCGGCAGGCACAGCAGCAGGCCCCCGAAGAGGCCGCGCTGAGCCGGCTCGAAGCGGCCGACATCCTAGCACGCCAAGGACAGCGTACCCAGGCACTGCAGATTTCCAGCGAGATCGACGACAGCCGGCTGCCCGCCGAATACCGCCTGCACTGGGCCATGCTGCTGTCGGAGCTCGGCAACGAACTGGGCGAGCCCTGGGCAGTGATCCAGGCCGGACAGCTACTCGACGAGATCGACTTTCCCCGCGATGCCGGCCTGATCCTGCGCGAGCGCCTAGGGCTGGCGCTTGGCCAGGTCGACGAGCATCGTGCCGCCGCCGACATGCTGATGTACGTACAGGCACGCACCGAGCGTGAAGCGCTCAACGATCCCATCTGGAACTCGCTCTCACGCCTCGACGCCAGCGAACTGGCCAGCCTGCGCGAGGGCGCCGACGAGCTGGCCCTGGGCTGGCTGAGTCTTGCCGGCCTGGTACGCGAAAGCGATGGCGACATCGAGCGCCTGCTGTCGAATCTGGAAGCCTGGCGCGAGCGCAATGCCCGACACCCGGCAGCCCGTGAGGTGCCCTCGGAGCTGCTCGCCCTGCGTGAGCTGCGCGGCAGGGAAGTCCGCCACATCGCCGTCTTCCTTCCCGAATCGGGCCCGCTGAGCAGCGTCGCCGAATCGATCCGCGCCGGCATGCGCCTGCACCACATGCACAGCGCCGAGCGCAACGGCGGCCTGCGCCTCTCGTTCATCGACGCCAGCCACGGCAACCTCGATGCACTCTACGCCGAAGCGCGCAACATCGGTGCCCAGGTGGTCATCGGCCCCCTCGACAAGGACGAAGTCACCGAACTCGAAAATCGCGACCGCGTACCGCTGCCGACACTGGCGCTCAACTACGGCCACGGCGACAGCAACCAGGCGCAGGGGCTGTTCCAGTACGGCCTGTCGGCAGAGGACGAGGCGCGCCAGGTAGCCCGCCGCGCCCGTGAGGACGGCCACCGCCGCGCCGCCATGATGGTGCCCGACAACGAATGGGGCACCCGGGTAGGCCGCGCCTTCCAGCAGGAGTGGAGCCGGCTCGACGGCATCGTCACCAACGCCGTCACCTACGACCCCCGCGGCTCCGCCACCGAAAGCACTCGCCGGGTGCTCGCCGGTGGCCGCCCGGACATGCTGTTCCTGCTGGCCCTGCCCAGCTACGCCCGTCAGGTGCCGCCGAATCTCGACTATTTCGACGCCGCCAACCTGCCTATCTACGCCACCTCTCACCTGTACGAGGGGCGCCCGCAGCCGCTGCTCGACCATGACCTGGATGACGTCTTCTTCGTCGACATTCCCTGGCAGATCCCCGATGCGGCGGTCGGCGGCGTCGAGGCGCTGCCCTACCTGGCCAGCTTCCAGGACCTGCGCGAAGACTCCGACCCAGCCACCTTCCGGCTGATGGCGATGGGTGTCGACGCCTATGAGCTGGCGCGCCGACTGCCGCAGTTCCAGCTACTGCCCGAGAGCGAGCTGTTCGGCGCCACTGGCCTGCTGCTGCCGGGGCGCGACGGTCGCATCGAGCGCCGGCTGCCATGGGCACGCTTCGAGCGTGGCGTGCCGCGCCCCATCCTGACCTTCGAACTGCTCGACGGCGACCTGCTCGACAATGGTCAGCTCAACTGATGCCCGCGCCCGCGGCGCTCGTGTCGAGCGCCTGGGCGCCGAATGGCTAGTGGACAGGGGGCTCAGGCTCATCGCCAGCAACCAGCAGTTCAAGGGCGGTGAGCTCGACCTGGTGATGAGCGACGGCGAGACGCTGGTGTTCGTGGAAGTGCGCCATCGCGCCGACGCACGCCACGGCCACCCCCTCGAGACCGTCACCCGGGCCAAGCAGCGCCGGCTGGTCCATGCCGCGCGTTTTTATCTGGCCCGCAACCGGCTATCATGTCCCTGCCGTTTCGACGTGCTGGCAGTGACCGGCACCCCGCCCTTGCTTGATTTCGAATGGGTGCAGGGCGCTTTCGAAGCGTTCTGACCACCGGCTCGTACCATGTCCCGCGACCAGGACTTAGACAGAATGGACTATCAGCAACGCATACTCGGCCACTTCAACGCCAGCATCGACACCAAGACCTATGCCAGCGAGGTGCTCCCCCCCTTCATCGAGGTAGCCAGCCAGATGATGGTGCAGTGCCTGGTCAACGAGGGCAAGATCCTGGCCTGCGGCAACGGCGGCAGCGCCGGCGACAGCCAGCATTTCTCGTCCGAGCTGCTCAACCGCTTCGAGCGCGAGCGCCCCAGCCTGCCGGCTCTGGCATTGACCACCGACACCTCGACGCTGACCTCCATCGCCAACGATTACAGCTACAGCGAGGTCTTCTCCAAGCAGGTGAGAGCCCTGGGGCAGCCCGGCGACATCCTGCTCGCCATCTCCACCAGCGGCAACTCGGGCAACGTCATCCAGGCCATCCAGGCCGCCCACGACCGCGACATGGCCGTGGTCGCCCTGACCGGGCGCGACGGCGGCGACATGGCTTCCCTGCTCGGGCAGGACGACTGTGAAATTCGCGTTCCCGCCACTTCGACGGCACGCATCCAGGAAGTTCATCTCTTGGTGATACACTGCCTGTGCGACCTCATCGATGAACAACTCTTCGGTACCAGCGAGTAACTCCCATGACCTCGACAAGACTGATCGCCACCCTTCTGACCGCACTGGCCATTGTCCTCGCCGGCTGCACCACCGTCACCGGCGTCGCCAACCCCGGCACCATCGACGAGAACTACGGCAAGCGCACCCTGGGCGCCCAGGTGGAAGACGAGAGCATCGAGACCAAGATCGCGCATAACCTGCGCCGTACCGATGCACGACTCGGCGATGCGCGCATCAATGTGGACAGCTACAACGGCATCGTCCTGCTCACCGGCCAGGTGCCCAGTGAAGAGCTGAAGCAGCGAGCCAGCGAAGTGGCTCTCGAGGTGCGCAACGTGCGCGACGTGCACAACGAGCTGTCGGTGTCTGCCAACCTGCCGGCCAGCCAGCGCCTCTCCGACACCTGGATCAACACGCGTATCCGCACCACCCTGGCCGCCGACCAGAGTATCGACACCAGCCGACTGCGCTTCGTGACCGAGAACGCCACGGTCTACATCATGGGCATCGTCAGAAGAGCCGAAGCGGACCGTATCGTCAACGCCGTTGCCGATGTCGGCGGCATCCAGCGCATCGTCAAGGTCTTCGACTACCTCGACTGAGACCATACGCTCCTCGCAACGCAGAACGGCAGGCCATGGCCTGCCGTTCTGCTTTTCAGACTATTCGCGTCACATCAACGATGTGACGCACATGGAGCAATCATTTGATCACGCGCAGCGACGGACGCTTGCGAGAAGGGGTCTTGCCTTCACGGCCAGACTCCGAGGCAGAGCCTTCGCCTTCCCTTTCGGGTGAGTCGATGCTGCTGAGCTCGGGCTTGGCATCGGCAGTCGACTCCTCCCCCTGCGGCATCGGCATGGCCGGCTCGTGACCGAATACCATCCCCACTCCATTCTCCTTGGCGTAGATCGCCACCAGTGCCGGCATCGGGACCACCACCTGCATCGGCTGCCCACCGAAGCGGGCACCGAAGTAGATGGCATCGTTCTCGATCTGCAGATCCCGCACCGCGGTGGGTCCTACGTTCAGCACGATCTGACCGTTCTGCACGAACTGACGCGGCACGCTGACGCCCGGCTGCTCGGCATCCACCACGATGTAAGGCGTTTGCTCATTGTCCAGAAGCCACTCGTAGAGCCCTCTGGCAAGATAGGGGCGGCTCGACAACATGGGGTCTGCCCTCCTCCATTGTGGCGGCGTCGGCCAGGCCGACGCCTGGTTCAGGTGCGCATTTCGCGCTCGTTCTCGCTCAATGACGATACGAAGGAGTCACGCTCGAACAGGCGCTCCATATAGGTGACGAGCGGCTTCACCTGCTTTTCCGGCAGCTCGATACCGAGTACGGGGAGACGCCAGAGGATCGGTGCAATACAGCAATCCACCAGCGAGAACTCCTCGCTCATGAAGAACGGCACGTCTTCGAAGATCGGCGAAATACCGACCAGGCTTTCGCGCAGCTCCTTGCGCGCCTTTTCCACGTCTTTCTTGGCACCGCTCTCGATCTGCTCGACGAGCGGGCACCATTCACGCTCGATGCGATGCATCCAGAGACGGCTTTGCGCCCGCGCGACGGGATAGACCGGCAGCAACGGCGGATGGGGAAAGCGCTCGTCAAGGTATTCCATCATGACCTTGGATTCGTAGAGCACCAGATCGCGATCGACCAGGGTCGGCACGCTATTGTAGGGATTCATGTCGGCGAGCTCCTCGGGGCGCTGATCGCCGCTGACCTCGAGAATATCGACCGCCACGCCCTTCTCGGCGAGCACAATGCGCACGCGATGACTGAAGTGATCATCGCTTCCGGAATAGAAGATCATCGATGACCGCTTGGCCACTACACCCATGTAACAATCCTCGCATCAATTCGAACCCGCATGATAGCACGACACCCCAAGCTCGGGGGTGTGCCATGCGCTCCGGACCCAGAAGAACACACAGGGGGCGCATGACCCGATTGCCATACGCCCCCTGCGGCACAACCTGCCGATTCAATCGAATCAGTGAATGTCGCGCCAGTACTCACGCTTGAGCAGGTACGCCAGCACACCGAAGATGAAGATGAAGATCAACACCTTCGGACCCAGCACCTGTGCCTGCAGCTTGGAGGGCTCGCCCACGTAAGCCAGGAAGTTGGTCAGGTCGTAGACCGCCTCTCTGAACTCGTCCGGCTCCATGCTGCCAGGACGTGTCACCTGGAGCACGTCGCAGGACTGGTACTTGCCGGTCAGCGGATCGAGCTCGGCGCCCTCGATGGGACGATCGGTCTGAGCGCAGACCTTCTCCTGAACGCCCTGCAGCGGCTCGAGCACGTTGGGCATGGCCACCATGTCGAAGACCTCGTTGTTGACCCCGTTGGGACGACTGGGGTCACGATAGAAGGTCAGCAGGTAGGAGTAGATCCAGTCGGCGCCGCGCAGACGACCGTGCAGCGTCAGGTCCGGCGCTGCCGCGCCGAACCAGCTGTCGCCGTCGCCGCGGGTCATGGCCGTGAGCATCTGGTCGTTGTAGGCCAGATCGGAGGAGAAGATCAGATTCTCCTCGACCAGGTCCTGCGGCATGCCGAAGTCCTCGGCGGCACGCGCGAAGCGCTGATGCTCCAGCGAGTGACAGCCCATGCAGTAGTTGACGTAGAGCTGCATGCCACGCTGCAGCGACGCCTCGTTACGCAGGTCCGGCGTCATCGAATACGGCACATCCGGCGCAGGCGCCGCCATGGCAGCAATGGGCACCAGCGCGAAGAGCAGTGCGAACAGTTGCTTTTTCATTAGCCAGTCACCCTCTCCGGAACGGGTTTGGTCTTCTCCATCCTGGTGTAGAACGGCATCAGCAGGAAGAAGGCGAAGTAGATCACCGTGCACAGCTGCGCCACCACGGTACGCAGCTGCGTGGCCGGCAGCGCGCCGAGAACGCCCAGCACCACGAAGCTGATGGCGAACAGCGTCAGCGCGATGCGCGACAGCCAGCCCTTGTAGCGCATGGAGTTCACCGGGCTGCGATCGAGCCACGGCAGGACGAACAGCACGGCGATGGCGCCACCCATGAAGACCACGCCGAGGAACTCGGCCTGCAGGGGACCAATGTCGAAGGTGATGGCGCGCAGGATCGCGTAGAACGGCGTGAAGTACCACACCGGCGCGATATGGTCTGGCGTCACCATCGGGTTGGCCGGCTCGAAGTTCGGCCGCTCGAGGAAGTAACCGCCACCCTCGGGGAAGTAGAAGATCACCGCGGCGAAGACGAACAGGAACACGGCCACGCCGAACACGTCCTTGACGGTGTAGTACGGATGGAACGGAATGCCGTCCAGCGGCTTGCCGCTCTCATCCTTCTTGGCCTTGATGTCGATGCCGTCGGGGTTGTTGGAACCCACTTCGTGCAGCGCGATCAGGTGCAGCACCACCAGCGCCAGAATCACGATGGGCAGCGCCACCACGTGCAGGGCGAAGAAGCGGTTGAGCGTGATGCCGGAGATCAGGTAGTCGCCACGGATCCACTGGGCCAGATCGGGACCGACGAAGGGAATGGTGGCAAACAGCGAGATGATAACCTGAGCACCCCAGTAGGACATCTGACCCCAGGGCAGCAGGTAGCCCATGAAGGCTTCCGCCATCAGCAGCAGGTAGATGGCCATGCCGAAGATCCACACCAGCTCGCGCGGCGCCTTGTAGGACCCGTACAGCAGGGCGCGGAACATGTGCAGGTAGATCACCACGAAGAAGGCCGAAGCCCCGGTGGAGTGCATGTAGCGGATCAGCCAGCCGTACTCCACGTCGCGCATGATGTACTCGACGGAAGCGAAGGCACCCTCACCGGAGGGGTTGTAGCTCATGGTGAGCCAGACACCGGTGAGAATCTGGTTGACCAGCACCAGCAGCGCCAGCGAGCCGAAGAAGTACCAGAAATTGAAATTCCTGGGCGCGTAATATTGGCTCAGGTGGTCTTGCCACATTTGCGTGGCGGGAAAGCGATCGTCCACCCAGCGCATGAAGCCGCTTTCCGCCTTGACCCGATTCGGATTACCCATCACGCAGTCTCCTGATCTTCGCCGATGATAATGATATCGTCGGATTCAAAGCGGTATGGCGGCACCTCGAGATTGGCCGGCGCCGGCACGTTGCGGAATACCCGGCCCGCGAGGTCGAAGTAGGAGCCGTGGCAGGGGCAGAAGTAACCGCCCGGCCAAGCCGTCATGTCGACATCGTCCGGACTGGGGCGGAACAGCGGCGAGCAACCCAGATGGGTACAGATGCCGATCAGCACGGAAATCTCGGGCCTGATGGAGCGCAGCGGACCCGTGACGTAGGCAGGCTGCTGCTGCACTTGAGAATCGGGGTCGGCCAGGCGTGCAGGATCGAAGTTCTCGGTGCGCTCGATCATGTCGGGGGTGCGCATGACGATCCACACCGGACGTCCACGCCACTCCACGGTCATGCGCTGCCCAGGCTCGAGCCTGGAAATGTCCGCTTGAACCGGCGCACCGGCCGCCCTTGCCCTGGCACTCGGCTGCCAGGATGCCACAAAGGGAACCGCCACTCCCACGGCACCCACCGCCCCTACGACGGTGGTGGCCCCCAGGAGCAGTCGGCGCCGCCCTTTGTTCACGCCGTTGTCTGCCATCTTCTGGTTTCTCCCATCAGCTTACCCGTTGATACCGCACGGATGGAATTCCGCTACCACGGATACTAAAAATCCGATACATATTAAGGAATCGGGCCGCTTCGCACAAGACGAAGCGGCCCTGACCAAGGTGGAATTCTTTTTGCAATCTCTTGAATTAAAAAATAAAAAAACCCGGGCATTGGCCCGGGCTTTTTCGCCAGCGACTGAGTGAAAATCAGCGCTTGGAGAACTGCGGACGACGGCGCGCCTTGCGCAGACCGACCTTCTTACGCTCCACCTGACGAGCGTCACGAGTGACGTAGCCGGCGGCACGCAGAGCCGGACGGAAGTCCTCGTTGTACTCCATCAGAGCACGGGTGATGCCGTGACGAATGGCGCCCGCCTGAGCGGAACCGCCGCCACCCTTGACGGTGACGAAGACGTCGAACTGGCCGGTGGTCTCGGTCAGCTCGAGCGGCTGGCGCACCACCATACGGCCGGTAACGCGGCCGAAGTACTGATCCAGCTCACGGTTGTTGACGGTGATCTTGCCGGTGCCCGGCTTGAGGAAAACACGGGCTGTGGAAGTCTTGCGGCGCCCGGTACCGTAATACTGCTGTGCCATGGTGATGATCCCCTCAGATGTTCAGTTCTTGCGGCTGCTGGGCGGCGTGCGGGTGCTCGGCGCCGGCGTAGACCTTGAGCTTGGTGTACATGGCGCGCCCCAGCGGGCCCTTCGGCAGCATGCCCTTGACAGCAGACTCGATCACGCGCTCGGGAGCGTGCGCAATCATCTTCTCGAAGTTCATGGAGCGCAGGCCACCCGGATAACCGGTGTGACGGTAGTAAGTCTTGGCCTTGGCCTTGTTGCCGGTGACCTTCACCTTCTCGGCATTGACGACGACGATGTAGTCGCCGGTATCCACATGAGGGGTGAACTCGGGCTTGTGCTTGCCGCGCAGGCGACGAGCGATTTCGGTAGCCAGACGGCCGAGCGTCTTGTCCGCCGCGTCGACGACGTACCAGTCGCGCTGCACGGACTGCGGCTTAGCAGTGAACGTTTTCATGGAGAAATCACCACAAAATCAAACAAGTGTATTGGACCCAGCGCAACGATGTGCGGGCAGGATCATCCCTATTTTTCTTGGTTGTCGCCTCGCCAGGAAGCGACAACGGTCGAGGAGCGCGTATTCTACATGAACTGCACCCCCGGTTTAAAGCACTATCGCCACCATGAGCTCGCAGCCTGGCGGCTACGACTCGACAGCCTCACGGGACAGCCTCACGGCTTGTGCGCCTGGGCCAGGTACTCGTGGGACTGCATCTCCTGCAGCCGCGACAGGGTACGCTGGAACTCGAATTCCAGGCGCCCGTCGGCGTACAGCGCCTCGGCGGGCACCTCGGCCGACATCAGCAGCTTGACCCCACGGTCGTAGAACTCATCCACCATGTTGATGAAGCGACGCGCCTGATCGTCGGTGGCCGCCCCCATGCGCGTCACGTTGGAAACCAGCACGGTATGGAACTCGCGAGCCAGCTCGATGTAGTCGTTCTGGCTACGCGGCCCGTCGCACAGCTCGCGGAACTCGAACCAGACCACATCGTCATGCAGCTGTCGCGCGCGCAGGATGCGATGGTTGACCTCGATCGGCACGTCGGCCTCGCCGGCCTGCCCCGCGATCTCGCGAAAGCTGCGCGCGAGCTCTCGCTCTGCCGCCTCGTCCAGGGGCGCATGGAAAATCTCGGCGCGCTTCAGCGCGCGCAGACGATAATCGATCCCCGAATCGACGTTGACCACCTGACAATGGCGCTTGATCAGGTCGATGGCCGGCAGGAAGCGCGCGCGCTGCAGTCCATCCTTGTACAGCTCGTCGGGCACGATGTTGGAAGTTGCCACCAGCACCACGCCGCGCTCGAACAGCGCCTCGAGCAGATTGGCCAGGATCATGGCATCGGTGATGTCCTTGACGAAGAATTCGTCGAAGCAGATCACCCTGGCTTCCGCAGCGAACTTGGCGGCGATCAGGGTCAGCGGGTTCTTCTCTCCCTTGTAGTGCTCGAGTTCGTTGTGCACCCGCTGCATGAAGCGGTGGAAGTGCGTGCGCATCTTGTCGGGAAACGGCAGGGAGGCATGAAACGTATCGACCAGATAGGTCTTGCCGCGCCCCACCCCGCCCCAGAAGTAGAGCCCCTGGATGGCCGGCAGCGCCGGCTGGGCAGACGCCTTGTCGCGCTTGCCGAACAGCCCGGCCATCCTGGACTTCAACCCGCGGCCGGTGGTCACCGAGAGCGGCTCGGTTCTGGGCGATGCCACCAGTTGGTCATAGAGACGCTGCAGGTGCTCGACCGCCTGCTCCTGAGCCGGGTCGTAGTGAAAGTCATCGCGCTCGAGATCGGCCCGGTAACGCGTCAGCGGCGTGCCGGCAGCAGCCGAGCGGGTCTCCGTTTGGGGCACGGTCGCGCACATGGAAGTTTCCTTGTGATCTCTGCTCATGGCGTTTCAGGGAACGCATTATACGCATCGCCGCCAGCCTGCGAAGCAAAAACGCCCACCCACAGCGGACCGATGATCGTTGACCCGCCAACTGGCAACGCTTCTATAATGGGCCAGCCAGACAAGTCTCGTACGCCGAACCGGTCAGGCCTCTGGCTCCGGCGTGTATCACCATCAGGAGAATTTCGTGGATTACGGCAATGTGAACTGGATCGTGGCTATCGTCAGCCTGCTGGCCGGCCTCGGCATCGGCGCCATTGGCTATCGCATGCTCGGCACGTCATCGACCCAGCTGCAGGAGCTGCGCCGCCAACTGGCCGAGCGGGAGCGCGAGCTTGGCGTGGTGCGTGAAGGCCTGGACGAGCACTTCAGCCAGGTCAGCATGATGGTGAGCAACATCCAGCGCGAGATGCGCACCCTCGAACACCGCCTGACCGAAGATGCCAGCACGCTGAACTGCGAGCCGGTAAAGAACCGTCAGCTCAAGGCTGCCGACCAGCCGGCCCTGACCGGTGCCGAGAGCGACGAGATACCGGCACCCCGCGATTACGCCGACGGCTCCGGTGGCACCCTGTCGGAAGATTTCGGCCTGAAATCCAACCAGGACAAGAACGAGCTGCCTCAGCCACCCCGCTACTGACTGCCGCTGGCGGGGTTGTCGAGATCCCGTCAGGCGGGGTTGTCGATGTCGACGAAGCGATGCTCGACCCCGAACTCCCGTGCGATCCAGGCACCCAGCGCCTGGACGCCATAGCGCTCGGTGGCGTGATGGCCGGCCGCCAGATAGTGAATCCCGAGCTCGCGCGCGAGATGCGTGGTGCGCTCGGAGATCTCGCCGGAGATGAAGGCGTCGGCCCCGGCTTCCCAGGCCAGGGTGATCATGTCCTGCGCTCCGCCGGTGCACCAGGCCACACGCCGAATCGCATGCCCCCCGGGCGCCTCGATGAGCAGCGGCTCGCGCCCCAACCGCTCGCCGACCTGGCGCGCCAGCGCAGCCGGCGTCGCGGCTTGCGGCAAACCGCCAAGCCACACCAGTCCCTGCCCCAGCTCACCGTCGGCGCAGCCGTCCACCTGAAAGTCGAGCAGTCGGCCCAGCTCGGCGTTGTTACCCAGTTCGGCATGGGCATCGAGCGGCAGGTGGTAAGCCAGCAGATTGATGTCGTTGAGCAGCAACGTGCGGATGCGCTGCTGCTTGATACCGGTGATCGGCACCGGCTCGTTTTTCCAGAAATAGCCATGATGCACGAGCAGCAGATCGGCACCCCACGCCACCGCCTCGTCGAGCAGCGCCTGACAGGCCGTGACGCCACTCATCACACGCCGCACCTCGTCACGCCCCGCCACCTGGAGCCCGTTGACGGTGTAATCCTTGAAGGCGGACGCAGCGAGCACGGTATCGCAGGCCCGCACCAGGTCATTACGCAAAATCATCGTGCCTCCCGGACAGCGCTTCGAAGTCGATGTTACAATTGCGTCATTGTAACGACTGAGCGGGGTACCATCGACCGCCGCCGACCAGGAAACGCCGCATGCGACGTTCTCTCATTGCCTACGCCCTACCCGTTCTCATCGGTGTGCTGCTGGCCATCGTGCTGCTGAATACCTTTCCCCAGCTGCTCCAAGGCCCCTCGGCACCGCAAACGCCTGCCCAGCAGAGCCAGCCCGCGGTAGTGCAACCCCAGACACGCCCTGCCCCCGAACTGCAGCAGGCCGCCCCACTCTCGCGCCAGCAGGGCCCGGTGAGCTATTCGGAGGCCGTGGAGAAGGCGGCCCCGGCGGTGGTCAACATCTACTCTACGCGGGTGGTGGCGCGCGAGGAGCATCCGCTGATGTCGGACCCGTTCTTCCGTCAGTTCTTCGGCGACGACCTGCCCACCCAACAGCGCCTGCTGTCGAGCCTCGGTTCGGGCGTCATCGTCAGCGAGGACGGCTACGTGCTGACCAACCATCATGTCATCGACGGCGCCGACGAGATTCAGGTGGCCCTGCGCGACGGCAGGGAAATCCTGGCGGAGGTGATCGGCACCGACCCCGAGAGCGACCTGGCCGTGCTGCGTATCGAGCTGGACAACCTGCCGGTGATCGAGATCTCGGATACCAACGACGTGGCGGTGGGCGATATCGCGATGGCCATCGGCAACCCCTTCGGGGTGGGCCAGACGGTGACCATGGGCATCATCAGCGCCACGGGGCGCAGCCACCTCGGCCTGAGCGCCTACGAGGACTTCATCCAGACCGATGCCGCCATCAACCCAGGCAACTCGGGCGGTGCGCTGGTCAATGCCGAAGGCGCGCTGGTCGGTATCAACACCGCCATCTTCTCGCGCACGGGTGGCTCCCAAGGGGTCGGCTTCGCCATTCCCATGCGGCTGGCGAGCACCATCCTGGACGATCTGGTGACGCAAGGGCGGGTCATTCGCGGCTGGCTCGGCGTCGAAGCCCAGGAGATGACTCAGGACCTGGCCGCTTCCTTCGGCTTACAGGCACCGCGCGGCGTGGTCATCTCCGGCGTCGTTCCCGAGGGTCCCGCGGCGGTGGCCGGCCTGCGGCCGGGCGACGTCCTGCTCGAGGTCGATGGGCGCCCCATCCTCGATGCGCGCGCCGCCATGAGCGACATCGCCGCCATACAGCCAGGCGCCACCCTGCCGCTGACGCTGGTGCGCAGCGGCGAGACCTTCACCGTCGACCTGGAGGTGGGCGAGCGCCCGCTGCCGCCGAGCCGGCGCCCCGAGCGCTGAGGGGGCCGCTCCTGATGCCCCCGCGCTCTCGAGACGCCCTTGGGACAGCCCTCGGACCGAGACGCGTCAGGCTGTATCCGAAAAGTCGGCGGCGAGCGAAGCCTAGTCGCCCTTGATGCGGTACTCGGCGGAGCGGGCGTGGGCCGTCAGCGACTCGCCCCGCGCCAGCACCGACGCCACGCGGCCCAGCGTCGACGCCCCCGCCTCCGAGCAGTGGATGATCGAAGAGCGCTTCTGGAAATCGTAGACCCCCAGCGGCGAGGAGAAACGTGCCGTACCGGAGGTCGGCAGCACGTGATTGGGGCCGGCGCAGTAGTCGCCCAGCGCCTCGGCCGTGTAGCGCCCCATGAAGATGGCACCGGCGTGGCGCACCTGTGGCAGCATTGCCTCGGGCTCGGCCAGGGAGAGCTCCAGGTGCTCCGGGGCGATGCGATTGATCAGCTGCACCGCCTCGTCGCGGTCGCGGCAGTGAATCAAGGCCCCGCGGCGGGCCAGCGACTCGCGCACGATCGCCTCGCGCTCCAGGGTAGGCAGCAGGCGTGCAATGGACGCCTCGACCCGATCCAGGTGGGATTCGTCCCAGCTCACCAGCAGCGCCTGGGCGTCCTCGTCGTGCTCGGCCTGGGAGAACAGGTCCATGGCCAGCCAGTCGGGATCGGTGCCGCCGTCGGAGACCACCAGGATCTCCGAGGGCCCGGCAATCATGTCGATGCCTACCTGGCCGAACACCGCCCGCTTGGCGGTGGCCACGTAGATGTTGCCCGGCCCCACGATCTTGTCGACCCGCGGCACGCTCTCGGTGCCGTAGGCCAGCGCCGCCACCGCCTGGGCGCCGCCGATGGTGAAGACATGATCGACGCCGGCCAGGTGGGCCGCCGCCAGCACCAGCTCGTTGAGCACGCCATCGGGGGTCGGCACCACCATGACGATCTCGCGCACACCCGCCACATGGGCCGGGATGGCGTTCATCAATACCGAAGAGGGATAGGCCGCCTTGCCGCCGGGCACATAGATGCCGGCCCGGTCGAGGGGCGTCACCTGCTGACCCAGCACGCTGCCGTCGGCCTCGGTATATGACCATGATTCAGGCTTCTGACGTTCGTGATAGAGGCGAATGCGTTCGGCAGCCTGGGCCAGGGCGTCACGCTGCTGCTCGGGCAGACCGCGATAGGCCTGCTCCAGCCTGTCGGCACCCAAGGTAAGCTCAGCCATGCTGCCCACCGCCAGGCGGTCGAAGCGCTGGGTGTACTCCACCAGCGCCGCATCGCCGCGCACCTTCACCGCAGCGATGATCTCTGCCACCCGCTCCTGAACCTCGGCATCGGACACGCCCTCCCAGGCCAGCAGCGCGTCGAGACGGGCATCGAAATCGCCGTCGCCGGTGGAAAGGCGGGCCAGGTCGACGGATTCTGCCAGGGTTTCGCTCATGTTCGCATTCGCCTCCTAGAAGAGATGTGGTCTTGTGCGCGGCTCAGCCAGCGGGAAGCTCTGCCGCCGGACGGCGCCGCTCCACCGCTTGGGAGAGGCGTGCAAGCAACGGCTTGAGGCGTTCGTGCTTCATGGTCATGGCGGCCTTGTTGACCACCAGTCGCGTGCTGATCGGCGCGATCAGCTCGCGTGGCGACATGCCGTTGGCGCGCAGGGTATTGCCGGTGTCGACGATGTCGACGATCTCGTCGGCCAGATTCATCAACGGCGCCAGCTCCATCGCCCCGTAGAGCTTGATGACCTCCGCCTGAATGCCCTGCTCGGCGTAGTAGCGACGCGCCACGTTGACGAACTTGGTCGCCACCCGCCGCCGCGCCCGGGCCGGCTTGGCACCGTCGATGCCGGCGGTCATCAGCTTGCACTTGGCGATTTCCAGATCGAGCGGTTCGTACAAGCCTTCGGCGCCGTGCTCGAGCAGCACGTCCTTGCCCGCCACACCGAGGTCGGCGGCCCCCATCTGCACGTAGGTCGGCACGTCGGTGGCGCGGATGATCACCAGCTTGACGTCGTCGAGGTTGGTGTCGAACAGCAGCTTGCGGCTCTTGCTCAGGTCCTCGGCCGGCACGATGCCGGCATCCGCCAGCAGCGGCAGGGTCTCGTCGAGAATACGGCCCTTCGACAGGGCCAGGATCAGTTGCTTGCTCATGCTCTCGCCTATGGTCAACGCTGGTCGAATCGCCGCCCCGTTCAGCCGGGGATACGGCGAATCCGGGCGCCCAGCAGTTGCAGCTTCTCTTCGATGCACTCGTAGCCGCGATCGATGTGGTAGATGCGGTCGACCAGGGTCTCGCCCTCGGCCATCATCGCCGCGATCACCAGCGAGGCCGACGCCCGCAGGTCGGTCGCCATCACTGGCGCGCCGGAGAGATGCTCGACCCCGGTGATCATCGCCGTATTGCCCTCGAGCGCGATCTTCGCCCCCATGCGGTTCAGCTCCTGAACGTGCATGAAGCGGTTCTCGAAGATGGTTTCGACCACTCGCGAGGTACCGTCCGCCACGGCATTGAGTGCCACGAACTGAGCCTGCATGTCGGTTGGGAAGCCTGGATAGGGCGCGGTGCGAATGTTGACCGGCCGCGGGCGACGCCCCTCCATGTCGAGTTCGATCCAGCCGTCGCCGTGGGCGATCTTCGCCCCGGCCTCTTCCAGTTTGGCCAGCACCGATTCGAGTATGTCGGCGCGGGTGTTGCGCACCCGCACTCGCCCCCGCGACAGGGCGGCGGCGACCAGGAAGGTGCCGGTCTCGATGCGGTCGGGCATGACATCATGGTAGGCGCCATGCAGCCGCTCCACGCCTTCGATGATGATGTTGTTGCTGCCGTGGCCGCTGATCTTGGCACCCATCTTGATCAGGCACTCGGCCAGATCGACCACCTCGGGCTCGCGTGCCGCGTTCTCCAGTACCGTGGTGCCCTCGGCCAGCGTTGCGGCCATCAGCAGGTTCTCGGTGCCGGTAACGGTAACGGTATCGAAGAAGATGGTGGCGCCCTTGAGCCGGCCATCGACGCGGGCGCGCACGTAGCCGCCCTCGACGCGAATCTCCGCGCCCATCGCCTCGAGACCGCGGATGTGCAGGTCCACCGGGCGCGAGCCGATGGCACAGCCGCCCGGAAGCGAGACATCGGCGTGACCGAAGTGAGCCAGCAGGGGCCCGAGCACCAGGATGGAAGCGCGCATCTTCTTGACCAGCTCATAGGGAGCATGGCAATCGCGCACCTGTGAGCCGTCGAGCTGAATGGTCATCTTCTCGCCCATCACCGGTTCGACGCCCATGCGACCGAGCAGCTCGAGGGTGGTGGTGATGTCCTGAAGATGCGGCAGGTTGCCGATGGTCACCGGCTCGTCGGCCAGCAGGGTAGCGCAAAGGATTGGCAGCGCCGCGTTCTTGGCACCGCTGGCCCAGACCTCGCCGTCGACGGGCCCGTTGCCGGTAATGATCAGCTTGTCCATGTATCTCGACCGTCAGGCACCCTGGCTGGGTGAAGCCACGTTCTCAGGCGCGCTAGCCCACTGCGCCGGCGTATAGGTCTTGATGCTCACGGCATGTACGGCACCGGAGGCGATCTCCTCGGAGAGCGCTCCATAGATCAGTTGCTGGCGCTTGACCGGGGACAGACCACCGAAGACTTCGCCCACGGCGATGACCTGGAAATTGCAGCCTTCGCCCTGGATGTAAAAGTCGCAATCCTCGAGGCGCGCCTCGAGCAGCGCCTTGATGTCACTGGGTTGCATGAAAAACGGAACTCCTGTGGGACGATGGAGCGGCACGCGACCCCTCGCGGGGCCACGGCCAGGAACAAGAATTCCTATATGGTAAAGAAAAGCATCGCGCTTGGCGATGCCGGTACTGGCTCAGCAGGCCGGGTTCAACCTCCGGCGGGCAACGGCAGGAGTTCGTCGAGCCCCGCCACCCGGGTGAGCCGGGCCAGCGGAGCGGAAAGTCGAACTTCGCGAATCTTGACGCCGGCCCGGCGAGACTGCCGCGTCCACTCGAGCAACACGCTCACGGCCGCGCTGCTCACCCGCTCGACGCCGCTCAGGTCGAGCACGATGCGGGTTCCGGCGGGCTGCCCGGCAATCCAGGCGGTACCGGCTTCTGCCAGCGGTGCAGCGATATCGAAATCGACGTCACCGCTGACGGCCAGCCCTTCCGGGCCGGCCTCGAGCTCAATGCCACCGCGCTCGAGCAGGCGACTCATGCATCACCACCCTGCTCCAGCTCCTCGGTGGCGATTTCCGGGGACCAGGTGGCGATCACCGCATCGTAATCGCGACCGTGGTCGCGCATGGCCTGGTCGAACTGATTGCGGAAGGTCAGGCCCAGATTGATGCCGTTGACGATGACGTTGACCACTTTCCACTGGCCGTCGGTCAGGCGCAGCGTGTAGCTGACCGGATAGACGCTGCCATCCATCGCCACCACCTCCATGGCCACCGACGCCTGGTCCTCGTGGCGCGGCGGACGCTGGCTGTCGAGCACGCGCAGCTCACGATAGTCGAAGGTCACCAGACCCTTGCTGTAGGTATCGATCAGGGTCTGACGAAAGACCTGGGCGAAGCGCGAGCGCTGCTGGTGGGTGGCATTCTGGAAGTAACGCCCCATCACGCTGGCGCCGATGTAACGGAAATCGGCGATGTCGTCGAGATTCTCGTTCACCAGCGCCTTCAGCTCGTCCATGTTGTCGGCATAGTAATCCCTGCGCCCTTCGATCTGGCCCATCAGCTCGTCGACGCTGTAGCGGATGACCTGCTCGGGACTGCGCTCAGGCGCTGCCGCTGCGGCCAGGCTGGTGAGCATCAGGCACAGGCCCAGCAATACGCGGTTAAGCAGAGTGATGGGGGATGTCATCTGAGTCATGGCTGGACCTCATCAAATAAAATCAATCGCTGACCATATTGGACACAAACTGCTGAATCAGTTCCTCCAGCACCAGAGCCGATTGCGTATCGCGGATGGTGTCGCCATTGACGAGCATCTCGGGATCGCCGCCGACGGTGAGACCGATGTACTGCTCACCGAGCAGGCCCGCCGTCAGGATGGCTGCCGTGGTATCCCGCGCCAGTTTTCCTTCAAGCTCGGCATCGAGCTCGAGAATGACGCGGGCATCGTACCAGTCGCGATCGAGCTCGATGGCGGTGACCCGCCCTACCGTCACCCCCGACATGGTGACCCGTGCGCGCGGCTTGAGGCTGCCGATGTTGGCGAAGTTGGCCTCCAGCCGGAAGGTGTCGCCCGGCATGTTGAAGGTCAGCCCGCTGACCCTCAACCCCAGGAACAGCAACCCCAGGATACCGGCCAGCATGAACAGGCCGACCCCCAGCTCCATTGTCTTGCTGCGCTTCATCCTGCCTCTCCATCGCGCGATAGGCGCCGCTCAACCATCAGGAAAACCCTCCGAACATCACCGCCGTTAGAACGAAATCGAGGCCCAGTACGGCCAGGGACGAGTAGACCACCGTGCGCGTGGTGGCGCGGGAGATGCCCTCTGCGGTCGGCACCAGGTCGTAGCCCTGGAACACCGCAATCCAGGTCACCACCAGGGCGAACACCATGCTCTTGATCATGCCGTTGCCGACATCGCCGATGAAGGCGACGCTGGACTGCATGCCGCCCCAGTAGGAGCCCTCGAACACGCCCAGCCACTCGACACCGACCAGATAGCCGCCGTAGATGCCGACCACGCTGAAGCCGATGGTCAGCAGCGGCAGGGCCACGAAGCCGGCCCACAGCCGGGGCGCTACCACCCGGCGCAGCGGGTCGACGCCGATCATTTCCATGCTGGTGAGCTGCTCGGTGGCTTTCATTAGGCCGATCTCGGCGGTCAGCGCCGAGCCGGCGCGCCCGGCGAACAGCAGTGCCGCCACCACCGGCGACAGCTCGCGCAGCAGCGATAGCGCCACCATCTGGCCCAGTGCCTGCTCGGCACCGAAGTCGACCAGGATGGTGTAGCCCTGCAGCGCCAGCACCATGCCGATGAACAGGCCGGAAACCAGCACGATGGCGATCGACAGGACGCCGACGAAGTGCATCTGGCGCAGCCACAGGTACCACCCTTCCCGCGACGGCACGCCGACCGCCGACTGGGCCAGGAACAGGCCCGAGCGACCCAGCGCCTCGAGCACGTCGCAGCCGCGGCGCCCCAGATTCAGGATGTGTGCGATCACGGCCGCCCCTCCAGGTCGAGGATGTCGCGGAAGAACTCGGGTGCCGGGTAGTGGAAGGGCACGGGGCCGTCCGGCTCGCCGTGCACGAACTGGCTGACCCGTCGGTCCTCGTCCACGTCCAGGCTGGCGGGAGTACCCTGCGCCATCACCTGGCCGTCGGCGATGACATAGACATAGTCGGCGATGGAAAGTGCCTCGGGGATGTCGTGGGACACCACCACCGAGGTCAGTCCCAGAGCGTCGTTGAGGGTCTTGATCAACTGTACCAGCACGCCTTTGGAGATCGGGTCCTGCCCGACGAAGGGCTCGTCGTAAAGTACCAGGTCGGGGTCCAGCGCAATGGCGCGGGCCAGGGCGACACGACGCGCCATGCCCCCTGACAGTTCGGCGGGCATCAGTTCGCGCGCCCCGCGCAGCCCGACGGCCTGCAGCTTCATCAGCACCAGGTCGCGGATCATCGCTTCCGGCAGCTCGGTGTGCACGCGCAGCGGAAACGCCACGTTCTCGAACACGCTGAGGTCGGAGAACAGCGCCCCGCTCTGGAACAGCATGCCCATGCGGCGGCGCAGGGTGAACAGCGCCTTGCGCGACAGCTCATGCACGTCATGGCCGTCGATCAGGACGCGACCGACATCGGGAGTGAGCTGGCCGCCGATCAGCTTGAGCAGCGTCGTCTTGCCGGTGCCGCTGGGCCCCATGATGGCGGTAATCCTGCCACGAGGGATCTGCAGTTCTACGCCGCTGAAAATGGTCTTTTCACCGCGTGAGAAGTGCAGGCCCTTCACCTCCACGAGGGGGGATTCGATCATGCTGCAAGGTCCAAGAAAGAATTATCGAACATCGTATCCTAATCATGCCGCCCGGCGCCAGCCTGCACGCCCTGTCGCTTGCACCGGAGCCACCGAAGACGTCTAATGTGCCACCTCGTATCCTAGCTGCGACCCTTCATCATGCTGCTGCCTGCCATCGCGATCGCCCTGGGCCTTGCCGTACTCGTGTGGAGCGCCGACCGCTTCGTCAATGCCGCTGCCGCCACGGCGAGTCGCACCGGGCTTAGCGCCATGCTGGTCGGCATGACCGTGGTGGCGCTGGGTACCTCGGCCCCCGAGATGGTGGTAGCGGTATTTGCCGCTCTCGATGGCCTGCCCGACCTGGCCACGGGCAACGCCCTGGGCTCCAACATCGCCAACATCGGCCTGGTACTGGGCATGACCGCCCTGATTCGCCCGATCCCGATACGCTTCTCGATGGTCCGGCGTGAATTGCCCCTGCTGCTGGGCGCCACCGGCCTGGCCGGCTATGCCTTGGCCAACGGCATCCTGGGACGCTTCGACGCACTGTTCCTGGGCCTGCTACTGGTCTTCAGCCTGTGGTGGCTGCTGCGTGCCGACACTCCCGACGCTCCGGCGGACGACGCCATACCCGCGATGACGCTCCAGAAGGCTCTCGCCTGGCTGGCCTTCACGCTCGTCCTGCTGGCGCTCAGCTCGCGCACGCTGGTATGGGGCGCCAGCGAGCTGGCCCGCGGCCTGGGGGTCAGCGAACTGATCATCGGCCTCACCATCGTGGCAGTGGGCACCAGCCTGCCCGAGCTCGCCGCCTGCATTGCCAGCGCCATCAAGCGCCACCACGACCTGGCCATCGGCAACGTGATCGGCTCGAACCTGTTCAACCTACTGGCCGTGCTGCCGATTCCCGGCCTGCTGGCGCCCGGCCCGATCGACCCCGCCGCCGCCAGCCGCGACTTTCCGATCATGCTGCTGCTGACTCTCGGCATGGGCATGCTCCTGCTGTGGTTCCGCCACGGCCGGCTCGGGCGCCTGCCCGGCGCGCTCTTCCTGGGCATCTACCTGGTCTATCTGACCTGGCTGGCCGCGGCCGCCGGCGGTGCCACTTGAGCGATTCCTCGCAAAGGACAACAATCAGCGCATGACCAACGACACTGCAACGCCGACAGATCAGAACGCCCCAGCGGCAGAGGACTCGCCCATGCGGGCCAGCGCCCGCCGCACCCTGCACATCGAGGAGCAGGCCGTCGCCGCGCTGGCCGGACGCCTCGACAGCCACTTCGACCGTGCCTGCGAGCTGATACTCGCCTGCCAGGGGCGGGTGGTGGTGACCGGCATGGGCAAGTCGGGCCATGTCGCCGGCAAGATCGCCGCTACCCTGGCCAGCACCGGCACCCCTGCCTTCTTCGTGCATCCAGGCGAGGCCAGCCACGGCGACCTGGGCATGATCACCCCCGGCGACGTGGTACTGGCCCTGTCGAACTCCGGCGAGACGGCAGAAGTCACCGCCCTGCTGCCGCTGCTCAAGCGCATCGGCACGCCGCTGGTGAGCATGACGGGACGCCCCGACTCGACCCTGGCTCGTCACGCCGATGCCCATCTCGATGCCGGCGTCGAACGCGAGGCCTGCCCGCTCGATCTGGCGCCGACGGCCTCCACCACCGCTGCCCTGGCGCTGGGCGATGCGCTGGCGGTGGCACTGCTCGAGGCACGCGGCTTCACCGCCGAGGACTTCGCCATGTCGCACCCGGGCGGCAGCCTGGGCAAGCGCCTGCTGCTGCGCGTCGGCGACCTGATGCACCAGGGCGACCGGCTGCCCCGCGTACCGCTGGGCAGCCCCCTGCGCGACGCCCTGCTCGAGATTACCCGCCAGGGCCTCGGCTTCACCTGCGTCGTCGATGAGCAGAATCAATTGATCGGTGTCTATACCGACGGCGATCTGCGTCGCACGCTCGATCAGCACCAGGATCTGAGCCGGCTGACGGTAGACGACGTCATGACCCGTCCCGGCAAGCGCATCAGCGCCGACGTGCTGGCCGCCGAAGCGGTGCGCGTGATGGAAGACAACCTGATCACGGCGCTGGCCGTGGTCGATGACGAAGGCCACCCGATCGGTGCCCTGCACATGCACGACCTGCTGCGAAGCGGCGTGATCTGACTTCACTCTGACAAGGAGAGCCCATGGCGCTCGCCACCTCGACCCTCGACCCGCGTCTGCTCGACCGCTTGCGCAAGATTCGCCTGCTCGCCCTGGACGTGGATGGCGTGCTCACCGACGGGCGGCTTTACTTCCAGGCCGACGGCGTCGAGATCAAGGCGTTCCATACCCAGGACGGCCTGGGCATCAAGCTATTGCGCCGCGCCGGACTGCAGGTTGCCTTCATCACCGGCAGGGAGTCGCCCATGGTCAGCCATCGCGCTGCCGCCCTGGGCGTCGACCACGTCTTTCAGGGCTGCGAGGACAAGCTCGCCACGCTGCGCGAGCTGTGCAATCGCAAGGGCTTCGAACTCGAGCAGGTCGCCTTCTGCGGTGACGACCTGCCCGATCTGGCGCCCATTCAACGCACCGGTGTCGGCATCACCGTGCCCGGCGCCCCGCCCTACATCCGTGCCCTGGCCGATCACGTGACCGAGCGCAGCGGCGGCCATGGCGCAGTGCGCGAGATCTGCGATCTGCTGCTCGAGGCGCAGGGGCATCGCGACGCCCTGATCGACACTTACCTGCACGGCAAGCGCTGAGGTCGCCCCGCCGATGCTGCGTCGTCTGCCGCGCCCCTCGTTCCGTCTCTGGCTGTTTCTGCTGCTGCTGGCGCTGGGCGGCCTGATCACCTGGCTGGACCCATGGCAGCCCCCACCCCCCGGCCCGGTACCCACCGACGAAGCCGGCGAGCCCGACTACTTCCTTGAGCAGGCCCGCCTGACGCGCTTCGATATCGAAGGCCGCGCTCACCAGCGGCTGGAGAGCCCGCGCCTGGTACACACTCCCCACGACGACGTGACACGCGCCGTCACGCCGCTGGCGCACCTGATCGACCGCGAGGGCCGGCTGTGGGTGGCCAGCGGCCAGGAGGGGCGGCTCGGCCCGGGTGGCAACCCGCTGACGCTTACCGGCGACGCCCGTCTCTTCGCCCCCGAGGAGCGCTGGCAGCTCGACACCGAGGTGCTGCACTACGACGCCAACGTCGGACACGCCTGGAGCGATACGCCGGCGCTGCTGCAGCAGCCGCCGCAGCACATGCGCGGCGAACGTTTCGACGCCTGGATCCATGACAACCGGGCACGATTGACCGACAATGTGCGCGGCTATCACCCCCCGGAAGGCGCTCAGCCGGGACAGGCCGACCCCGTCACCCTGGAGGAACTCACGCCATGAAGCGATGCAAGCCGTCGACGCCTCGCACGCTGCTCACCCTGGCATTGATCGGCCTGGCATGGAGCCCTGCCGCGAGCATGGCCCAGCAGCGCGACGCCGATCAGCCCATTCATATCGAAGCCGACCGGCTCGATCTCGACGACGTTGCCGGCACGGCGGTCTACACCGGCGACGTGGACATTCGCCAGGGCACCATGCGCATCACCGGCGACCGCGTCGAACTCCGGCGCAATGCGGCCGGTGAGCTTTCCCGCGCCACGGCCCGCGGCGAGCGCGCCTACCTCGAGCAGCAGCCCGATCCCGACCAACCCGTGGTACGCGGCTGGGGACGCACCGTCATCTATCACGCCGCCGAACGCCGCGTCGAGCTGATCGACCGTGCCGAGCTGCACCAGGGCGGAGATACCTTCGATGGCGGCTATCTCGAGTACTTCCTCGACCGTCGCGTGGTCCAGGCCCGCGCCGAGAGCGAAGGCGTCGAAGGACGCCAGCGTATCCGCATGACCCTGCAACCGGAGCGCTGAGATGGCGATGAAGACCCTGCACGCCCGCCACCTGGCGAAGAGCTACAAACGCCGGCGCGTGGTGCACGACATCAGCCTCTCCATCGAGCAGGGCTGCGTGGTGGGGCTGCTCGGCCCCAACGGAGCCGGCAAGACCACCTCGTTCTACATGATCGTGGGCCTGGTCAAGGCCGATGCCGGCAACGTCTGCATCGACGACCTCGACCTCTCGAAGAGCGCCATGCACGAGCGGGCCAAGGCGGGCATCGGCTACCTGCCGCAGGAGGCTTCGATCTTCCGCAAGCTCTCGGTGGCCGACAACATCATGGCCATCCTGGAGACCCGCAAGGATCTGGATCGACAAGGGCGTCATCAGCGCCTGGAGCAGCTGCTGCAGGACTTTCACGTCACGCACATCCGCGACAACCTCGGCATGAGCCTGTCGGGCGGTGAGCGGCGGCGCGTGGAGATCGCCCGCGCGCTGGCCACCGAGCCGGCCTTCATTCTGCTGGACGAGCCCTTTGCCGGCGTCGATCCGATCTCGGTGGGCGAGATCAAAGGCATCATCCGCCAACTCAAGGCCCGCGACATCGGCGTGCTGATCACCGATCACAACGTCCGCGAGACGCTGGATATCTGCGATTCGGCCTATATCGTCGGCGACGGTCAGATCATCGCGGAAGGCGATGCCGAGGCCATTCTGGCCAACCGTCGGGTAAGGGAAGTCTATCTCGGCGAAGACTTCCGTCTATAGCAGCGCCCCTGCCCATAGCGCATTCCGACCCAACAAACAAGAGCATGATCTTACATTAAAATTCCCTAACGGGCATGAATATTGCCGATGGCATGCTTATTGCAGCTCTGCGCTCTTGCAAGTGATCGTCGGCCAGTCTAGGGTAGAGTCTTTCCGGCAGATGAGCCCATTATTCTCATGGCCATGAAAGCATCCTTGCAACTGCGAGTCGGCACTCAGCTGACCATGACCCCACAGCTGCAGCAGGCCATCGCGCTGCTGCAGCTCTCCACCCTGGACCTGCGCCAGGAGATCCAGCAGGCCCTCGAGTCCAATCCCATGCTCGAGCTCGACGACGGCTTCGGCGAACAAGCCGTCAGCGAGCCCCAGAGCGACGACTGGGCCAGCGAAATTCCCGGCGAGCTCTCCACCGACAGCGACTGGACGGATACCTATCCGGATCATGGCAGCGGCGCCGGCGGCGCCACCGGCGAAGGCCCCGATTTCGAACGCCAGGCCGCGGGACAGACGCTGGCCGGCCACCTGATGTGGCAACTGGCGATGATCGATGTGAACGAGCGTCAGCGGCAGATCGCCGAAAGCCTGATCGATGCCGTCGACGGCACCGGCTACCTGACCCAGCCGCTGGAAGAGATCCGCGACGGCCTGCGTCGCCAGGGCCTCGAGGGGCTGCCTACCCGTGAGGTCGAGCAGGTGCTGCTGCGCCTGCAGCAGTTCGAACCCACCGGCGTGTTCGCCAGGGACCTGCGCGAATGCCTGATGCTGCAGCTCGCCACCCTGCCCGACGATACGCCCCTGCTGCCCCAGGCACGCCGCCTGGTGCGCCAGTTCCTCGAAGCCCTGGCCGCCGACGACCGTCGCCTGCTCAAGCGGCGCCTGAGCCTGGACGACGAGGCCCTCGACGACGCCATTGCCCTGGTGCGCTCGCTGAACCCGCGCCCTGGCAGCGCCTATGCCGAGGTCGGCAGCAACTACATCACCCCCGACCTGGTCGCCTATCACGACGAGTCCGGCTGGCGCGTGGAGCTCAATGCCGAAGCGCTGCCACGCCTGCGCATCCAGCCCGACTACGTCGCCCTGGTGCGCCGCGCCGACAAGAGTCAGGACAACCAGTTCCTCAAGGATCACCTGCAGGAAGCCCGCTGGTTGATGAAGAGCCTGGCCAGCCGTAACGACACCCTGCTGCGAGTGGGGCGCGAGATCATGGCCCGCCAGATCGACTTCCTGGAGCAGGGCGAGGAGGCGATGAAGCCGCTGGTACTGGCCGACATCGCCCAGGCCGTGGAGATGCACGAATCGACCATCTCGCGGGTCACGACGCAGAAGTTCATCCACACGCCGCGCGGCGTGTTCGAGCTGAAGTATTTCTTCTCCAGCCACGTTGGCGGCAACGGCGAGGGGGATGCTCACTCCAGCACCGCGATTCGCGCCCGCATTCGCAAGCTGATCGCCGACGAGCCACCGCGCAAACCGCTCTCCGACAGTCGTCTGGTGGAGCTGCTGGCCGACGACGGCATTCAGGTGGCGCGCCGCACCGTGGCCAAGTATCGTGAAGCGCTGGGAATACCTTCCTCGAGCGAACGCAAGCGCTTTCGTTGAACTCGGCGCGCAGCGTTGACGCCGGACAAGAGCGTCGTTCGGAGGGGTTTGCAAGGAGGCAAAAAGGGTTACAATCAAACCACCACTCGAAGGACGAAGGAGCTCGTCATGCAAGTCAACATTACCGGCCATCATGTTGAACTGACCGATTCCCTGCGTGACTACGTGAGCGAAAAGCTCAACCGCGTCCAACGGCACTACGACAACATCACCAACGTGCAGGTCACCCTCTCGATCGAGAAGGAGCGCCAGCAGGCCGCTTGCACGCTGCATGCCGCCGGTGCCGATCTGCATGCCGAAGCCTCCGACCCGGACATGTACGCCGCCATCGATGCGCTGACCGACAAGCTCGATCGTCAACTGGTCAAGCACAAGGAAAAGGCCCAGGCCCGCGCCCAGGGCGCCGGCATTCGCTGAGTTGCCATGACACTGGAAAACATACTGCCCCCTGAGCGCGCGCTGTTCGACGTTCCCGGGGGCAGCAAGAAGAGGGTGCTGGAGTTCTTCAGCACCTTCATTGCGCAGAACACCCCGAGCCTCGACAGCCAGGAGGTCTTCGGCCGATTGATCGGCCGTGAGCGGCTGGGCAGTACCGGCATCGGCAACGGCGTCGCCATCCCGCACGCGCGAAGCCCGCACTGTCACAGCCCAGTCGCCGCCTTCCTCAAGCTGGCCGAGCCCATCGATTTCGACGCCATCGACGGCGAGCCGGTCGATCTGGTCTTCGTGCTGCTGGTACCCGAGGAGGCCGACGACACGCATCTGTCGCTGCTGAGCCAGGTCGCCGGCGTGATGAACGATGCCGAGACCCGTTCGCAACTGCGCAAGTGCGAAAGCCAGCGCGAACTTCACGAGCGTCTCATCGGCGCCATTCGACGACAGTCCTCGGCCTGACCGCCATCCCCAGCCGCTCGGCCAGCCCCTGATCAGGAGAAACGTAATGCAGCTTGTGATCATCAGCGGCCGCTCAGGCTCCGGCAAGTCGATCGCACTGCAGGCGCTCGAAGACATCGGCTACTACGCCATCGACAACCTGCCGGCGATGCTGCTCGGCTCCCTGGTCGATGAACTGCGCGGCTCACCCACGGTACAGCAGTGCATCGCCGTAAGCATCGATGCACGCAATCTTCCTCATGCGTTGGAACGGTTCCCCAGGCTGCTGGAGGAGCTGCGTGCCAAGCAGGTCGACTGCCAGATCGTCTACCTCACCACCGATGCGCGAATCCTGATCGAGCGCTACTCCGCCACCCGGCGCCGGCACCCGCTGACCCGCGACCGGGACATGACCCTGAGCGAGGCGATCGAGACTGAAGACACGACGCTGAGCGAGATTCGCAACCTGGCCGACCTGATCATCGATACCTCGCGGCTTTCGGTCCACGACCTGCGCGGGCGCATCACCGAACAGGTGGCCAGCCATCGCGCCGACCAACTGACCCTCACGGTGGAGTCGTTCGGTTTCAAGGGCGGCGTACCGCTGGACGCCGATATCGTGTTCGACGCGCGCTGCCTGCCCAATCCCTACTGGGACCCGCGCCTGCGCGCGGCGACCGGCCGCGAAGCGAGCATCGTGGAGTTTCTCGAACAGTACCCTCTGGTCCACCAGATGCACGAGGACATCGTCACCTGGGTCGAGCGCTGGCTGCCGGCCTATCGCGACAGCCATCGCAGCTATCTCACGGTCGCCATCGGCTGCACCGGCGGCCAGCATCGCTCGGTGTACCTGGCCGAGCGCCTCGCCCGCCACCTCGCCCAGCAGCAGCCCGACGTGCGTCTGCGCCACCGCGAGCTCGGCATCCATATACCGGTCTCTACCACGCAGGAGATGACCGCAGCGCCATCCGACCGCAAGGAAACCTGAGCGTGCCCAGCCGCAAGCTGACTCTGACCAACAAACGCGGCCTCCATGCACGCGCTGCCACCAAGCTGGTTCAGTGCTGCCAGCCTTTCGATGCACGCGTGTTCGTCTGCCGAGGCGCCCAGCAGGCCGAGGCCACCAACATCATGGCCCTGCTGATGCTCGGCGCCCCGTGCGGCACCGAACTCGACATCAACGCCGAGGGTGCGGATGCGGAAGCGGTTCTCGAGGCCATCGAGGCTCTCTTCGAGGCCCGCTTCGATGAGGATCTTTAGGAATGGCTGCGCTCGGCCATGTGGCGTCGAAGCCCTCTTCGCAGTGCTCATCGGGCTTCGCCTGGTCTGACCATCGCTCGCTCATCCGCGAGCTTTTGCGGTAAGGCCCAATATACGATTCAGCTGCCTGCCACGGTCATCTCGTCGATCAGCCAGCTGCCGGTGTGAATGCTGCCGCGGGTGTCGATGTCGCTGCCCACGGCCTGCAGGCCCTTGAACATCGTCTCGAGATTGCCGGCGATGGTGAACTCCTCGACCGGATACTGGATCTCACCGTTCTCGACCCAGAAGCCAGCCGCTCCGCGGGAGTAGTCGCCGGTCACGCCGTTCACCCCCTGGCCCATCAGCTCGGTCACCAGCACCCCACGCCCCATGCGGGCCAACAGCTCTTCGCGCGCCGCCAGCGGTGCCGCGATCCGCAGGTTGCGGGCGCCGCCGGCGTTGCCCGTGGTCTGCAGGCCCAGGCGGCGTGCGCTGTAGGCCGACAGCATGTAGCTGGCCAGACGCCCCTCTTCGATGAAAACGTTGTCACGAGTCTGCACGCCGTCGTTGTCGAACGGGGAGCTGGCCATGGCACCGCGCTCCATGGGCCGCTCGCCGAGCGTGAACCAGTCGGGAAACAGCCTCTCTCCCAGCCGATCGCACAGGAACGAGGCCTGACGATAGAGCGAACCGCCGGCGATGGCACTCATCAGGTGACCGACGAGACCGCTGGCGACGGTGGCATCGAACATCACCGGCAGGCGCCCGGTGGCGGGCCGACGCGCCCCCAGCCGCTGCAGGGTGCGCTCGGCCGCCTTGCGGCCGACCGACTCGGCGTCGCGCAGTTCACGCGGGTTACGTGCACTGGTGTAGTCGTAGTCGCGCTGCATGCCGCTCGCATCCTCGGCGATCAGCATGCAGGAGAGCGAGTGGCGGCTGCCGCGCTGGCTGCCGAGAAAGCCATGGCTGTTGGCGTAGACCCTCACCCCTTCGCCGCTGGAGAGCGAGGCACCCTCCGACTGACGTATGCCCGCCTCGGCGCGGCCTGCCGCTTCACAGGCCAGCGCCAGCTCGATGGCCTGCTCGGTGCTGAGCGGCCAGGGGTGGTGCACGTCGAGGTCGGGCAGCTCGGTGGCCATCAGCTCGGCGTCGGCCAGGCCCGCGGCGGGATCTTCACCGGTGTAGAGCGCAATGGCCATGGCCTTCTCCACGACCTCGCGGATCGACGCCTCACCGGCATCGGTGGAGGAAGCGCTGCCCTTGTGGCCACGCAGGTAGACGGTCACGGCAATACCCTGATCGCGGGAAAGCTCGACGGATTCCACCTCGCCTTCCCGCACGCTGATGCCGATACCCTGGTCGACGCTGGCCCCTACCTCACAGGCATCGGCTCCCAGGTGTCGCGCCAGCGCCAGCGCCTGCTCGGCACGCGACTCCAGCAGCGCCTGCTGGGCGGCGGCATCGAAAGCCTTGCTCATGTTCATCTCCCTCATCCACCGGCAGCGCCGGTATCCGTTCGTGTCTGTTCCCGCCGCAGCGCGACGGACTGATATACTGCGGTCATTCGACCCTATTCATCACCCGATGGCCAGCCCGAAGCCGGCCCTCACATCACTTGGATGCGGCATGACCCAGGACATTCCCACTTTCTCCGACGAAAGCTCCGACGAACGGCCCAGCAAGTCCCAGCTCAAGCGCGAAATGCACGCGCTGCAGGCCTTGGGCGAACAGATCATCGCCATGACGCCGACCGAGCGCGCCCGCTTCCCGTTGTCCGAGGACATGCTCGCCGCCGTCGAGGAAACCTCCCGCATCCGCTCTCATGAAGGGCGCCGTCGCCACATGCAGTACGTCGGCAAGCTGATGCGGCGCGAGGATCTCGAGGCGATCCAGGCGGTGTTCGACGAGGTCGAGCAGGAGAAACGTCATCGCGACCTGGCCTTCCATCGCCTCGAGAAGTGGCGCGACCGCCTCATCGAGGAGGGCGACGATGCCGTCGAAGCCTTCATCGAGGAGCATCCCGACGTCGACCGTCAGGCCCTGCGCCAGCTGATCCGCAACGCCAAGAACGAGCGTGAGCGGGGCAAGCCCCCGGCCAATGCGCGCAAGCTGTTCCGACTCATCCGCGAGACGGCGGGGCTTTAAACCACTCGCCGCTCGGGACTGGTCAGGCGGCAGGCACGTTCACTCATGAAGCGGTGCCGCCGACGGTGAGCTCATCAAGCTTCAAGGTGGGCTGGCCCACGCCCACCGGCACGCCCTGCCCCTCCTTGCCGCATACGCCGATGCCGGTGTCGAGCTCCAGATCGTGGCCGATCATCGATACCCGTCCCATCGCCTCCGGCCCGTTACCGATCAGCGTCGCCCCCTTGACCGGCGCGGTGATCCTGCCGTCCTCGATCAGGTAGGCCTCGCTTGCCGAGAACACGAACTTGCCCGAGGTGATGTCCACCTGGCCACCGCCGAAGCTGACCGCATAGATGCCGCGGCGAACACTCGAGATGATCTCCGCCGGGTCGTCCTGACCGGCCAGCATGTAGGTGTTGGTCATGCGCGGCATCGGCATGTGGGCGAACGACTCGCGCCGGGCGTTGCCGGTGGGCTGCATGCCCATCAGCCGGGCGTTGAGCTTGTCCTGCATGTAGCCGGTGAGAATGCCGTCCTCGATCAGCGGGGTGTACTGGCCCGGCGTGCCTTCGTCGTCCACGCTCATGGAGCCGCGCCGATCGGCCAGGGTGGCATCGTCCACCACCGTGACCCCGGGAGCCGCCACCCGCTGACCCAGGCGCCCGGCAAAGGCCGAGCTGCCCTTGCGATTGAAGTCGCCCTCGAGGCCGTGCCCCACCGCTTCGTGCAGCAGGATGCCGGGCCAGCCGGGCGCGAGCACCACCGGCATCTGTCCGGCGGGGGCGTCCACCGCCTCCAGATTGACCAGGGCCTGGCGTACCGCTTCCTTGGCAAAGCGTTCGGCGGCGTTGTCGTCACGCAGGCGGGACATGGCGTAGCGCCCACCGCCACCGGCGCTGCCGCGCTCGCGACGGCCGTTCTTCACCGCGATGACGCTGACGTTGAAGCGCACCAGCGGGCGCACGTCCGCCGCCAGGGTGCCGTCACTGGCACGTACCAGCACGACCTCATGAACGCCGGTCAGGGAAGCGCTGACCTGGGTGATGGCGGGATCGGCGGCGCGCGCCACGCGATCGGCCTGTTTGAGCAACGCGATCTTCTCCTCGGCCGATAGACCCGACAGCGGGTCGACCGTGGCGTAGCGCAGCTCTGCGCCGGTCGCGATGCGCGGCGCAACCGACAGGCTGGCGCCGCTGCGCACGATGCCGGACGCCGTGCGGCCGGTTTCCGCCAGGGCATCGGCGGTAATCTGGTTGGAATAGGCGAAGCCGGTCTTTTCGCCGGCCATGGCGCGCACGCCCACACCGCCGTCGATGTTGTAGCTCGCTTCCTTGACTTCACCATCCTCGAGCACCCAGCTTTCGTGCCAGCTGCGCTGAAAGTAGAGATCGGCATAGTCGACGCCCGGGGTCAGCACATGGCCAAGACCTGCGTCGAGCGCCTCGACGTCCAGTCCGCCGGGGTGCAACAGAATCTCCGCGGCGGTATCGAGCAGAGCGGATGAGGATGTCGTCATTCTGCGGTTTCCAAGGTGATGTCGGGCGAGGTCCAGGGACCGCGCACGCGATAGTGAATTCGGGTGACTCGGTCGATGGCGCTGCCGAAGAGTCGATCGGCGATGAACAGCGCGCCACCTACCACCGGCGCACCGGCAATCACCGCCGCAAGCGGCAAACTGCTGCTGACGGGTACTGTGACGCCCAGTCGCTGGTCCAGTTCCCGACGCGAGAGGTCGACGGTGCCCTCCAGCGTGAAGGACGTGGCCGGGCCGTCGATCCTGATGGGGCCGGTCGTCTCCAGTACGCCTCCATACAGGGTAGCAGCCCCGATGACATGATCGAAGGCCGTACCCTGGCCGGTCACGTCGGAAAAGTCCATGCGCAGCCGTCGTACCAGGTTGTCGACGTTGAGCAGACCCACGACCCGCGCCGTGGGAGACTCCAGGTTGACGAAGCGTCCATTGCGCAGCTCCGCCTCGACGCTGCCACGCGAGCGGGCCAGGGCGAACTGCCAGGGCGGCCCCGGCCAGGCCAGTTGACTGCGTACGCGTGTCTCGTTGCTGCGAATCGAGACCGGCTGACCGAGCCGCTCCAGCGCCGTACCCAGGTCGCGCCCATCGAGGTCGAGCCGTGAGCGGGTCAGGCTGTCGCCCGGACCGGCGGACTCCCAGATCACTTCTCCCCGCGCCGAGATCTGCCCCAGGGTGAGCCCCAGTGGCGCCACTCTGAGCCGCTGCGGCGAGCCCTCCCAGTGGGCCGTGAGCGGGCCGATCACCCGGCCCTGATACAGGATCTCCGCCAGTCGCAGCCGGCCGTTGGGTACCTCGCCGACCCAGCCGGGCAACGGCGTCGGGTCCGGCGGCACATCCAGCTCCGCGAGAAGATTGCCGGTGTCTTGCGTCTCGGCGGGCAGCAGGCCGTCCAGCGTCAAACGGTCTAGCGCGATGTCCAGCGGCTCGGCGAGAAAGGGACGATAATCGAGATAGCCCTCGAGCAGATCTCCCCGCAGGCCTATGCGCCAGCCGCCGCCCGTGTGCGGACGCGCTTCGGCCGACATCACGCCCAGGCAATCCTCCGGGCCGACGAGACAGGCGGTGTCCACCCGCAGGTAACGCAGCGCCCCAGGGCCATCACCCCCCGGCGCTCCTCCATCGAGCATCGGTGCCAGCGCCGCGCCCCACTCCACCAGGTCGAGGCGGGATTGGTATATCGTGCCCGACCAGCCCTCCTGCTCGGGCCAACTGGGTGCTTCCGGCAGTCGCCCCAACCAGAACTGGCCCTGGCCTATATCCGACCACGGCAGGCCGCGCCAGCGCAGGCGGGCATCGCCGCCCATTTCCGCTTCCACTCGCTGCTGATCGAGATCGGCCTCGACCCACAGCGGACGACTCTCGCCGGCCGACTTGCCCAGCGGCGACGGCAGGTCGATGGCGACACCCTGCAGGTTGCTGTCGAAGCGGAACGTATTGCGCGTTTCACCAAGCGTGAAGCGCGCCCGCCAGGGCAGACGCCCCGACACCCCACCGGCCAGGGCGGTGGCATCGAAGCGCTGCAGTATCCGCGCCACCTCGGCAGCGCCATCCAGTTCGACACGCCCGGCCAGGGTATCGATGTCGGCATTGATCGGCCCGCCGAACAGGCGCCCTTCCAGGCGCCCCTCGAGCCCGCCGTCGTCATCGCGCTGACGCCAGGCGAGTGGCCCCTTCACATCACTGAGGGGCACTTCCAGCGGCAGGTAGACGAGCCGCTGCATGTCGACGTCGGTCTCGAGGTCGAGCCGAAAGCCGTCGTCCTCTCCCAGCAGGGTGCTGAGCTCGATCCTGCCGCTGGCGCTCCCCTCCCCGCGCCAATCGTCGACCTGCTCCATGCCGTCGACGGGGATGGCGCGCAGGTAGCGGCGTATCCCATCGGCATCGGACGCGAGGTCGCCGATCACGTGCAGCACGTCATCCTCGATGGTGACCCGCCCGTTGCGCCCCAGGACTCCCAGGCTCTCGGCGTGATAGACCTCGGCATCGAGAGTGCCGATACCCGCGGTGAGTCGCCCCTCGAGACCTTCGATCACCGGCCAGCGAGGGTCGAAGGGAAGCCTGCCCTCCTCGATCTCGAGGTCCAGTTGCAGTCGCGGCTCGATGCCGCTGCCGCCACGTCGGAGCGGCAGATGCAGCTTCAGCTCGCCATACGGCACACGGCCGGCCACACCGGCCGCGAGCCAGGCATCGAGTTCCTCGCCCAACACGTCGGCAGGTAGCCAGTCCACCAGCGGACGCTCCAGGGCATCGGCGTTGCGGAAGCGCAAGTCGAGCCCCAGGCCGCCATGCACGCCACCGCCGATCGCCAGGCCGAAACCGCCCTCCACTTCAGCCCCCTGCCAGCCGGCCATGAGATTTCGTCCACTGACGAAGGTGCGCGGCCCCTCGTAGGTCCAGCGCACCTCGCCGCTGGCATGGGAGAGTTCCATCGGCGCCGGATAGAGCTCTGGCACCTTGAACGCGGGGTCACCGACACCGACGAACTCGATTCGCCCCGAGAGATCCCGCGCTTCGACCCAGGCATCGAGAGGTCCACCGCCCGGCACTTCGTCCCACGGCTCCACCTCGACCCGATGCAGCGCGGCCTGAGCCAGCCAGTGGCCGTTGCGCCGGCCCACGCCCAGTCCGGAGATCAGCCCGCGAGGCTCCAGGGCGTCGATGGTGCGCACCAACCCTTCGGGAAGCAGAATGCGTTCGCGCCAGGCCGCCAGCGACGCCAGCTCGAACTGGCTGGTGGTCAGCCACCAGCCCTCGTCGTCGTCGTAGCGCATGTGCCAGAAGTGCGGCAGCGCCGGCTGTCGCTCGTCTGCGAGCTCATGCGGCTCCGCCCAGTCGGCAGCCGCAGCGTCACCCTGCAGCCACGCCTCCCAGCCTTCGTCGTTGCGCAGCCACTGACCGCGGGCTCTGAGCGGCTCCAGCACGATGGGTTCGTCGTCACGCCGCAGCACCAGCCGCGGCACGTCGATATCCAGCCGCGCATCGGCCAGCGCTCCACGATGCCAGCGACCCCAGAGGGTGACGTCACCGCTGGCGTCCTCCAGGCGCAGGGGGTCGTCGAGGGTGAACACCTCGACCAGATCGATCAGCGTGTCGAGCTTCATGTCGGCCTGGAGGGCGGCGCTGAAATCGCGGAATCCGGTGGGTCCGGGGAACACTTCCAGCACGGCCTGCAGCGTGGCCTCTTCCTGCCCCTCGAGATGCACTTCGCCCTCGAGATGGGCACGCCGCTCGTCGCCGGTGAGCAGCAGGCGCGGCGCGAGCATGTCGACCCGCCGCTCGCGCCCGTGCAGCACCAGCCTCACGTCCTCCACCCAGGCGCGCTGTCGCAGCAGCAGCCCGACCCAGAAGTCGAGCCGCTCGAGATCGAAATCGCCTTCGAGAAGCTCAGGAGGAATCCTGGCGGGATCCGGCCAGTGCCAGCCGCCCTGCTCGTCCTGATAGAGGTGAAGCGTGAGCCCGCGGAGACGCGCATCCGCGACCACGGGCACACCGGTGCGCAGGCTGGCTGCGGTATCCAGCCGCAGTTGCGCATGCTCGACTTCCAGCAGCGGCAGGCCGGCTTCCCCCGGCAGCGTGCTCATGGTGAGCCCGCCACCCGTCATCACGGGGTCGAGCCGGGCCAGTCCGGCGTCGAATTCACGCAGCTCTACCGTTGCCCCCGTACGCGCCTCCAGCAACCGCTCGACGCGCGGCGCCAACTGGTCGACCTGGGTGAGCGCCAGCCGCAGCGCCACCAGCAGCACCGCGACCAGGGCCAGCAGCACGGCCAGCAGGGTGAGACTCCAGCGGCCTACCTGACGCAAAGGATGCATCGGCCGCTCACATCAGCACGATGTCGTACTGCTCCTGGGAATAGTGCGCCTCGACCTGGAAACGAATCGTCTTGCCTATGAAGGCCTCCAGATCGGCGACCGCAGCCGATTCCTCATCGAGCAGCCGATCCACCACCGGCTGGGATGCCAGCACCATGTAGGTTTCGGCGTTGTAGGCACGCTCCTCGCGCAGGATCTCGCGAAAGATCTCGTAGCACACCGTCTCGGCGGTTTTCAGGGTGCCCCGCCCACCGCAGGTGGGACACGACTCGCACAGGGTCTGCTCGAGGCTCTCGCGGGTGCGCTTGCGGGTCAGCTGCACCAGCCCCAGCTCGGTGACCCCGGTACACTTGGTCTTGGCATGATCGCGCTCCAGCGCCTTCTCGAGCACCCGCAGCACCTGGCGCTGATGCTCCGGGTCCTCCATGTCGATGAAGTCGATGATGATGATGCCGCCCAGGTTGCGCAGCCGCAGCTGTCGGGCGATGGCGTTGGCCGCTTCGAGATTGGTCTTGAAGATGGTCTCTTCGAGGTTGCGGTGCCCCACGTAGCCGCCGGTGTTGACGTCGATGGTGGTCATCGCCTCGGTCGGGTCGATCACCAGATAGCCGCCCGACTTGAGCTGCACCTTGCGCCCCAGCGCCTTTTGGATCTCGTCCTCGACGCTGTAGAGATCGAAGATGGGCCGCTCCCCGGGGTAGTACTCGATGCGTGCCGAGGAGTCGGGCATGAACTCCTCGGCGAATTCCAGCAGCTTGACGTAATTTTCCCGCGAATCGATGCGCACCTTTTCGATCTCGTCGCGCATCAGGTCGCGCAGGGTACGGATGAACAGCGGCAGATCGTCGTAGATCACGCTGGGTGCCGGCGCGGTCACCTTGCGCTCGCTGACCTTGCGCCACAGCCGCAGCAGGAAGTGCATGTCGGAGAAGAGCTCCTCCTTGCCCACGTTCTCCGCCGCCGTACGCACGATGAAGCCGCCGGTGATCTCGATCTCCTGCTCCTGCTGGCAGAGTTCGAGCAGCTCGCGCAGGCGCTCTCGCTCACGCTCGTCCTCGATGCGCTGCGACACGCCGTGGTGCGGGGAGTCGGGCATGTAGACCAGGTAGCGTGAAGGAACCGACAGATGGGTGGTGAGACGTGCGCCCTTGGAACCGATGGGATCCTTGGTGACCTGGACGACCAGCGCCTGCCCCTCGTGGAGCAGTTGGCCGATGGTGGCCTGCTCCTCCGGCGGGGTGCCGGGAGGCATCACTTCATGGGCATGGATGAAAGCCGCACGGTCGAGGCCGATGTCGACGAAGGCCGCCTGCATGCCGGGCAGCACCCGCACCACGCGTCCCTTGTAGATGTTGCCGACGATGCCGCGTCGGCGCGTACGCTCGATCAGCGCCTCCTGCAGCACGCCGTTTTCCACCACCGCCACGCGGGTTTCCATCGGCGTCAGGTTGATCAGTACTTCGCCGCTCATGCGGAAATCCTTGTCCAGTTCAATAGCCGCATTATGACATAGTGATGCGGCTAGACAGCACCACACCAAAGCGGCACGTTCTGTCGTACCAGCAGCTGCGCCGTTTCGTAAAGCGGCAGCCCGACGACCGCGGAGTGACTGCCCTCGATGCGCTCGATGAAGATCGACGCCAAACCCTGGATGGCATAGCCGCCAGCCTTGTCGGCAGGTTCGCCGGTCGCCCAGTAAGCCGCCATTTCGCTGTCGTCGATCTCGCGCATGAAGACCCGTGTCGTCACGCAGGTCTCGAGCAGCCCGGCCGGCCCCGTCACGGCCACGGCGGTGAGCACCTGGTGGACGCGCCCCGACAGCAGACGCAGCATGGTCGCCGCCTCGGACCTGTCGGCAGGCTTGCCGAGTATCCGCCCATCGCAAACCACAGCGGTATCCGACCCCAGCGTCGGCAGCGTCGATCGACGGCTGCCCGCCAGCGCCTTCTCCCGGGCCAGGCGAAGCACATAGGCTTCGGGCAGCTCGTCGGGCAGCGGCGTCTCATCGATGTCCACCGGCCGCACCTCGACGCCGACGCCGATGCTGGCCAGCAGCTCGCGGCGTCGCGGCGAGGCCGATGCCAGGCACAGCACGGCCGCTGCCGGCGTCTCGTGGCTTCCGGGCCGGCCCTCAGTCATGCCGGACCAAGCGGCGCTCGAAGGCCTGGAACATGGTCGCAAGCCACGGCCACAGCGCCGCGCCGATAAGCGAAGGGATCAGGAAGGCAAGATGCATCGAGAA
This sequence comes from Billgrantia desiderata, assembly GCF_900108215.1. Lineage (NCBI taxonomy): Bacteria > Pseudomonadati > Pseudomonadota > Gammaproteobacteria > Oceanospirillales > Halomonadaceae > Billgrantia > Billgrantia desiderata. Next base: position 120,748 of record NZ_FNVC01000002.1, on the reverse strand, counting down.
CGGACCGAACAGGGTGCGCAGCCACTGTTCGACCAGTTGCACGAGCCCCAGCAGCACCAGAATCAGCAGCGCCTGCTGCACCAGCGAGTAGGTGCGAAAGCGCGGATAGATCAAAGCCGAGAGAAAGGCCAGCAGCGACAGGGTCAAGGCGTTCTGCCCCAGCGGGGCACCTTCGATGAGGTCGAGCAGGATGCCGAGCACGAAGCCGTGGAAGACCCCGACCCGGGCGGGGGCGGCCATGCACCAATAGATCAGCATCAGCCCCAGCCAGTCCGGGCGCCAGATCTGCCAGCCCTCGGCCAGCGGCATCACCTGCAGGCACAGCGCCAGCAGCAGGGTGAGCCAAATCCAGGGCAGCGCCGTGGTCGATCCGCTCGGCATCAGTTCGACTCCTCCAGCGTGGCTTCGTCCACCAGCTCATCGGGCAACTCGAGGTCCCACACTTCATCGTCAGGCACCGGCGCCGGATCGGGTGGGAACACCAGCAGGAAGTGACGGGAACGCTGCAGGCGCGCGACGGGCTCGGCCGTCACTCGGGCAAAGGGCTGTCCCGGGTCGTGGACCACCTCGGTGACCCTGGCCACGGGATAACCCGGCGGGAAGCGTCCCGCCAACCCCGAGGTTACCAGCAGGTCGCCCTCGCGAATATCGGCCGTATCCGGCACGTGTATCACTCTCAGGGCATCGTACTGGCCGCTGCCCTGCAGCACGAAGCGCAGACCGTTACGGTTGATCTGAATCGGTAGTGCATGGCTGGCGTCGGCCACCATCAGCACCCGGCTGGAATAGGCCGATACCGCCGTCACCTGCCCCACCAGCCCCGACGCATCCAGTACCGGCTGCCCCACGTAGACCCCGTTGCGACGCCCGCGGTCGATCACCATCTGATGGGTGAACGGGTCGGAGTCGAGCGAGAGCAGCTCGGCAGTGATATAGGGAGCCTCCAGACGAGCGGCGGCACCGAGCAGTTCGCGCAGGCGCACGTTCTCGGCCGTCAGGCTCGACATGTGCTGGACCCGGTGCGACAGATGCAGGATCTGCTCGCGCAAGCGGCGGTTCTCCTCCACCAGGGCACGCTGCTCGGAAAGCGCCAGCGAGCCCCAGGTGAGCACGTCGCTGGGCAGCGCCACGAGCCACTGAATCGGCGCCACGACGGTGGTGAGCTGAGCCCGCACTTCTTCCATGCGGGTGAAACGATGATCGACGAACATCAAGGCAGACGCGGCTACCACACACAGCAGCATGCGGTAGCCAGGCACATGACCGTGCGAGAACAGCGGTTTAATAGACGTTCCCCCCGCACCGGGCGCGGCACGCCCGGCCGCACCTGTTCATACGTCGATTCGCACTGGAAAACGGCCTTGCGGCGTCAATCGCTCGAGAGCAGCTCGAAAGTGTGCCGGTCGATCATCTCGAGCGCTTTGCCGCCCCCGCGCGCCACGCAGGTCAGCGGATCCTCGGCGACGATGACCGGCAGCCCGGTCTCCTCGGAGATCAGCTTGTCCAGGTCGCGCAGCAGGGCGCCGCCGCCGGTCAGCACCAGGCCGCGCTCGGCGATGTCGGAGGCGAGTTCGGGCGGCGACTGCTCCAGCGCGCTCTTGACCGCAGCGACGATCGAGGAGAGCGTCTCCTGCAGGGCATCGAGGATCTCATGGGAGTTCAGCGTGAAGCTGCGCGGGATACCCTCGGCCAGGTTGCGGCCGCGCACGTCGATCTCGCGCAGTTCGCCGCCGGGGTAGGCACAGCCGATCTCTTCCTTGATACGCTCGGCGGTGGCCTCGCCGATCAGGCTGCCGTAGTGACGGCGTACGTAGGCGGAAATCGCCTCGTCGAAGCGGTCGCCACCGACACGGATCGATTCGGAATAGACCACGCCATTCAGCGAAATGATGGCGATCTCGGTGGTTCCGCCACCGATGTCCACCACCATCGAGCCCTGGGCATCGTCCACCGGCAGGCCGGCGCCGATGGCGGCGGCCATGGGCTCCTCGATCAGGAACACTTCACGGGCACCGGCCCCTTCCGCAGACTCCTTGATCGCCCGGCGCTCGACCTGGGTCGACATGCAGGGTACGCAGACCAGCACCCGCGGGCTCGGCGTCAGGAAAGTGCTCTGGTGCACCTTGCGAATGAAGTGCTGGAGCATCTGCTCGGTAACGGTGAAGTCGGCAATCACGCCATCCTTCATCGGACGAATCGCAGTGATGTTGCCCGGCGTACGGCCCAGCATGCGCTTGGCATCGGCGCCAACCGCGGCCACGCTGCGCATGTTGCCGGATTGGCGAATGGCCACTACGGACGGCTCATCGAGCACGATACCGCGACCGCGAACGTAAATCAGTGTATTGGCCGTACCCAGATCGATGGAAAGATCGCTGGAGAACAGCCCCCTCAAGCGTTTGAACATGGACGTCGTTACCTAGTGCAGACCGGGACCAGTGCGGATGCAAACGGTATCATCGCCGCCTCAGTGCAGCAAGCGACATAGGCCGCTCCAGATGCGAGAAGAGTGCCCGCCATGGCTCGAATATGGTACCTTTTCCCGCTGTTCATAACACTCCATCCGTGCGAGGACACTCAGCTCATGGCGCTTGAACACGCAGACGTGCAGCGGGCCGCTCATCTGGCCCGGCTCGGCCTGACCGACGACGAGGCCGCCCGCTACGTGGACGACCTAGGCCGTATTCTCGAGATGGTCGACATGCTCCAGGCACTCGACACCGAAGGGGTCGCCCCGCTGGCCCATCCGCTCGACGTCACCCAGCGCCTGCGCGCCGACGAAGTCACCGAGCGCGACCAGCGCAGCCGCTTCCAGCAGTGCGCTCCGGCCGTGGAAAATGGGCTCTACCTGGTTCCTCGCGTCGTCGAGTGATCCCGGTCGCCATTCAGGCAGCGCCCATCGGCGCCGCATTCGCCTCTCTTTCAACGGCACGCTTTCATGGAGCCATGCCGCATGCATGACAAGACCCTTGCCGAACTGACCCGTTCGCTCGACGCCGGCGACTTTTCCAGCCGCGAACTGACCCAGCACCTGCTCGGCCGCATCGACCGTCTCGACGGCGAGCTGAACAGCTTCATCACCGTGACCCACGAGCAGGCTCTGGCCGCCGCCGATGCCGCCGACGCCGCCCGTGCCGCGGGCAAGGCCGGTACGCTCACCGGCCTGCCGCTGGCGCTGAAGGACATCTTCTGCACCCAGGACGTGAAGACCACCGCCGGCTCACGGATGCTCGACAGCTTCATCGCCCCCTACGACGCCACCGTGGTCGAGAAGCTCAAAGCCGCCGGTACCGTCAGCCTGGGCAAGACCAACATGGATGAGTTCGCCATGGGCTCCTCCAACGAGAACAGCCACTACGGCCCGGTGAAGAACCCCTGGGACTTCGCCGCCGTGCCGGGCGGCTCGTCCGGCGGCAGCGCCGCGGCGGTGGCGGCGGGCCTGGTACCGGCGGCGATCGGTACCGATACCGGCGGCTCGATTCGCCAGCCCGCGGCCTTCTGCGGCATCACCGGGCTCAAGCCCACCTACGGCCGGGTGTCGCGCTACGGCATGATCGCCTACGCCTCGAGCCTCGACCAGGCCGGCCCCATGGCTCGCAGCGCCGAGGACTGCGCCCTGCTGCTCAACGCCATGGCCGGCCACGACCTGCGCGACTCCACCTGCGTGCAGCGCGGCGTGCCCGACTACACCGAAGAGCTCGGCACCGCGCTTTCCGGGCTCAAGATCGGCCTGCCCAGCGAGTACTTCGGCGACGGCCTCGACCCGCAGGTGGAAGCCGCCGTGCGCGAGGCGATCAAGGTCTTCGAATCGCTCGGCGCCAGCGTGCGCGAGGTGAGCCTGCCGCACACCCACTACGCGATTCCGGCCTACTACGTCATCGCCCCGGCGGAAGCCTCGTCGAACCTGTCGCGCTACGACGGCGTGCGCTTCGGCCACCGCTGCGCCAACCCCGTGGACCTGATCGACCTGTACAAGCGCAGCCGCGCCGAGGGCTTCGGCGACGAGGTCAAGCGCCGCATCCTGATCGGCACTCACACCCTCTCCGAGGGTTTCTTCGACGCCTACTACAAGAAGGCCCAGCAGGTACGCCGGCTGATCCGTCAGGACTTCCTCGACGCCTTCGAGGAGGTCGACGTCCTGATGGGCCCCGCCTCGCCCACCCCGGCCTTCGACCTCGGCGCCAACAAGGATCCGGTGCAGATGTACCTGCAGGACATCTACACCATCGCCATCAATCTCGCCGGCATCCCCGGCATGAGCGTGCCGGCCGGCTTCGTCGGCAAGCGCCCGGTGGGGCTACAGATCCTGGGCAGCCACTTCACCGAGTCGCGGCTGCTCAACGTCGCCCATCAGTTCCAGCTGGCCACCGACTGGCACCGTCAACGCCCCGCGCTCGCCGAGGAGAACGCCTGATGCAATGGGAAACCGTGATCGGGCTGGAGGTTCACGTCCAGCTCGCCACTCGCTCGAAGATCTTTTCCGGCGCCTCCACTGCCTTCGGCGCCGAGCCCAACACCCAGGCCTGCGCCGTCGACCTGGGGCTGCCGGGCGTGCTGCCGGTGCTCAACGAGGCAGCCGTGGCCATGGCGGTCAAGTTCGGCCTGGCGATCCACGCCGAGATTCCCGAAGTCTCGGTGTTCGACCGCAAGAATTATTTCTACCCCGACCTGCCCAAGGGCTACCAGACCAGCCAGATGTACCAGCCCATCGTCGGCGCCGGGGTGGTCGAGATCACGCTGGAGGACGGCACCACCAAACCGATCCGCGTGCACCACGCGCACCTTGAGGAAGACGCCGGCAAGTCGCTGCACGAACTCTTCTCCAGTGGAAAGGGTCACGGCATGACCGGCATCGACCTGAACCGAGCCGGCACGCCGCTGCTGGAGATCGTCTCCGAGCCAGACATGCGTTCGGCGAAGGAGGCCGCCGCCTATCTAAAGGCGATCCACTCCATCGTCACCTACCTCGGCATCTCCGACGGCAACATGGCCGAGGGCTCGATGCGCTGCGACGTCAACGTCTCGGTTCGGCCCAAGGGCCAGGAAGCCTTCGGCACCCGCGCCGAGATCAAGAACGTCAACTCGTTCCGCTTCGTCGAGCGCGCCATCGCCTTCGAGGTGGAGCGGCAGATCGAGCTGCTCGAGGATGGCGGCAAGGTAGTGCAGGAGACACGCCTGTTCGACCCCGAGCGCGACGAGACCCGCAGTATGCGGACCAAGGAGGAGGCCAACGACTATCGCTACTTCCCCTGCCCCGACCTGCTGCCGGTAGTGCTCGACAAGGCCTACATCGATCATCTGCGCGACAACCTGCCGGAGCTGCCGGCCGAGAAGCGCGCCCGCTTCGAGAACGAGCTGGGCCTCTCGGCCTACGATGCCAGCGTGCTCTCCGCCACCCGCGAGATGGCGGACTATTTCGACGAGGTGAGGGAGGTCTGCGGCGACGCCAAGCAGGCCGCCAACTGGGTGCAGGGTGAACTGGCGGGCGCGCTCAACCGCGAGAACCTGGCAGTCAAGGACAGCCCCGTCTCGGCCCGTCAGCTGGGTGAGCTGGTCGCTCGCGTGCTCGACGACACCATCAACGGCAAGGCCGCCAAGCAGGTGTTCCAGGCGCTGTGGAACGGCCAGGGCGCCAGCGCCGACGACATCATCGAGGCCCAAGGGCTCAAGCAGGTCACCGATACCGGCGCCATCGAGGCGATGATCGATCAGGTGATCGCCGACAGCCCGGCCCAGGTGGCCCAGTATCGCGACGCCGAGCCGGACAAGCGCGGCAAGATGATCGGCTACTTCGTCGGCCAGGTGATGAAGGCCTCGCGCGGCACCGCCAATCCGCAACAGGTCAACGAGCTGCTCAAGCAGAAGCTCGATGCCCTCTGCTGAGGCATGGCGGGCGGCGCCTGGGCGCCGCCCGCGGGATTAGGAGATCGGCATGTCGGACGACGTCGGCGCACGCCTGCGCGCCCTGCGCACCCTGCGCGGCATTTCCCAGCGCGAGCTGGCCAAGCGCTGCGGAGTCACCCATTCCAGCCTGTCGCTGATCGAACAGGGCAAGGTGAGCCCTTCGGTAAGCTCGCTGAAGAAGATCCTCGATGCCATCCCCATCAGCGTCGGCGACTTCTTCACCATGGACATGGAGAGCCGCGACCAGGTCTTCTACACCGCCGACGAGCTGGCCGACGTGGGCAGCGGCGAGGTCGTCTACAAGCTGGTCGGCGCCAATCGTGCCAGCCGCGCGCTGGCCTTCATGGTCGAGACCTATCCGCCCGGCGCCGACACCGGCCGCGAGATGATCGCCCACCAGGGCGAGGAAGCCGGCGTGGTGCTGGAGGGCACCATCGAGATCACCATTGGCCCCGAAACCCGCCTGCTCGGCCCGGGTGAAGCCTACTACTTCGACACCAACGTGCCCCACCGCTTCCGCAATCCCGGCAGCGAGCCGTGCCGTCTGGTGAGCTGCTGCACGCCGGCCCGCGCCTTCTAACCAACCTTTTGTACAACCTTTATCCAAGCCTGCCCGAGCGGCAGGTTTTTTATGTCAGTCAGATACACGCCATCCCCGCATGTGGGGCTGGCTATTGGCTGTATAGGATAAAAATATTTTGCATAAGTTATGTACAATAATTAGAGTGCCTCTTGTACAACAATGGACCTCCCTGTGAGGCCTACCACTACACGTACAAGGGAACCAAGAACATGAAGGCATCCTCGGCCCGCCTTGCCCGCCTGGGCATTCGCACTCGCCTGCTCGCCGGTTTCTCCGCCGTGCTCGCCTTGATCGTCCTGCTCACCGCCATCGGTATCGTGCAAGTGAACCGTATCGATCGCAGCCTCACTACCATCCACGACGTCAATGGTGCCAAGCAGCGCCACGCCATCGACTGGCGCGGCAGCGTGCATGACCGCGCGATTCTGCTGCGCGACATGACCCTGGTCGAATCGGCCACTGCCCTGGGGGAAATCGAACGCGACTACCGGGCGCTGGCCGACGACTACCAGCGTGCCGCCAACGACATGACGGCCGCCATACAGGTCAGTGCCTCTTCCCGCGAACGTGAGCTGCTGGCGGCCATCGAGCGGCAAGCCGACACCACTCAGCGGCTGGCCGCCCAGGTGATGGAGCGCCGTGCACAGGGCGACGTCGGCGGTGCACGGGAAGCCTTGCTGAGCGAGGCCGGTCCGGCCTTTTTCGCCTGGCTCGACCGCATCAATGACTTCATCGATCACCAGGAAGCCGAGAGCGCAGCCAATACCTTGCTGGCCCGCGACACCGCCGCCGGCTTCCAGATGCTGATGCTGGCCTTGTGTCTGGCGGCTCTGGCAACGGGCGGCACCATCGCCTACCTGCTGGCGCGCCAGCTACTGCGCGAGCTCGGCGCCGAGCCCCATGAGGTGAAGGCCTTCGCCGAGGCGATCGGTCGTGGCGAACTGGCCACTGCCGGACGCCTGCGCGTTGGCGACCGCCACAGCATCATGGCATCGCAGGTGGAAATGGCGCGCCAGCTGCAGGCCATCGTGATCCAGGTTCGCGGCGCTGCCGAAGCCGTGGCCAGCAACAGCGAACAGATTGCCGAGGGCAACACCGACCTCGCCTCACGCACCCAGCAGCAGGCCAGCGCTCTGACCCAGACCGCCTCGGCCATGGAAGAGCTCAACGGCACCGTGGTGCAGAACACCGCCAACGCCGCACAGGCCAGTCACGAAGCGGAGAGTGCCTCGCACAAGGCACGTCAGGGGGGCATGGCGGTGGAGCAGATGGCGGCCACCATGAACGAACTCGATAGCAGTGCAAGCGAGATCGCCAGCATCATCTCGACCATCGACGACATCGCTTTTCAAACCAATATCCTGGCGCTCAACGCCTCGGTGGAAGCGGCACGCGCCGGCGAGCACGGCCGCGGCTTCGCCGTGGTTGCCGCCGAAGTGCGCAAGCTGGCCCAGAAGAGCGCCGAGGCCGCCAGCGACATCAACGAGCTTATCACCAGCAACGTGGAGCGGGTGAAGAGCGGTAACGCCCGGGCTGCCGAGGCACGTCAGGCCACCGAGGAGATCGTCGAGGCCATCGCGCGGGTCAGCCAGTTGATGCGCGAGATCAGTCAGGCCAGCGTCGAACAGAGCGCCGGCGTGCAGGAAGCCGGTACGGCGGTGGCCGAGATGGACAGGGTCACCCAGCAGAACGCCACCCTGGTGGGAGAAAGCGCCACGGCAGCCGACAATCTGCGCCAGCATGCCCGTCAGCTGATGAACGCCATGGCCGCCTTCCAACTGCCGAGCACTGCTCGCGCCGATGGCCAAAGCGTGCCGTACGGCGAGATGCTTACGGCGCCCCGGCCCATCATGCGTCAGCTGCAGCTTGCCACCGCGGAGCGCCAGCCGGAGTGGGCCAACTTCTAGGCCCCCACTCGGCTGGGAGAACCTAGCCTCGTCCGCCCCCGTCCGGCAGCGCCTGGCGGGGGCGCGCAGTCTCGAGCTCGAGGCCGGCCCGCTCGACCAGCTCGGCGGGCAGCTCCTTCTTCACCGCCACTCCCAGCTCCTGGAACTCGGCGGCCTGCTTGATCAGGTTGCCGCGCCCGTTGACCAGTTGTCCCATGGCGCGGTCGTAGCTGTCGCGCGCGCCGTCGAGCTTTGCCTGCACCTCCTGCATGCTCTCGAGGAACAGCCGCAGCTTGTTGTAGAACCGCTCGGCACGATTGGCCAGCTCGGCGCTGTGGCGGCTCTGGTCCTCGAAGCGCCACAGCTGACGCACCACGTTGAGGCTGGTGAGCAGCGTGGTGGGCGTGGCCACCAGCACGTTGTGCTCGATGGCGCGCTGGTAGAGGGTCTCGTCGTGCTTGAGCGCCTCGACGTAGGCCGACTCCACCGGGATGAACATGATCACCACATCCGGCGAATTGAGGCCCGGCAGGTCGTAATAGTGCTTGTCGGCCAGCTCGGCGATACGCTCGCCCACCGCCGAGGCATGGGCGGCCAGGGCCTGCCCTCTCTCCCCCTCGTCCTCGGCGTTGACGTAGCGCACATAGGCGGCAAGCGAGGTCTTGGCGTCGATCACCAGGTGGCGCCCCTGAGGCAGGTAGACCACCGCATCGGGGCGACGGCGACCCTCCGCCGTGGCGAAGCTCACCTCGCGCTGGTAATCCTTGCCGGGGCGCAGGCCGGAACCCTCCAGCACGTTCTCCAGCATCAGCTCGCCCCAGTTGCCCTGCACCTTCTTCTGCCCCTGCAGCGCCTGGGTCAGGCGCTCGGCCTGATCGGTGATCTCGCGATTGAGCGCCTGCAGGTGGCGCAGTTCCGCGCGCAGCCCGGCGCGCTGCTCGGTATCGTGGCGATGAATCGTCTCGACCTTCTCGCGAAAGCCCTTCATCTCGGCCTGGATTGGTTGCAGCAGGCCGCTGATGCGCTGCTGGGAAAGCTCGGAGAAGGCGCGCCCCTTGCGCTCGAGGATCTCATTGGCCAGGTTCTCGAACTCCTGGCGCAGTTGCTCGCGGCTGTCGCGCAACAGCGCCAACTGGGCCTCGAAGTGCTGCTGCTTCTGCTCCAGCGTGGTGGCCAGTCGGGCCTCGCTTACCTGCGCCTCGCCTAGCCTAGCCTTTGCGTCATCGAGCTGCTTCTCACGCTCGGCCAGACGCACGCGCAAGTCAGCCAAGGCGGCTTCGTGCCGCGCCGCCTCGGCACGCTGCCGTCGCGCAGCGAGCCAGCCGGCCAGGCCGAAGGCGAGCAGGAACGCCAGCAGCGCCGTGAGCGCCATGGCGTAGCCAAGGGGAAGCGTGGCCAGCAGCGTGGCAAGATCGATCAAGGGGAGTCTCCAGCAGGCGGTCGTGGCGCCAGTATACCTGCCACGGCCGCCGGCTCATCCCCTGCCGATTTCTGACAGGATCAACTTGGTTGCAGCGACATCCATACGCTCTTGAGCTCGGAGTACTCCTCCAGGCTGTGATGCGACTTGTCGCGCCCGTTGCCCGACTGCTTGACCCCGCCAAAGGGCATGGTCTGGTCGCCACCCGCCCAGTTGTTGACGAATACCTGCCCCGACTGCAGCCGCCGCGTCACGCGCATGATGCGGTCGATGTCCTGGCTCCACAGTCCCGCCGCCAGGCCGTAGGGGGTGTCGTTGGCCATGGCCACCGCCTCCTCTTCCGTGTCGAAGCCGAACACCGCCAGCACCGGACCGAAGATCTCCTCGCGGCCGATGGCCATCTGCGGCGTGACGCCGTCGAACACCGTGGGCGGGATGAACAGCCCCGGGCCGTCGATGGTCTTACCGCCAGTGCGCAGCCGCGCGCCCTCTTCCACGCCCTGGCGGATGTAGTCGAGGATGCGACGATGCTGGGCCTCGTCGACGATGGCGCCCATGAAGCTGTCCGGGTCCAGCGGATCGCCCGGCTGCATGTTCTCGGCGGCCTTGAGTACCCGCTCGACGAAGTCGTCGCGAATCGTGTTCTCCACCAGCAGTCGGGAGCCGGCGATGCACACTTCGCCCTGATTGTGGAAGATCGCCGCGGCGGCGTGGCTGGCCACCGTGTCGAGGTCCTTGCAGTCGGCGAAGACTAGATTGGGCGACTTGCCGCCGCACTCCAGGTAGACCCGCTTGAGGTTGGACTGCCCGGCGTACTGCATCAGCTGCTTGCCCACCGCGGTGGAGCCGGTGAACGCCAGGCAGTCGACCTCCATGGAGAGCGCGAGTGCCTTGCCCACGGTGTGGCCGAAGCCCGGCAGCACCTGGAACACCCCGCGCGGGATGCCTGCCTCCTGGGCCAGCTGGGCCAGGCGCAGCGCGGAGAGCGGCGACTTCTCCGAGGGCTTGAGGATCACGCTGTTGCCGGCGGCCAGCGCCGGGGCGATCTTCCAGGCGGTCATCATGAGCGGGAAGTTCCAGGGTACGATGGCCGCCACCACGCCGATGGGCTCACGCAGCACCAGCGCCAGGGTCTCCTCGCCGGTGGGCGCCACCTCGCCGTAGAGCTTGTCGATGCACTCGGCCTGGTAGCGAATGCAGGCGATGGCGCCCGCCATGTCGCCTAGCGAACTCGAGATGGGCTTGCCCATGTCGAGGGTGTCGATCAGCGCCAGCTCGTGCTTGTTGGCCTCCATCAGATCGGCCAGGCGCAGCAGGGTCTTCTTGCGCTTGCCCGGCGCCAGGCGCGACCAGGCGCCGTCGGCGAAGGCCCGGCGTGCCACCGCCACGGCACGCGCGGCATCGGGCTCGTCGCAGCTGGCCACCTGGGCCAGGATCTCGCCGGTGGCCGGATTGCGCGACTCGAAGGTGGCGCCGCTTTCGGCAGCGACGAAGCTGTCGTCGATGAAGGCGCGCGATTCGAACGAAAGCTCGGCGGCCCGGGCCTGCCAGTCGGCAAGGGTGCGAGGGGTTGGCGTACGGCTCACGATCGGGACTCCTCTATTGATGGCTGGATCATGATGGCTGGACCATCCGCCTGTTCGCGTGCGGCCAGTCGCCTCGCGGTCTCGTCCAGCGCCTCCCAGGCCAGGCGGACCAGCTCATCGATCTCGGCGCGGGAAATGACCAGCGGCGGCGAAATTATCATCGTATCACCCACCGAGCGCATCACCAGGCCATGATCGAAGCAGATGTCGCGACACAGGGTGCCGACACCAAAGCCCTTGGGGAACCGCGCTTTGTCGAAGCGCTCGCCGGTGTCGGGGTCGATCAGCTCCAGTGCCCCGATCAACCCCAGCGAGCGCACCTCGCCCACCAGGGGGTGATCGGCCAGGGTGGCCCAGCGCTCGGCGAGATAGGGTCCCACGTCATCACGCACCCGCTCGACGATGCCCTCGGCCTGCATCAGCTCGAGATTCTTCAGCGCCACGGCAGCGCACACCGGATGCCCCGAATAGGTGAAACCGTGGAAGAACTCGCCGCCGCGCTCGATCAGGGTCTCGGCGACGCGGTCGCCCACCAGCACGCCGCCGATCGGCAGGTAGCCGGACGAGAGCCCCTTGGCGATGGGCATCAGATCGGGTTTCAAATCGTAGTGAACGCTGCCGAACCATTCCCCCAGCCGGCCAAAGCCGCAGATCACCTCGTCCACTACCAGCAGGATGTCGTACCTGGCCAGCACCTCCTTGACGGCCGGCCAGTAGCTTTGCGGCGGGATGATGGCGCCACCCGCGCCCTGCACCGGCTCGGCGATGAAGGCGGCGACGTTCTCCTCGCCGAGCTCCAGAATCTTCGCCTCCAGGGCTGCAGCGCACTCGCGGCCGAACGCTTCCGGGCTGGTATCGCGCCCTTCTCCAACCCGTCCTTCTGCAAACCTTCCCTCACCAAACCAATAGGGCTGCCGCACATGGGCGATCTTGGGTACCAGAGGACCGCCCTGGGCATGCATCGGCGCCATGCCGCCAAGGCTCAGGCCGGCCACGGTGGAACCGTGGTAGGCATTCTCGCGGGCGAGGATCCATTGCTTGTCGGGCTTGCCTTCCAGGGCCCAGTAGCGGCGCACCATGCGCAGTACCGTGTCGTTGGCCTCGGAGCCCGAGCCGGTGAAGAACACCCGGTTCATGTGCGCCGGCGCCAGCCGGCACAGCATCTCGGCCAGCTTTACCGCCGGCGGATGGGTACTCTTGAAGAAGTTGTTGTAGTAAGGCAGTTCTCGCAGCTGCGCAGTGGCCGCCTCGACCAGCTCCTCGCGGCCGTAGCCCAGGTTGACGCACCACAGCCCGGCCATGGCGTCGAGGATGCGGTTGCCCTCGCTGTCATGGATGTAGACGCCCTCGGCGTGGGTGACGATACGGCTGCCCTCCTCGCCCAGCGCCTTGAAGTCGGTGAAGGGGTGCAGGTGGTGCTCCCGATCCAACTGGCGGTAGGTCTCGGTATGCATGGCTCCCCCGATCAACTCGTCAAGGCCAGTGAGCGCTCGCCGCAGTGCTCGCGGCAGGCGGCGGCGAAACCCTTGAACAGGGCGTCGTAGAGCGGGTGCTCCCGCGGCTGCCATTCGGGGTGCCACTGCACGGCCAGGGCAAACCCCGGCACCGCGGCCACCGACACTGCTTCGATCAGGCCGTCCGGTGCACGGGCCTCCACGGCAAGCCCGCCGCCCAGCCGGTCGATGCCCTGCTGATGCAGCGAATTGACCCGCGCGTGGGGCTCGGGATGCAGTGCTGCCAGGCGGCCGCCGGGCACGATCTCGATATCGTGGGCCGGTGCGTAGCGAGTGGCGTAGTCGGCTTCCGGCTCGCGGTGATCGGCAAGGCCGGGCACGTTCTGCACCGCCTGATGCAGCGTGCCGCCATAGGCCACGTTGAGCTCCTGGAAGCCGCGACAGATACCCAGCAGCGGCAGGCCCCGCGTCACGGCAGCGGGTATCCAGGCCAGCGCAGCGGCGTCGCGATGCGGGTCGTCATGCGTGTTTTCCGGTGCCCGCTCGGCGCCATAACGCGCAGGCTCGACGTTGGAGTAGCTGCCGGTGAGCAGCAGGCCATCCAAGTGGCCGAGCAGATCGCCGTCGGCGGCGTCCTGCCACACCGGCAGCACCACCGGCGCCATGCCGTAGGCGCGCAGAGCGCTCAGATACTTGTCGGTCACCACATGAGCGGGATGCCCTTCGACTTCGCGACGACAGGCGATGACCCCCACCAAGGGACGGCTCGGCATGACAGCCTCCTCAAATCAGACGATGAAAAAGCGACGAGTGTTGATTAAACTTTCCACCAAGCCAGAGAAAAAATCCACCCCAACGGCAAAATCCTCGGAATAAACCCAAGGAAAACCTAGCCAACAAGCCAACGACCGCTATCCTGGCCCGAACACTAGCGTAAAGGATTTGACAACAACGACACGGCATCGAAAGATAGAGCGAAACCGGACATCTCAACACACAACAGGTGCTGCCATGCCGTCGCCAAGTGCAGATCAGGCCCGCGAGTTCCTTGACCGTCATCCCGACATCGACAGCATCGATCTGCTGATCAGTGACCTCAACGGCGTGATGCGCGGCAAGCGCATTCCCCGTGAGAACCTGGACAAGGTGTACCATCAGGGCATCAACCTGCCGGCCTCGGTGTTCGCCCTGGACATCAACGGCCATACCATCGAGGCCACCGGCCTGGGTCTTGCCATCGGCGACAGCGATCGGGTCTGTCGACCGGTGACAGGCACGCTGATGCCGACCCCGTGGCTGCGCGGCGGGCGCCAGGCGCAGCTGCTGATGACCATGGTCGAGCGCGACGAGAGCCCCTTTTTCGCCGACCCGCGCCAGGTGCTGTCACGCCAGCTGGAGCGGCTGAGCGAGCGCGGTCTGGTACCGGTGGCAGCGGTCGAGATGGAGTTCTACCTACTGGACAGGGAGCGCACCGCCGAGGGCCGGATCCAGCCGCCACGCTCGCCCCGCAGCGGCGAACGCGCCACCCAGAGCCAGCTCTACTCCATCGGGGAACTCGACGAGTACGCCGACTTTCTCGACGACGTGCGCCGGGCCGCCGAATGCCAGGGCCTGCCGCTGGACACCACGCTCAAGGAATGTGCACCGGGTCAGTTCGAGATCACCCTCGGTCACTGCGACGATGCGCTCAAGGCCTGCGACAGCGCCGTGCTGCTCAAGCGATTGATCAAGGGCGTGGCGCTCAATCACGGCTTCGAAGCCACCTTCATGGCCAAGCCCTACGGCCTCGAGGCCGGCAACGGCACCCATGTGCATCTCAGCCTGCTGGATGACTCCGGGCGCAACGTCTTCGCCGCCGAAAACGGCGACCCGCTGGGCAGCGAAACGCTGCACCGGGCCGTCGCGGGGCTGCTCGAACTGATGCCGGCCTGCATGGCGATCTGCGCACCCAACCTCAACTCGTTCCGCCGTTTCCAGCCGGGGCTCTACGTGCCCATGACCCCTACCTGGGGCTTCGACAACCGCTCGGTGGCCCTGCGCATCCCCTCTGGCTGCAACGACGCCAGGCGCATCGAGCATCGCGTCGCCGGCGCCGACGTCAACCCCTACCTGCTGCTGGCGGTACTGCTGGCCGGCATCGACTACGGCATCGACCGTCAGCTGACGCCGCCCGCCCCGGTCGAAGGCAACGCCTACGAACAGTTCGAGCCCACGCTGACCAACAGCTGGCAGCAGGCTCTCGATCTGCTCGAGGCGAGCGAACCGCTCAAGGCCGCCCTGGGCGCCGACTTCGTCCACGTCTTCCTGGCCAATCGTCGGGCCGAGCGCGAACAGGCCATGCAGGCGGTGAGCCAGTTGGAGTATGCCTGGTACCTGCGTCACGTTTAACGCAGCAGGCCTGACCGAGAGAGGCAGCAAGCCGCCAAACGACGCCCCGGCCGGGGCCGGGGCATGCATGACGGGAAAGATCACGAAGGGAAGGTATCAACCATCCGCACTGGCCAGCGGCAGGTCCCAGCGCGGCTGCCCCTCGTCGAGCAGCACGCGGTTGCCCTGGGGCCGGTGATCCAGCCGCGAGACCTCGGTCAGTTCACCGTGACGCCAGGTCACGTCGTAACCGACGGTCTCCTCGGAGCTGTCCATGACGGTATGGCATTGACGCTGCGTGGTGGTATAGGTCTGGGTCTGGTTGGCCTCGATACGGCCCTGGATCTCGCGTCCGGCGTAGCCTCCGCCGACCGCCCCTGCCACGGTGGCCAGGGTCTTGCCGCTGCCACCGCCGACCTGATTGCCCAGCAGGCCGCCCACCACGGCTCCCGCCGCGGTGCCGGCGATGCGATGCGGATCGCGGCTGGGCGCCTGCGCCTGCTGGTGCACTACCACGTCCTCGCATACCTCGCGGGGCGTCTCGACGCTGCGCGTTACCGGCTGTACCGCCACGACCTCGGCAAACTGGGGGCCGCGCTCCTGCGGCTCCTGGTCCTGCTGCACTTGCCACGCGCCCAAGGCCAGACCACCCAGACCGAGCACGCTCAGCGTGGTTCCGATCACGATCGATTTATTCATGAGACTCCTCCTGCAGGACGCCACGCGCCCCGGGCTGACAAGGCTCGGCTCGATACGATGTGGAGGAGAGACGCAGGGCGGCGACTCCATGCCGCCCGTGGGATACCTTCAGTATACGGCGTCGAGGCAAGGCAATAAGCGTAGCGCAGCGGCTTTCACTTTTTTTGTCCCGGTGTCAGCCCTTGGCGACACTCACCAGCCGAGCCGGTCCCGCGTGGCGTAGTACCAGGCGCCCAGCGCCGAGAGCGGTACCCGCAGCAGCCGCCCGCCGGGAAACGGCAAGTGAGGCAGGCCGGCGAAGGCATCGAAGCGCGCGCTCTCGCCGCGCATCACCTCGGCGATCAGCCGACCCGCCAGGTGCGAACAGGTCACCCCGTGGCCCGAGTAGCCCTGCGCGTAGTAGACGTTGTCGTTGAGCCGGCCGAACTGGGGCAGGCGATTCAGCGTCATCAGGAAATTGCCGCTCCAGGCGAAGTCGATGCGCACTTCGGCAAGCTGGGGAAAGGTCTTGAGCATCTTGGGTCGGATCACCGCGGCGATGTCTGCCGGATCCTGACCGCCGTAGTTGACCCCGCCGCCGTAGAGCAGGCGCCCGTCGGCGGTGAAGCGGTAGTAGTCGAGCAGATAGTTGCAGTCTTCCACCGCCATGTCGTTGGGAATCAGCTCGCGGCGCAGCGCTTGCGGCAACGGCTCGGTGGTGACGATCTGAGTGCCGCAGGGCATCGACTTGCTCTCCAGTTCCGGCAGCACCCCTTGCAGGTAGGCATTACCGGCCATCACCACGCGCCGGGCGCGTACGCTGCCACGCGGGGTGGTCAGCGTCACCGTCTCGCCGTGACGCACCCCGCTGACCGGAGTCCGTTCGTGAATGACGCCGCCCAGCGACTCGAAGGCGGCCGCCTGACCCAGCACCAGGTTGAGCGGGTGCAGGTGGCCGCCGGAGTGGTCCACCAGGGCACCGGTGTAGCGCTCGCTGCCGATCTCGCGCTTGTAGGCCTCGCCCTCCAGCAGCTCGAGCTCGTGGTTGCCGAATCGCTCCCACAGCGCCTTGTGCTCGCGCAGCCCCTCGAGCTGCTTGCGGTTGCAGGCGGCGAACAGATTGCCGTTCTTGAGATCGCAGGCGATGGCGTACTGGCGGATGCGCTCGCGGATGATGCGGTTGCCCTCGAAGGCCATGTCGCCCAGGGCGCGGGCGGTCTCGGTACCGTACTTGGCCTCGATCACGTCCATGTCGCGGCTGTAGCTGTTGACGATCTGACCGCCGTTGCGCCCCGAGGCGCCGAAACCGACCCGGGCGGCTTCGAGCACCACCACGTCATGCCCCTGCTCGGCAAGATGCAACGCCGACGAGATCCCGGTGAAGCCGGCCCCCACCACGCACACCTCGCACTCGATGTCGCCTTCGAGGGCGGGGCGCTCGGGCGAAGGGTTGGCCGTGGCGGCATAGTAGGACGCCACGTGCTCGGCGTTGGCACTGCTCGACATAGCTACCTCACACTCAACGAAAAGGTTATCGACCCGCGGTCATATCCTGGAGCATGGCCTGCCTGCGCTTGGCCTCACTGCGCCGCATCATGTACCAGGCAAGGAAGGTGGCCAGCGACACCGCCAGGATGATCAGCGTGGCCAGGGCGTTGATCTTCGGCGAGACGCCGAGGCGCACCGAGGAGAACACCACCATCGGCAGCGTGGTGGCGCCGGGGCCTGAGACGAAGCTGGCGATCACCAGATCGTCCAGCGACAGGGTGAAGGCCAGCAGCCACCCCGCCGCCACGGCCGGCGCGATCATCGGCAGCGTGATCTGGAAGAAGGTGCGCACCGGCCGCGAACCGAGATCCATGGCGGCCTCCTCGATGGAGAGATCCAGCTCGCGCAGGCGCGACGCCACCACCACCGCCACATAGGCGCTACAGAAGGTGGTGTGGGCGATCCAGATGGTGACCATGCCGCGGTCCGCCGGCCAGCCGATGGTCTGCGCCATGTGCACGAACAGCAGCAGCAGTGACAGCCCGGTGATCACCTCGGGCATCACCAGCGGCGCGGTGACCATGCTGGACAGTGCCGTCTTGCCGCGAAAGCGGGTGAAACGCACCATCACGAAGGCGGCCAGGGTACCCAGGCACACCGCCATGGAAGCCGAGAAGAAGGCGATGCGCAGGCTGGTCCATACCGCCGAGAGGATCTGCTGGTCGCGAAACAGCTCCAGGTACCAGCGGGTCGAGAACCCCGCCCACACCGTCACCAGGCGTGACGCGTTGAACGAGTAGATGACCAGCACCACCATCGGCAGATAGAGGAACAGCAGCCCGACGATCAGCATCACGGTAGTGAAGGATGGCTTGCGCATGGTCATCACTCCTGAAGCTCACGGGACTGATAGCGATGGAACAGGGCGATGGGCACGATCAGGATCGCCAGCATCACCATCGCCAGCGCCGAGGCCACCGGCCAGTCGCGGTTGTGGAAGAACTCCTCCCACAATACCTTGCCGATCATCACCGTATTGGGCCCGCCCAGCAGCTCCGGTATCACGTACTCCCCCACCGCCGGTATGAACACCAGCATCGAGCCGGCGATGATGCCGCCCTTGGACAGCGGCAGGGTCACCTTAAGGAAGGTATTGATCTTGCGCGAGCCGAGATCGGAAGCCGCCTCCAGCAGCGAGCCGTCGAGCCGGGTGAGATTGGCATAGAGCGGCAGCACCATGAACGGCAGGTAGGCATAGACGATGCCCAATATCACCGCGAAGTTGGTGTTGAGCATGCGAATTGGCGAGTCGATCAGCCCCGCCCAGATCAGCAAGTTGTTGATCAGGCCATTGTTGCTGAGGATGCCCATCCAGGCGTAGACGCGGATCAGAAACGAGGTCCAGGAGGGCAGCATCACCAGCAGCAGCAGCACCAGCTGCCAATGGACCGGTGCCCGGGCCATGGCATAGGCCATGGGGTAGCCGAGCAGTAGGCACAGTACGGTGGCCAGCAGCGCGATCTTGACCGAGCCCCAGTAGGCCGCCACGTAGAGCGTATCGGTGGCCAGGAAGAGGTAGTTGCTGAAGGTGACGACGACGTTCAGCGTCTCGTGGGCATAGTCGAAAATGGGGCTGAACGGCGGCACCGCAATGGCCGCCTCGGAGAGGCTGATCTTGAGCACGATGCCGAACGGCAGCAGAAAGAACAGCGTTAGCCACAGCAGCGGCACGGCGATGACCCAGCCGCGACCGGGCTTGAGCCACCGTCGCAGGCGAGCGATACGGTTGGTCATGAGTTTTCCCCTGGCTCCGGCGATGGCTCAGTCGTGCAGGATGACGGCACTATGCTCGTCCCAGTGCACGAAGACCGACTCGTCCCAGCGCGGCCTGTCGCCGCGACGTTCGGTATTGGCCATGCTGGCCTTGACCAGCTGACCGCTCTCGAGACGCACGAAGTAGACCGACAGGCCGCCCAGGTAGGCAATGTCCTCGACCACCCCGGCCTCCCAGTTGCTGTCGCCCTGCGGCCGTTCGCGGGTGAGGCCGGTCTTCTCCGGACGCAGCGCGACCCATACCCGACGCTCGTCGGCCTGGGTGCTGACCCCATGGCCGATACGGATCGGGCGGCTCAGCGCCGGGCTCTCGATCACGCAGTGATCGACCTCATCGACCACGATGTCGCCCTCGAACAGGTTCACCGAACCGACGAACTCCGCCACCATGCGGTTGGCCGGGCTCTCGTAGACGTCCATGGGAGTGCCTACCTGGGCGATCCAGCCATCCGACATGATCGCCACCCGGTCGGCCATGGTCATGGCCTCCTCCTGGTCGTGGGTGACCATGATGCAGGTCACGCCGACCCGCTCCAGGATCTGCACCACCTCGAGCTGCATCTCGGTGCGCAACTTCTTGTCGAGCGCCCCCATGGGCTCGTCGAGCAACAACAGCTTGGGCCGCTTGGCCAGCGAACGCGCCAGCGCCACCCGCTGGCGCTGGCCACCCGAGAGCTGATGCGGCTTGCGCCGGGCATAGGCTTCCATGTGCACCAGCTTGAGCATCTCGGCCACCCGCTCCTCGATCTCGCGGCGAGGCAGCCGGTCCTGCTTGAGACCGAAGGCGATGTTCTGTGCCACCGTCATGTGCGGGAACAGTGCATAGGACTGGAACATCATGTTGATCGGCCGCTCATAGGGCGGCATGGTGGTGATGTCCTCGCCGTCGAGCACGATCTGCCCTTCGCTGGGCTTCTCGAAACCGGCCAGCATGCGCAGCAGCGTCGACTTGCCCGAGCCCGAACCGCCCAGTAGCGCGAAGATCTCGCCGCGGCGGATCGACAGGCTGACGTCATCCACCGCCAGCACGCCGTCGAAGCGCTTGCTGACGCGACGGATCTCCATCAGCCCCTCTTCCCTTACCGGTCGCGGCTTGCCGGGTGCGGCAGCGCTTTCGACCGCTCCTTCGGTGGCTCGCCGCACAGGCTCCGAAACGTGTGTCTGGGTCTGCGGCATCGCAGCGCCTCCTCTAGCCAGACCAGAACCAGCCGGCCCGCATGGGCCGGCATGAAGCCTCACATGCCGGACTTGACCCGGTTCCATACGCGGGTGCGTACCCGCTGCACGGCCAGCGGCTTCTCCTCGGCCACGTAGAGGTTGTCCATCACCTCCTGGTCCGGGTAGATGGCCGGATCGTTGAGGATGTCGGGATCGAGATACTCGTTGGCGGCGATGTTGGGGTTGGCGTAGACCACGTACTCGGTGATCGCGGCCGCGATCTCGGGCTCGAGAATGAAATTGATGAAGGCATGAGCGTTGTCGGGGTTCGGCGCATCGGCGGGAATCGCCATCATGTCGAACCACAGCGCCGCGCCCTCCTTGGGAATGATGTAGTCGATGGTGAAGTCGCGCCCGGCCTCCTCGGCGCGGTCGGCGGCCTGGAAGATGTCGCCGGAGTAGCCGGCCGCCACGCAGATGTCACCGTTGGCAAGGTCGGAGATGTAGCGCGAGGAGTGGAAGTAGGTGATGTTGTCGCGCACGGCCGCAATCAGATCGCCGGCCGCCTCGAGGTCGGCCGTCTCTTCGGAGAGCGGAGAGAGCCCCAGGTAGGCCATGGCCGGCGAAAGCATCTCGTCGCCGGAATCGAGCATCGAGATACCGCAGCCGCCCTGGCGCAGCGCCGTGGTGATCTCGGGGTCGAAGATCAGCGCCCAGGAGTCGAGCGGCGCATCGTCGCCGAGAATTTCGGTGACCCGCTCGACGTTGTAGCCGATGCCGTTGGTGCCCCACATGTAGGGAATGGAGTAGCGGCTGCCGGGATCGATGAACTCCAGGTCGTCCAGCAACTCCGGGTTGAGGTTGGCCATGTTGGGCAGCTTGTCGTGATCGAGTTCCTGGTACACGCCGGCGCTGATCTGGCGGGTCAGGTAATGGTTGGAGGGTACCACCACGTCATAGCCGGAACGGCCCGCGAGCATCGCCGCGTCGAGGACCTCGTTGCTGTCGTAGACGTCATAGATCACCCGGATGCCGGTGGCTTCGGTGAACTTCTCCAGGGTGTCCGGGGCGATGTAATCCGACCAGTTGTAGACCCGCACCTCGTTGGCCTGGACGGCAGCAGCGGCCATGGCCAGAGAACCCAGCGCGACGGCCAGGGACAGCTTGCGTTGACAGGACATGATGGCACCTCGTGTTTGCATTGTTTTGTCTGCACTGTTTCCGTGAGCCCGACCATGTCATCCGCCGGGCATTCTTCCTACTCCATTAGGCTCTGTACGAAAACTGTCTGCGCTCGCCCATACGGCGTTAAAAATCGGCTCAAAGTACTCATTTACACCCCGTAAACTCCGTCTTTTCGCCGATTTTTGCCTTGTCTGGCCATCGCTCGCCGACTTTTCGTACAAAACCTAGACGCTCAGCAGCAGAAACTCCCTCTCCCACGAACTGATCACCTTCTTGAAATTCTCGTTCTCCACCCGCTTGACCGCCACGTAGCCGGTGACGAAACGATGGCCCAGGTACTGCTCGAGCTCGCTGCAGTTCTCCATGCGCTCCAATGCCTGCTCCAGGGTGAACGGCAGCCGCAGGTTGCGTCGCTCGAACGCCCGCCCCTGCACCGGTGCAGAAGGGTTGAGCTGCTGTACCATGCCCAGATAGCCGCACAGCAGGCTGGCCGCGATGGCCAGATAAGCGTTGGCGTCGGCCCCCGGCAGACGATTCTCGATGCGCCGGTTCTGCGGCGACGAATCGGGAACGCGCAGGCCGCAGGTGCGATTCTCCTCGCCCCACTCCACGTTGACCGGCGCCGAGGTATCGGGCAGGAAGCGACGGAAGGAGTTGACGTTGGGCGCCATCAGCGGCAACGCCTCGGGGATGAAGCGCTGCATGCCGCCGATATGGTGCAGGAACAGCTGGCTCATCGAGCCGTCCTCGTTGGCGAACACGCTCTTGCCGGTGGTCGCATCCAGCACGCTCTGATGAATGTGCATGGCACTGCCGGGCTCGTTGGTGATCGGCTTGGCCATGAAGGTCGCCACCACGTCGTGCTTGAGCGCGGCCTCGCGCAGGGTGCGCTTGAACACGAATACCTGATCGGCCAGCATCAAGGGGTCGCCGTGACGGAAGTTGATCTCCATCTGGGCGGTACCCTCTTCATGGATCAGGGTATCGATGTCGAGCCCCTGGATCTCGCACCAGTCGTACATGTCCTCGAACAGCGGATCGAACTCGTTGGCGGCATCGATGGAGAACGACTGTCGGCCGGTCTCCTGGCGCCCACTGCGACCGATGGGCGGCAGCAGCGGCAGGTCGGGATCCTCGCAGCGCTTGGTCAGATAGAACTCCATCTCCGGCGCCACCACCGGCTTCCAGCCCTGCTCCGCGTACAGCGCCAGCACCTTCTTGAGCTGATTGCGACAGGAGAGCTCGATGGGGTTGCCCATCTTGTCGTAGCAGTCGTGGATCACCTGGGCGGTGGGCTCCAGCGCCCAGGGCACCGGGTAGACCGCCGAACTGTCGGGCCGACACAGCATGTCGATATCGGCCGGGTCGAGCAGCGAGTAGTAGAGTTCGTCCTCGACGTAATCGCCGGTGACGGTCTGCAGCAGCACGCTTTCAGGCAGACGCATGCCCTTCTCGGCCATGAACTTCGACACGGGGGTGATCTTGCCACGGGCGATGCCGGTGATGTCGCTGACCAGACACTCCACCTCGGTGATGCGTCGTTCCTTCAGCCAGCTTTCCAGGTCTTTCATGGGAACCTCGTTGCGGCTCTTGCCGAACCTGTCGTCGTTATAGTCGGTCACGCAGTTTGTAGAATGTGGTCGCCAGCACCAACAGCGGCGTGCGCAGACGCTCGCCCCCCGGGAAGCGACGGTGTGGCATGGCGGCAAAGAGGTCGAAGCGCTCGCTCTGACCGGCAATGGCTTCGGCCAGGAGCTTTCCAGCCAGCCCGGCCAGCGCCATGCCGTGCCCCGAGTAGCCCTGGGCATAGTAGACGTTGGCGCCGAGTCGGCCGAAGTCCGGTGCCCGATTGAGCGTGATGGCCACGTCCCCACCCCAGCGGTAGTCGATGCGCACGCCCTCGAGCAGCGGGAACAGCCGCGCGATCTTGGCATCCATGCGCCGCTGCAGGCCACGCGGCTCGCGTCCATCGTAGCTGACCTCTCCACCATAGATCAGTCGCTTATCGGCCGACAGGCGATAGTAGTCGAGCACGAAGTTGGCGTCGGAAATGGCATCGTTGTACGGCAGCACCTGGCTGGCCCGCGCCTCGCCCAGCGGTTCGGTAGCAACGATGTAGTTGGCCGCACGCATGATGTGGCCGTCCAGCTCCGGCAGCAGCCGGCCCAGGTAGGCGTTGGCCCCCACCACCACGAAGTCGGCGGTTATCTCGCCGCGCTCGGTCACCACGGTGGCCGGCTGGCCGCGGCGCACGTCCAGGGCCGGGCTATGCTCGTGGATCGCCACCCCGGCCTGCTGGGCGGCACGTGCCAGGCCCAGGGTATAGTTGAGGGGGTGCAGATGCCCGCCTTCGCTATCGAACAGCGCGCCGGGGTAGGCGTCGGTGACCACCCGCTCACGCAGCGCCTCGCCTTCGAGCCAGGCCAGCGCCTCATAGCCATAGTCACGCGCCATGCGCTCCTGAAACTGACGCAACTCGCGAACGTGACGCGGCTTCACCGCAGCATGCAGGTAGCCCCAGGCAAGATCGCAGGGAATCGCATGGCGCTCGATCAGCTCCGCCGTCAGACGTACGGCCTCGCGGCTCATCTCCCACACCTGGCGGGCCCGCTCACGGCCCAGCGCCTGCTCCACGGTGGCGATATCGGTTCCCAGGCCGGGCAGGATCTGGCCGCCGCTGCGCCCGGAAGCGCCGAATCCGATCTCATGGGCTTCGAGCAGAGCCACCGAGTAGCCGCGCTCGGCCAGGTGCAGCGCCGCGGAACAGCCGGTGATGCCACCGCCAACCACACAGACGTCGACGCGCTGGTGCCCGCGCTGCGGTGGGCACGCCCGGTCGAGACGTACCGCCACCGAGTCTCGGTAGTAGGAGGCGGGGCTTGCAAACTGTGCGGCATCGGCCATGCAACGAATCCTGGAGCGATCCAGCTTGTGGTTGCTTTAGTCTGGCATCATACCAACGGGGAGTGTCAAGTATCCAACAACGATATTTTCCGGACGATTCTCTTGGGTGAGCCTCGAATTTCAGAAAAAATATTTTAAATCAATAAATTAAGAAACAAAAGTCGTGACGTCACGTAACCCTACGGTTTCGCGTCACGCAAAACCTGTCAAATAATAACCATCACCCACTCTTCTCGGTGCCGGCACAGACTGGACAGGCGGGATCTCGCGGAACCTGGAAGTGACGCCACTGCCCCGTCATGCCGTCGAAGGTGGAGAGCCCGCGGTGCGGGCTGCCGGCGCCGCTGAGCAGCTTGACCGCCTCCAGCGCCTGAAAGCAGCCGATCAGTCCCACCAGCGGCGCCACGACGCCATTCTCGGCACAGCGCAGCTCTTCGTCGCCGCCCTCTCCCGGCGGGTAGAGGCAGGCGTAGCAGGGGGCAGCCGGATCGCGCGGATCGAATACGGCGAGCTGCCCCGAGAAACGGATCGCCGCTCCCGACACCAGCGGCACACCGGCTCGGCGGCAGGCGGCGTTGATGGCGTAGCGGCTGGAGAAACGGTCGGTACAGTCGAGCACCAGGTCGACGTCGGCCACCACCGCATCGAGCGCAGCCTCGTCGAGATGCGCCTCGATCACACGAATGTCGCAACCCGGATTGAGCGCCAGCGCCGAGTCGCGTGCGGAGCACGCCTTGTTACGCTGGAGATCGGCCATGCCGTGAGCGATCTGTCGCTGCAGATTGGAAAGCTCAACTGCGTCGGCATCGGCCAGGATCAGGTGGCCAACGCCGGCAGCGGCCAGGTAGAGCGCTACCGGCGAGCCCAGCCCACCGGCGCCTACCACCAATACCCGCGAGGCCAGCAGGCGCTCCTGCCCCTCGATGTCGATCGCGTCCAGCATGATCTGCCGGCTGTAGCGCAGCAGCGCCTCGTCGTTCATGGCCATTACTTGCCTTCGAGCTCCTCGATGTCGGGAACGTAGAGCGAGAACTCCTCCTTGACCTCCTCCATCACCACGTAGCTCTTCGACTCCTTGACCCCGGGAAGGGTCAACACCACGTCGCCGAGCAATTGACGGTAGGCGGCCATTTCGGGAATTCGGCACTTGAGTATGTAATCGAACTGCCCCGACACCAGATGACACTCCTGGATCTGGGGCAGACGGGAGACTGCGCGACGGAACTCGTCGAACACCGCCGGCGACTGGGTCTCCAGGCTGATCTCGACGAACACCAGCAGATTGGCCTTGAGCGAGCGCGGATCGAGCACGGCCTTGTAGCCGCGAATGACGCCGGACTTTTCGAGCCGCTTGACGCGTTCCAGGCAAGGCGTGGTGGAAAGGCCTACCTGGGCGGCCAGGTCGACGTAGGAGATGCGGGCGTTCTCCTGCAGACAGCGCAGGATCTTGAGGTCGATACGGTCCAGTGAGCGGGTCTTGGTTTTCATTGTCGTGTCGAGGGATGCCGATTCAGAGTGAGTGAAGCGTCGCCATGACAGCAAATCGACCTGAAAATGCGCGGCAATCAGGAGCAGTGCTGGTGTTCGGTGTCACAAACATGTCGACATTTGGAATTATTTCCTGAACAGGTGTACCACAGCCCCCGCTCCCCCTCCAGTACCGCCTCCTCAACGTTTTGGCATGAACCGACCGAAGGTGATGCGCTCCCGCCCTCCCAGGTCCTGGCGACTGGCCACTTCGACATATCCGCAGCCGCGCAGCAGGTCGCGCACGGCGGCCGCCTGGTCGTGGCCATGCTCCAGCGCGACCCAGCCGCCCGGCTCGAGATGACCGACGGCCTGCTCGACGATATGACGCAGATCCGCCAGCCCCGAGTCGGCCGCCACCAGCGCGCTTCTGGGTTCGAAGCGCACATCGCCCTGACCCAGGTGAGGATCGGCGGGGTCGATATAGGGCGGATTGGCGGCCACCAGGGTGTAGCGCTCCCCGGCCAGGGTGGCAAACCAGTCGCTGACCTGAAACCGGGCGTTGCCGATGGCCAGACGGTGGGCATTCGAGGTGGCCAACGCCACGGCCTCGGGCACCCGATCGACGCCAAGTGCCTGCCAGCCGGGGCGCTCGCTGGCGAAGGCCAGCGCAATGGCGCCGGTACCGGTGCCCAGATCGAGCAGCCGCCCCGATGGTTGTACCGCCAGTTCGAGCAGCACTTCCACCAGGGTTTCGGTATCGGGGCGCGGAATCAGGGTATGCGGCGAGGTCTTCAGAGACAGCCCCCAGAACTCGCGCGTACCGGTGAGGTAGGCCACCGGGCGCCCCGACGCCCGAGCGGCAACCAGAGCCTCGTAGCGCGCGCGCTGGAAGGTGGGGGCCTTCCTGTCGCCCCAGGTGTAGAGCCAGGTGCGCTCGACGCCGAGCACATGGCACAGCAGCACTTCGGCATCGAGCCGGGGGCTGGGCGAGCCCGAACGCGCCAGACGCTCGCTCGCCCAGACCAGCAGCGCATCGAGACGGACGCTGCCGTCGGGCACCACGGGCCGCACCTCAGACCTCCTGCTGCAGCGCCGCGAGCTGCTCGGCCTGGTGCTCGTGCACCAGGGGGTCGAGCACCTCGTCGAGCTCTCCGGCCATGACTTCACCCAGCTTGTAGAGCGTGAGGTTGATGCGATGGTCGGTGAGCCGCCCCTGGGGGAAGTTGTAGGTGCGGATCCGCTCGCTGCGATCGCCGGAGCCCACCAGGCTGCGACGGGTATCGGCCTGCTCACGCTGCCGGCTCTCCACGGCGCTCTGCTTGAGGCGTGCGGCCAGCAGCGACATCGCCTTGGCGCGGTTCTTGTGCTGGCTGCGCTCCTCCTGGCACTCCACCACCACGCCGGTGGGCAGGTGGGTGATGCGGATGGCCGAATCGGTGGTATTGACGTGCTGGCCGCCGGCGCCGCTGGAACGGAAGGTGTCCACCCGCAGATCGGCGGGATTGATGTCGACGTCGCCGACCTCGTCGGCTTCCGGCATCACCGCTACGGTACAGGCGGAGGTGTGGATACGACCTTGGGACTCCGTCGCCGGCACGCGCTGTACGCGGTGTGCGCCCGACTCGAACTTGAGCCTGGCATAGACCCCTTCGCCCTTCACCCGCGAGATGATCTCCTTGTAGCCGCCCTGCTCACCGTGACTGGCGCTGATCACCTCGACCTTCCAGCCCTGCTTCTCGGCATAGCGGGAGTACATGCGGAACAGATCGCCGGCGAACAGGGCCGCCTCGTCGCCGCCGGTACCGGCGCGAACCTCGAGAAAGACATTGCGGCCATCGTCGGGGTCGCGCGGCACCAGCAACTGCTTGAGCCTCACTTCCAGCCCTTCCAGCCGCTCCCGGCCCTCTTCCAGCTCCAGTTGGGCCAGCTCGCGCATCTCGGCGTCGCTGTCTTCGGCCAGCTGTGCAGCGTCTTCGAGGTCGCTCTCGGTGGCGCGATAGTCGCGCCAGGCCTCGACCAGGGGCTCGAGCTCGGCATACTCGCGGGAATAGTCACGGAACCGGGGCTGATTGCCGATCACCTCGGGCTCCGCCAGCAGGGCGGCGAGCTCCTCGAAGCGCTCGACGAAGCCATCGAGACGCTGGCGCAGGGTCGCTTTCATGGCGTGTCCTGTCAGATTTTCGTGGATGGGGAGTCCAGCAGCAGCGCCTCGGCAGCGCTGAGCAGATCGCGTCGCTCGCTCCCGGACGCCTCGCGCAGCGCCACCGTGGGGTGGTGCAACAGTCGGTTGGTGAGCTGATGTGCGAGCAGGCGAATCACCTCTTCGGGATCCTCGCCGCGGGCCAGCCGGGCCAATGCCTGACGCTCCGAGAGTTCACGCAGCTCGGACGCCCGGTCGCGGTAGCGGCGGATCAGCTCGCCGCCGCTGCGAATGCGCCGTTCATGCAGCCAGACATGCACGCCATGCTCGATCAGCGCTTCGGCCTGATCGGCGGCCGCCTGGCGGTGACGACGGTTCTCCTGGATCACCTCGTTGAGATCATCGACCGTGTACAGGAAGATGTCATCCAGGTCGCCCACCTCGGGCTCGATGTCGCGAGGAACGGCGATGTCGACCATGAAGATCGGCCGATGGCGACGCTTCTTCAGCGCCCGCTCGGCCATGCCCTTGCCCAGGATCGGCAGCGGTGCGGCAGTGGAAGAGATGACGATGTCGGAGCGCGCCAGGGCATCGGGTATCTCGTTGAGCGAAATCGCCTCGGCGTCGAACTCGCCGGCCAGCAGCTCGGCACGCTCGCGCGTGCGGTTGGCCACGATCATGTCGCGCACGCCGGCCTCGCGCAGATGTCGGGCCACCAATTCGATGGTTTCGCCGGCACCGATCAACAGCGCCCGTGCCCGAGCGAAATCCTCGAAGATCCGGCTGGCCAGGCTGACCGCGGCATAGGCCACCGACACCGGATTCTGGCCGATCCCGGTGCGCGTGCGGACCTGCTTGGCCACCGAGAAAGTGTGCTGAAACAGCAGCTCGAGTTCACCGCCGAGGCCGCTCGCCTGGCGTGCCGACTGATACGCCTCCTTGAGCTGGCCGAGAATCTGGGGCTCGCCCAGCACCATCGAATCGAGCCCGACGGCCACACGCATGAGATGGCGCGCGGCATCGTTGTCCAGATAGTGGTAGGCGCAGGGGGTGAGCTCCTCGAGCTTGAGCCCATGAAAATGGCTCAGCCAGTCGAGAATGGCACGCTCGCCGCTCGGCTCGGTGACGCAGTAGAGCTCCGTGCGGTTGCAGGTCGACAGCACCGCTGCTTCGTGCACCTGGGGAATATGGCGCAGCTGGGTCAGCGCCGACTCCAGCTGCGCGGGCGTGAAGGCGACCCGCTCGCGCACCGCGACAGTGGCCGTCCTGTGGTTGATTCCAAGGGCAAGAAGCGTCATGCGTTAAGCGTCTTCGATGATGTCGGCCGGCGGCAGCGTAAGTGAAAAAAACGTATCTGCGGCGCTGCATTCTATCACAGCCTTTCGCACTCGGCGCCAGCCGCACCAAGCGCGCAATTGACACACGACAAGGCAAACGGCATTCATGACCTGGCCGCCCCGATCGCAGCGATCCCTTTGCCACCGCGCGGCTAGCCGTTATGCTGACACCTCGGGACACCAGATGAGACACGCATGCCCTCGACGTTGAAGCGCTCTTCGCGCCATGGATTGGCAGTGCTTGGCCTGGCTGCACTGCTGAGCGGCTGCCAAGGCCTGGCCACCTCGCCATTCGCCACCGCTACAGACGACCCCCTGGCCTCGGCCCCGCCCATCGAGCGCGGCCTGGACGCCGAAGGGCTGGCCACGCTGCTGACGGCGGAGTTTGCCGGACAGCGCGGCGACTACCGCCGCGCCACCCTGGGTTACCTGGCCATGGCCGAGCGCTATCAGGCCGCCCCGCTGGCGGAACGCGGCACGCTGGCGGCGCGTTTCAGCAACGACATCCTGCTGCTCGACCAGGCGGTCAGCACCTGGCACGAGCTCGCCCCGAACGCCGAAGCGCCCTTGCGCCTGCTCTCGGGGTTGGCCCTGCAGCGCGGTGACTGGACGACTGCCCTGGAATGGCGCCTGGCACTGGCAGAGCAGGGCCAGCATGCCGAGCTGGCGCTGCTCGCCGAACTGGCGCTGGAAGCCGGCACCGACCCGCTGCCCCTGCGCGAACGGCTGCGCGCGCATCTCGAACGCCCCACAGCCGCCGCTCACCCCCACTATCACGATGCCGTGCTGGCCACGGCCATCCTGGAGGCGGCCACCGGACAGTCGCTGCAGGCCGAGCGGCGTCTGAACCAGCTCGCCCGCGACCACGCCGAACTGCCAGCCCTGTGGCTGACCCGGGCGCAGCTGGCCCTCGAGGCGAACAACCCGCGCCAGGCCCGCGAGGCCGCAAGCCGCGGCCTGGAGGTGTCTCCCGGCGACCCGCGCTTTCTGCTGCTGATGGCACAAGCCGAGCTGATGCTGGGCAATGTCGAGGCCGCCGAGCGTCACACTTCGACCTTGCTCGACGAGCACATCGGCAATCAGGAGCTGCGCATCTCGCTCGCCGGCCTCTATCTGGAGGACGGTCACCTCGATGCCGCACGGCGCCTGCTGCTGCCCCTGGTGAGCAGCGACGAGCCCCCACCCGCCGCCTTCTACCTGATGGGCATCATTGCCGAGGAGGAGGACGAGGTGGACAACGCCCTGCTCTACTATCGCCAGGTGGCGCCCGGCGGCGACTTCCTGCGTGCCCGCCTGCGCGCGGCGCGCATGCTGATCGACGACGATCGGCTGCTCGACGCCCGTGCCTTCCTGCGTATCGAGCGCCTGCGCCACGAGGCCCGCTTCAGCGAGCTGGTGGCACTGGAAGTGGAGCTGCTCGGCGAAGCCGGCCTGGAAGCGGAAGCCGATGCGCTGCTCAATCGCGAGCTCTCACGCACCCCCAACGACGAGACCCTGCTTTATCTTCGCGGCATGCGCGCCTGGGAGCGGGGCGACATCGAAGCCATGGAGCGCGATCTCGGGCGCATCATCGAAGCCAACCCGGACAACGCCACCGCCCTGAACGCTCTCGGCTACACGCTGGCGGACCTCAACGTCGAAGACCGCCTGGAGGAAGCCCGCGAGCTGATCGAGCGAGCCCATGCGCTGGAGCCCGGCAACCCCGCCATCATGGACAGCCTGGGCTGGGTGTATTACCGCCTGGGCGACCCCGAACGCGCCCTGCCGTGGCTGGAGCGCGCCTATGCCGGCATGCCCGACCAGGAGATTGCCGCCCACCTGGCCGAGGTACTATGGGTACTGGAAAGGCACGATGATGCTCGCAGAGTGGTCGAGCAGGCGCTGCAGCGCTTCGACGAACACCCGCTCATCGACGAGCTTCTCGAACGCATACCCGAGCTGGCACCCTGATCCAACCCACTGCTCCACGAGACGACGTCATGACACACCGGATGACCACGATACGATGCCTGGCGGCGGGCCTGACACTTGCCCTGCTGGCCGGCTGCGCCGCCCCGGGGACCGCGCCCGACATGCGCGCCGACCGCTGGGAAGCCCAGCAGGAGCGCCTCGCCGAGCTGGATACCTGGATCCTGGTCGGCAAGGCCGGCCTGCGCACGCCCCAGGAGTCGACCAGCGCCAATCTCGACTGGAGTCAGCATCCGCACTACTACCGCATGCTGATCAGCGGCCCCTTCGGCAGCGGCCGCAACCTGCTCGAAGGCCGCGAGGGCCGCTTCTCCCTGACCAACGCCAACGGCCGCTTCGTGGCCGAGACCCCGGAAGCGCTGATGCAGCAGCAGCTCGGCTGGTCGCTGCCGGTGAGTTCGCTGGCCGACTGGATCCGCGGCCTGCCCGCCGATCACAGCCAGTACCGGCTCGAGCACGACGACACGGGCTTTCCCCAGCGCCTGGAGCAGGACGGCTGGCAGATCGACTATCGCGACTGGGTCGAGGTGGAATCACTGTGGCTGCCGCGCCGCCTGATCATGGAGTACGACGACCTGCGCGTGACCCTGGTGGTCACCGAGTGGCGCCCCGTGCTCGATGACTGAGCCGAGGCGTAAGTCGACGATCGAGACGATGACCGACAGCGCGACCGCAGCCGAGCTCACCCTGCCGGCACCGGCCAAGCTCAACCGCATGCTGCACGTCGTCGGTCGACGGGCCGACGGCTATCACGAGCTGCAGACCCTGTTCCAGTTTCTCGATCACGGCGACACCCTGCATCTGCGCCTGCGCGACGATGGCGAGATCCGTCTGACGCCGGCCCTGCCGGGCGTGCCCGACAGCGACAACCTGATCGTGCGGGCGGCCCGGCTGCTGCAAGCCGAGAGCGGCTGCCGGCTGGGCGCCGACATCCATCTGACCAAGCGCCTGCCGATGGGTGGCGGCCTGGGCGGCGGCAGCAGCGATGCCGCCACCGCGCTGCTCGGCCTCGACCGCCTGTGGCGTCTCGACCACCCGCTCGAGCCGCTTGCCGAACTCGGCCTGCGCCTCGGCGCCGACGTGCCGGTGTTCGTCCGCGGTCGTGCCGCCTGGGCCGAGGGCGTAGGAGAGAGGCTCATCCCGGTGGAACTCGACACCCCCTGGTTCGTGGTCGTACACCCCGGCATCGAAGTCGCCACCGCCGCGGTGTTCGGGGCACCGCAATTGACACGTGACACTGCCCCGATTACCATGGCGCGCGCACTGCAGGGGGGAGCGCCCAGCTGGAGCAACGACTGCGAGCCCACGGTCAGATCACTCTATCCGCAGGTCGCCGAGGCACTCGACTGGCTAGGCTGCCGTGCACCCGCCATGCTGACGGGAACCGGTGCCTGCATCTTCGCCCGGCTCGACTCGCAGGCCGAAGCACGGCACATCATGGCAGATCTGCCGAGCCACTATACTGCTTTCATGGCTCGCGGCCTGAACCTCTCCCCGCTACATGCTGCTCTTGGCCGATGAACGTGCTGTCAGCGAGCGCCGAATCGCCGCGCTTGCGGTATCCTGTATCGCCAACTGAGCTCCCCAACACTGCATAGGTGGATGCGCGTGTCAAAATTGATGGTTTTTGCCGGGAATGCCAACCCCGAACTCGCCCAGAAGATCGCCGAGAGTCTCGATACTCGTATGGGGAATGCCACGGTCGGGCAGTTCAGCGATGGCGAGATCGCGGTCGAGATCAACGAGAACGTTCGCGGCAAGGACGTATTCATTCTGCAGTCCACCTGCGCACCGACCAACGACAACCTGATGGAGCTGATCCTGATGGTTGACGCCCTGCGTCGTGCCTCGGCCACC
Organism: Billgrantia desiderata; assembly: GCF_900108215.1. Taxonomy (NCBI): domain Bacteria; kingdom Pseudomonadati; phylum Pseudomonadota; class Gammaproteobacteria; order Oceanospirillales; family Halomonadaceae; genus Billgrantia; species Billgrantia desiderata. The sequence goes on along the minus strand of NZ_FNVC01000002.1, from coordinate 87,530 downwards.
CGGATCACCGCCGTGGTGCCCTACTTCGGCTATGCCCGCCAGGATCGCCGGGTACGCTCCGCCCGGGTGCCGATCTCGGCCAAGGTGGTAGCCGACATGATGGTCAAGGCCGGGGTCGACCGGGTCATGACCATGGACCTGCACGCCGACCAGATCCAGGGCTTCTTCGACGTGCCGGTGGACAACGTCTACGGCTCGCCGATCCTGCTCGACGACATCGAGCGCCAGAACTACGATGACCTGGTGGTGGTATCGCCCGACGTGGGCGGCGTGGTCCGGGCCCGCGCCATCGCCAAGCAGCTCAATGCCGATCTCGCCATCATCGACAAGCGTCGCCCCCAGGCCAATCAGGCCCAGGTGATGCACATCATCGGCGAGATCGAGAATCGCACCTGCGTGGTGGTGGACGACATGATCGATACCGCCGGCACCCTGTGCAAGGCCGGCGACGCGCTGAAGGAACACGGCGCACGCCGCGTGGTGGCCTACGCCACCCACCCGATCCTCTCCGGGCCGGCGGTGGAGAACATCACCGGTTCGGTACTCGACGAAGTGGTCGTCACCGACACCATCCCGCTGTCCGACGTCGCCCGTCGCAGCGGCAAGATTCGTCAGCTCAGCGTGGCCGGCCTGATCGCCGAGGCGATCCGCCGCGTCAGCAACGAAGAATCCGTCAGCGCCATGTTCCACTGAGACTCTCAGCAGCTCTCAGCACAACAGGCGCCGGAGTAGCGCCCCCACGGGGGCTTTCGGGAACGTCGCGATCAGGTCGCGGGTCGCACGTCTCCCTTACATTCAGCAAGAGGCAACAACATGTCCGATTTCACACTCAATGCCAGCGTTCGTAACGACCTGGGGAAAGGTGCGAGCCGCCGCCTGCGTCGTGCGAACCTCGAAGTGCCCGCCATCGTCTACGGCGGTGACAAGGCGCCGCAGCCGATCTCCCTCGAGAAGGCCCCGTTCTACAAGGCCATCGAGGACGAGTCGTTCTTCTCCTCCGTGCTCAACCTGGTCATCGACGGCAAGAAGGAGCAGGTGGTAGTGCGCGATCTGCAGCGCCACCCGTACAAGCCGCTGGTCACCCACGCCGACTTCATGCGCGTGGACGCCACTCACGCCATCACCATCAACGTGCCGCTGCACGTGGTGGGCGAAGAGAAGTCCAAGGGCATCAAGGACCAGGGCGGCGAACTGCACATCCTCTCCAACGAAGTCCAGATCAGCTGTCTGCCCAAGGACCTGCCGGACTTCCTGGAAGTCGACATCACCAACGTCGAGCTGGGCACCACCCTGCACCTCTCCGACCTTGAGCTGCCGGCCGGCGTGACCCTGGTCGAGCTGACCCACGGTGCCGATCATGACAACGCCGTGCTGAGCATCACCAAGCCCAAGACCCGCGGCGAGACGGCCGAGGGCGAGGAAGGCGAAGAAGGCGAAGAAAGCGCCGAATAAGCCATGCCGTCGGGGCCGCCTCGGGCGGCCCCTTTCCGTCTCGACCAAGCGCTGCGGCGCTTGTTTTTGTTTGGAGACCCCGCATGCCGCAGATCAAGGCGATCATCGGACTGGGCAATCCCGGTGACAATTACGCCGCCACCCGCCACAACGCCGGCGCCTGGCTGGTGGAGATTCTGGCGCGCCAGGCCGGCACCGAACTGCGCCAGGAGAAGAAGTTCCTCGGCCTCTATGCCAAGGTGCTGCTGGATGGACAGGAGCTGCATCTGCTCGAGCCCACCACCTTCATGAACCGCAGCGGCGCAGCCGTCGCGGCCCTGTGTCAGTTCTACAAGATCGCCCCCGACGAGTTGCTGGTGGCCCACGACGAGCTGGACATCCCCCCCGGCGCTGCCCGCTACAAGCAGGGCGGCGGCCACGGCGGGCACAACGGCCTGCGCGACATCATCAGCGCGCTGGGCGAGAAAGGCTTCAACCGTCTACGCATCGGCATCGGCCACCCCGGCGATTCCCGCCAGGTCACCAACTACGTGCTAGGGCGCCCCGGCAAGGCGGAGCTCGAGGCCATCGGCGCAGCGCTCAACGAGTGCCTGGCCACGCTGCCGCTGGCCGTGTCGGGCGACTGGGCCCGCGCCATGAGCCGACTGCACAGTTTCTCGGGCTGAACCGGCGCCAAGGCTGAGCTAGAATAGCGCCCGTTCGCGAGCGCCACTCGCCATCTTACTCAGGACATCATCATGGGTTTCAACTGCGGTATCGTCGGTCTGCCCAACGTGGGCAAGTCGACCCTCTTCAACGCCCTGACCAAGTCCGGCATCGATGCCGAGAACTTCCCCTTCTGCACCATCGAGCCCAACGTCGGCATCGTGCCGATGCCCGATCCGCGCCTCGACAAGCTGGCCGAGATCGTGGGTCCGCAGAAGGTGATTCCCACCACCATGGAATTCGTCGACATCGCCGGCCTGGTGGCAGGCGCTTCCAAGGGCGAAGGTCTCGGCAACAAGTTCCTGGCCAACATTCGCGAGACTCAGGCCATCGCCCACGTGGTGCGCTGCTTCGACAATGACAACGTCATTCACGTCGCCAACCAGGTCGACCCGCGGGCGGACATCGAAATCATCAACATGGAGCTGGCCCTGGCCGACCTCGACACCGTCGAGCGGGCCATCCAGCGCCTGGTACGCGTGGCCAAGGGCGGCGACAAGGACGCCATCGCCACCAAGGCGATACTGGAACGCATCCAGCCCCACCTGGCCGAAGGCCAGCCGCTGAGAAGCTTCGGCCTCAATGATGACGACAAGCGCCAGCTCAAGAGCTTCGGCTTCCTGACGCTGAAGCCGACCATGTACATCGCCAACGTCAATGAAGACGGCTTCGAGAACAATCCCTATCTCGACGTCGTCAGCGAAATCGCCGCCGAGGAAGGCGCCGTGGTGGTACCGGTGTGCAATCAGCTCGAATCCGAAATCGCCGAGCTGGACGATGAAGAGCGCGCCATGTTCCTCAGCGAGATGGGCATGGAGGAACCCGGGCTGGATCGCGTGATCCGTGCCGGCTACAAGCTGCTCGGACTGCAGACCTACTTCACCGCCGGGGTCAAGGAAGTGCGCGCCTGGACGGTCAAGATCGGCGCCACCGCCCCCGAGGCTGCCGGCGTGATTCACACCGATTTCCAGAAGGGCTTCATCCGCGCCGAAGTGATCGGCTACGACGACTTCGTCACCCTGGGCGGCGAACAGGGCGCCAAGGATGCCGGCAAGTGGCGTCTGGAAGGCAAGGAGTACGTGGTCAAGGACGGCGACGTGATCCACTTCCGCTTCAATGTGTAGCCTTCAGGCTTGACCTGATGGGGGCGAATCCGTAAACTTCGCCCCCGTTGAATGGCTACGTAGCTCAGTTGGTTAGAGCACATCACTCATAATGATGGGGTCCCCTGTTCGAGTCAGGGCGTAGCCACCAGAAATCGAAAAAAAACCCGGCGCCCTGGCGCCGGGTTTTTCGTGGTGGCACTTCTTAATATTAGTAGCTTGTAGCCAAGTGCATAGCCAATCCAGCCGAGTGCACGTCAGGCCAGTCGCGGCCGGTTGGCGAAAGCGATCAGCGCCCGGGTGAGGTACTCCACGTCGCGGCTGCCCGCCGTCTCGCGGATCGAGTGCATGGCCCACTGCGGCACGCCCACATCCAACGTCGGCACGCCGAGTTCGGTGGCCGTGATCGGCCCGATGGTGCTACCACAGCCCATGTCGGCACGGGTGACGAAGGTCTGCACCGGCACGTCGGCCTCGCGACAGAGATCGCGAAACAGCGCTGCCGTGGCGCTGTTGGTGGCGTAGCGCTGATTGGCGTTGACCTTGATCACCGGGCCACCGTTGAGTGCGGGGCCATGGGCGGCATCGTGCTTGTCGGTGAAATTGGGATGCAGGGCGTGAGCGTTGTCGCAGGAGATCATCCGCGAAGCCTGGATCAGACGAATGAAGCCTTCGTCACCCGGCTCGCCCAACTGGGCATTGACTCGCCGCAGCACGTCGCCGAGAAACGGCCCCTGAGCGCCGCAGGCACTGGCGCTGCCGACCTCTTCGTGGTCGTTGGCCACCAGCACCACGCCCTGGCTGCCGTCGCTCTCCAGCAGCGCTTCGAGCCCGATGAAGCAGGACAGCAGGTTGTCGAGTCGCGCACTGGCGATGAGCTCTCGCCCGACACCGACCAGCGCCGGGGGCTGCACGTCATACAGCGCCAGCTCGAAATCGAGGATCTCGGCACCGACGACGCCGCTCTGCTCCTCCAGCCATTCGAGCAGCAGCCGCCGCAGGTCGGGCTTGTCGCCACCCTGCAGAAACACCGGCGGCATCTGGGTCTGGGCGTTGATCGGCCGACCGTTGTTGACCTCGCGGTCGAGATGGATGGCCAGACTGGGAATGATGGCAACGGGCTGATCCACCTGCAGCAGCACGCCTTCGATGCGGCCGTCGGGATGCCGCACGTGAACGCGGCCGGCCAGGCCCAGGTCGCGATCGAACCAGGGTGCCAGCAAGGCACCACCGTAGAGTTCGACGCCGAGCTGCAGCCAGCCTGCCGAGAGCTGAGCGGCGTTGGGCTTCAGGCGCAGGCCGGGGCTGTCGGTGTGGGCGCCGATCATACGCAGCGCCTCAAGCCCGTCATGCGGCAGCTGCAGCGCCACGATCGACGAGCCGTTGCGCGTCACGTAGAGACGCTCGCCGGGCGAGACCTCCCAGGCCTGACTCTCGTCCAGCCGGCGAAAGCCAGCGGCATCGAGCCGCTCGGCCATGGCCGAGACGGCGTGCCAGGGGGTCGGCGAGCGATGGAGAAATTCGAGCAGACGCTCGAGACGAGCTTCCCGAGACATGTGGGTCCTCATCAGGGGTCGTGGTTGACGCAAGAACTGCTACAATGCGACGTCTGGCCTCGCAACTCATGAGCCATACGCTTGTCTAGGGAAGGAAGTGTACACGAAACCAGGGGTGCTTCATTGATGAGCCTGTCAGTCGTTCTTAGGCACACAGCGATTCTCTCGCTGGTGACGTTGTTGTCGTGCGCTCAGTCGGCGCTAGCCCAGATCCAGCCCAACGACGTGCATCGGCAGGCGGCTCTGGAAGTCGCCGAGTCGCTGCGCTACGGCCACTACGCCGAAACCGCCCTGGACGACACCTGGTCACGCCTGGCGTTCGAGCGCTATCTCGATATTCTCGATGGTCAGCGCGCCTTCCTGCTGGAGAGCGACATCGACGAGTTCCGTCACTTTGAGGAGCGTATCGACGACATGCTCTTCGAAGGCGATCTGGCCCCGGCCTATGAGCTCTACCAGCGTTATCACGATCGCGCCGAGAGCCGCTTCGAGTGGCTGCTGAGCGCCATCGACGAGGGGCTGAACTTCACCTACGAGAGCGACATGCGGCTCGACCTCGAGCGCCGCGAGGCCGACTGGGCCACCAGCGAAGCCGAGCTCGACGAGCTGTGGTACAAGCGCCTCAAGAACGCTGCCCTGACCCTCGACATCAGCGGTCAGGACGAAGAGCAGGTGGAAAACAACCTGCGTCAGCGCTACGAAGGCCAGCTGTCACGTCTGCGTCAGACCAACGGCGAAGACGTGTTCGGCCTGTTCATGGCCGCGGTGACCAGCAGCATCGACCCGCATACCGAATACCTCTCTCCGCGCCAGGGCGAGTCCTTCGACATCCAGATGCGGCTGTCGCTGGAGGGCATCGGCGCCATGCTGCAATCCGACGGCGAGTACGTGAAGGTCACCAGCCTGGTGCCCGGCGGCCCGGCGGATCGCGCCGGCGTGCTCGAGCCCGCCGACCGCATCGTCGGTGTGGGCCAGGAGGACGAGGAGATCGTCAACGTGGTGGGCATGCGTCTCGACGAGGTGGTCGATCTCATTCGCGGCCCCAAGGGCACCGTGGTGCGTCTCGAGGTGGTGCCGGCGGAAGCGGTGGACATGACCCGCTCCAGCACCGTCGAGATCACCCGCGACACGGTCGATCTCGAAGACCAGGCCGCCAAGGGGGAAATCGTCGAGGTCGAGCGCGAAGACGGCAACAAGCGTATCGGCGTGATCACCATTCCCACCTTCTACGTCGACTTCGACGCCTGGCAGTCCGGCGCCGAGGAGTTCCGCAGTACCACCCGTGACGTGGCCCGTGAAGTCGAGCGCCTCAAGTCCGAAGGCATCGACGGTCTGGTACTCGACCTGCGCAACAACGGCGGCGGCGCGCTGCAGGAAGCCAACTCCCTGCTCGGCCTGTTCATCGACCGCGGCCCCACGGTGCAGGTACGCGACGCCCGCGGCCGCATCAACCTCTACGGCGACACCGAGACCGGCACGCTCTACGACGGCCCGCTGGCGGTGCTGGTCAACCGTCTCTCGGCTTCGGCCTCGGAGATCCTGGCCGGCGCCATTCAGGACTACGGCCGCGGCCTGGTGCTGGGCAGCGCCACCTTCGGCAAGGGCACCGTGCAGACCCTGAACGACCTGAGCCATGGCCAGATCAAGCTGACCCGCGCCAAGTTCTACCGTATCTCGGGCGAGAGCACCCAGCATCGCGGCGTCGAGCCCGACATCCTCTTCCCCGATATGGTCGACCCCGAACGCATCGGCGAGAGCAGCCTCGACAACGCCCTGGAGTGGGATACGGTGCAGGCCGTGCAGTATCGCCACTACGGCGAGCCCTGGGAGTATCTGGAAACCCTGCGCTCCCGGCATCGCGAGCGGGCCGATTCGCATCCCAACTTCATCTTCCTCAAGGAGCGCACCGAGCTCGCCCGGCGCATGCGCGAAGAGCAGACCACCGTCAGCCTCGACCGCGAACAGCGCCAGCGCGAAGTGGAAGCGCGCGACGCCGAGCAGCTGGCGCTGGAGAACCGTCGCCGCGAAGCCCTGGGGCTGGATCCGCTGAACGAGCTGATCGATGCTCGTGGCGAGGAGAACGAAGAGGAGCCGGTGGAGCGGGTCCAGGTGACCGAAGCCGCAGCCATCCTGGCCGACTATGCCGAGCTGACCCAGCGGCGCCTGGCCGGCCGCTTCTAGCCGCGAGAGATCTTCGCGAGAGATCTTCGCAATAGCACGGACAGACTTGCCCTACCCCACCTGACGCCCGGCGCAACGACACGCGCCGGGCGTTACTCGTTTCTTTACTGCCCAAATCCGACCTAGGTTGACGGCTGCGTTAAACGGACAGCTTGTCGCCACCTCGCCGATGCCTGAGGATGGACGTGCACCATGCGGCTCACCAGAGGCGCGTAACACGTTCAGCGCATGCCCGATGCGCTCCCTGCGCGGGGGAAGGCACATGACCGATACAGGCAGGCTTCATCCAGCCACTGCCCTCCTTACGCACCTTCAGCCGACTACCGATACGACAGTGGAGAGCAACGGCGACATTCCCCCCCTGGCCACCGTGCTGGTCGTCGATGACGACCCCACCATTCGCCTGCTGATTGCCTCCGGCTTGCAACGCAAGGGATACCGGGTGCTGCTCGCCGCCGATGGTCAGGAGGGGCTCGAGGTCTTCGATCAGCATGCGCCCGACCTGGTGCTGGTGGACGTGAGCATGCCGAGACTGGACGGCTTCGGCACCCTGCGCGCCATTCGCAGTGGCCAGGCCGGGGTCAACGGTCGTTACGTTCCCTTGCTGATGCTGACCGGTCATGACGACGTAGGCTCGATCAACGACGCCTTCGATGCCGGCGCGACCGACTTCATGCCCAAGCCGATCAACCTGCCACTGCTGACCGAACGGGTGCGCTATGCGCTGAGCGGCGCCGCCCGCGAGCGGGCCCTGCGCGAGGCACAGCTGGAACAGGCCAGCGCCTGCAAGCTCGCCCGTTTGGGCTTCTGGCACCTCGACGTCCACAGCGGCAAGCTGGAATGGTCGGAAGGCGCCGCCGACATGCTGGGCTGGCCCACTCTGCCCGGCTGCGTGGCGGAATTGACGACGCTGATCGCTCCCGAGCACAGACAGCGGCTGGAGACTGCCCTCAGCGTCGCCAGCCAGAACCGCGAAGGGCTGGACCTCGAGCTTACCGTTGGTCAGGGCAATCTCGAACGTACCCTGCGCCTGCAAAGCGCCGATCAAAACAACGAACAGTACCTGGTGGGGGCGTTTCAGGACGTCACCGCTTTACGCGCCTTCGAGGACAAGGCGCTTTACCTGGCGGCCCACGACGAGCTGACCGGGCTGCCCAAACGCCACTGCTTTCTCGGCCTGCTCGCCGAGCGCCTGGCGCAGGCACCCGAGAACCGCTGGCTGGTAGCGGTACTGGATATCAGCCGCCTGCATCGCATCAACGAAGCCCTGGGCATTCGCGCAGGCGATCAGGCCCTGGTGCTGTTCTCACGACGTCTGGAGAGGTTTGCGCCCAGCCATGCCCTGCTCGGGCGCCTGGACGCCGGCAGCTTCGGCGTGGCCGTCGCGTTACCGGATGCGACAGACCCTCGCCAATTCTGTCAGCAATGGATGATGCCCCTGGCCCGGGCTCAATACATCGCCGGGCAAGAGGTGTACATCGACTTCAGCGCCGGTGTCAGCGTGTACCCCGATGATGCACAGGATGCCGAAACGCTGCTGGGCGCCGCGCTGCAGGCGCAACGCCTCGCCCGCTCTCAGACAGGCCAGCAGCGGCTGCTGTTGAGGCATGAAATCCTTGGCCACACCAATGGTGGCACGCTGAGCTTCGAGGCCCATCTGCAGCAAGCGCTGCAAAGAGACGAATTCTTTCTCGTCTACCAGCCACAGCAACACCTGGCCGATGGCCATATCAGTGCCGTGGAAGCCCTGCTACGCTGGCGTCATGCCAGCCGTGGGGTGGTGTCGCCGGCGGAATTCATTCCGCTGCTGGAGGAGTCCGGCCAAATCGTCGATGTCGGCGACTGGGTCATCGGCGAGGCCTGCCGGCAGCTTGCCGAGTGGCAGCGGGCCGGTCTGCATCTGCGCATGAGCATCAACCTCTCCGCCGTGCAGTTCAATCAGCCGGACTTCCCGCAGCGCATCATGGAACACGTCAATGCCTATCGGCTACTACCCAAGCAGCTCGAACTGGAGATCACCGAAAGTGCCGCCATGGGTCATCCCGAGCAGACGCTGAAAATGCTGCTCGAGCTCAAGGACCTGGGGTTCTCGATCGCCATCGACGACTTCGGCACCGGTCACTCTACCTTCAACTACCTGTTACGCTTCCCGATAGATACGCTGAAGATCGACCGCAGCTTCACCAACAGCGTGACCGAGGAGCGTTCCAGCCGTACCATCGTCCGCTCGCTCACGACCCTGAGTCAGGGGCTGGGCTTCAAGACCATTGCCGAAGGCGTGGAAACCCAGCGCCAGCGCGACTATCTCGAGGCGCTCGATGTCGACGAGATCCAGGGATTCTGGTTGGCCAAACCCATGACCGCGGATCGGCTCGGCACTTTCGTCGCCTCGATCGGCCGTCGTCTCTGTCAGCCACGCTGACGCAGACCGGCCAGGCTCGACTCACCCCTCGGCCGGTGATGCCAGATCGCCACGAGGCACGTCACCGGTCGCCGTATGCTCAGCCGCATACCCCAGCCTGGCAAAGGCCGCTACGCTCAGGCGTCCAAGACGCGTAATACGCTCCACCGTGGCCTCGAGTGCCTCCTGCCCTGCCGCCTCGGCCGTTTGCTCGAGCTTGGCAGCGGCTTGCGACAGCGCTTCGCAGCCCATGGACGCTGCCGCTCCCTTCAGCGAATGCGAGGTCTCCCTGAGGCCAGAGCGATCGTGCCGATCAAGATCCCTCAGCAGCGCCGCGCGGTCCTCGTCCAGCCGTACGACGAACTGTCGCACGAGATGGCTCAGCGCCCTTTCGTCCAGCGATTCGCGAAGCGAGGTCAGCGTGGCGGGGTCGATCTCCACCTCCGCTTCGCTGACGTCTCCCTGGGGAGCGGTCGGCAGTGCCGCCGAGGCCGCCACGGCAGACTCCGCTTCGGCGGGTGCATGAGCGCCCTGCGGCAGCATCCACTGTCGAATGACTCGCTGCAGATCATGGCGCGTGTAGGGCTTGCACAGCACGTCGTTCATACCGGCCTCGAGACAGCGCTGTCTGGCCGAAGGTGTCGCATTGGCCGTCAGCGCCACGATGGGCAGCGGCGCGAGGCTGTCCGGCTCCTGACGGCGCCAACGCCGGGTGGTTTCCAGACCGTCGAGTGTGGGCATCTGCATGTCCATCAGCACCAGGTCGAAGCGGTAGCTCGCCATCAGTGCCAATCCCTCCTGACCGTCGGCCGCCACGCTGACGCGCTGACCCAAACGCTCGAGCAGGGCTCTGGCCAGCTCACGGTTGGCGGGCTGGTCCTCGACGATCAGAATGCTTCCCCTGGGCAGGCTCAAGGCCGGCTCCTGACGAGTTCTCGCGTAACGCTCGATGGCCTCCCGGCTCGGTACGCGCAGCGGTAACTGAACCTGGAAGCAGCTGCCCACGCCCGTTTCCGTGGTGAAATCGATGCGCCCCTGCATGGCCTTGACCAGCCGCTCGCAGATGGCAAGGCCCAGCCCCGAGCCACCGTAGCGGCGCGCGATGGTGCTGTCCGCCTGGGTGAAAGGCTTGAAGATATGCGCCCGACTCTGCTCGGGAATGCCGCACCCCGTATCCTCGACGCGGAAACAAAGCGTATCGTATTCACCGCACTGGACCGCCAGGCGAACCTCGCCGGCCGCAGTGAACTTGAAGGCATTGTTGAGCAGATTCATCAGCACCTGACGAATACGAGTCAGGTCGCCCAGCACCCAGCCAGGTAACGAACCCTCCAGCTCGGCCCTGAAAGCGACACCTCGGCTCGCACTCAGCACGCCGTAGTGGCGCTCCAGCTGGTCGATGAGTTCACTGGGCCGGAAGGGCTGCGGATCGAGATCCAGAGCGCCAGCGTCGAACTTGGTGTAGTCGATCACATCGTTGATCACCGCCTGAAGGCTCACCAGGCTGTCATCCAAGGTACCCAGCAGCCGTGCGCCCTGCTCGCTCAACGGCTCATAGGCGAGCAGTTCCGCGACCCCCACGACCCCGTTGAGCGGCGTACGGATCTCATGACTCATCACCGCCATGAATTCCGATTTGGCCTGGCTCGCCCTTTCCGCCTTCTGCACCGCGGCATCGAGTTCACGCGCCTGGATCTCGAGCAGATAGCGCCGCTCCCGGTTGGTCCTGCCCTCGCTGATCAAGAAGGCCACCAGCACCGAGCCGGCCCCCATCAGCAGCACGATCAGCACGAGCAAGAGGGTGTACAGGTTCCACAGGTCACCGCGCTCCTGGGTACGCAACAGAGCAACGTGAGCATTGATGTCGAGAATCAAGCGAGAGGTCTTTTCCTGTAGCGCAGCCAACCGTTCCATGAGTGTCGCCAGGGCAGCAGCGTCGAGTACGCCATTGCCACTCTCCAGCGGCGACAGCATGGAATCGAGCTCGAACGTCATGGCGATGGCACGCTCCAGGGTCTCGCCCAGAGACTGCGTGGCCAGACTCTGCTTCAGCTCACCACGCCCGAAGAGGTCGGCACGGCTGTACAGGATTTCGTAGCGCAGCAACAGTCCATCGATATCTCCGCGCCAGGGCGACAGCGTCATCCGCATCTCCCTGACCTCCCGATCGAACTGGTAAGCCGACCAGGTGAGATCCTCGAGCATGCGATGCTCGATCTGTTGCATTCGGTCATGGATGATCTTGGCCGTCAGCAGCGCCGAGCCGAACAACACGATAGCGGCACAGGCCGCGATCCGGTAATGCAGGCTCGGACGCGCCGTACGCGACATGCCACTACTCCGGGAGAACATCGATGTGCGCGACCTGCCACACCGAGCGCGACATGATCTTCTCGTTGAGCAATTCGGGATGATCGTCGAAGGGGTAAATGACGAACAGCGGGCCCTGGTCGCGCACCCGCAGAGGGACGCCATCCAGGGTCATCGCCAGTATCACATCGTATTGATTGAAATCGTCCACTGGAATGCTGGCGCTGTAATCGTTCAGCGCCATCACCCGCAGCATCTCGCCCTGGGCCCCCACGGCATCGAGCAGGTCGCGACCCAGCGGGCCGACAAAGGTGACCTGACCGTCGTGCCAGGGAGTATGAGTCCTGATCGTATGCTGGGGCATGGCTTCCAGCATGGCACGATCGAACAGCGCCGCGCCTTCCCCGTTTGTCACGCCAATGCTGCCGGTGACCGTCAGTATGACCCGCCCTTCCGGCGCATCGAGGGCATGCCCCGTAACGGCAACCAGGCACATCAACAAGCCACATGAGAGTGCGCTGCGCATGGCAGGATTCCTATCGTTTTTTCATATGACGAGTATACGGCAGTAATGCCCGCCGAGCAGTCACCCAATCAACGCTGACTGCGACTCGACGCGAGCCGACAACGAAGGAAACGAGAACGGCAGAGATTGGCTCCCGGAGCAGGACTCGAACCTGCGACCCAGTGATTAACAGTCACTTGCTCTACCGACTGAGCTATC
>NZ_FNVC01000002.1:0-74928 GCF_900108215.1 Billgrantia desiderata | reverse complement strand
GAGCAGGACTCGAACCTGCGACCCAGTGATTAACAGTCACTTGCTCTACCGACTGAGCTATCCGGGAATGGCCGTGAACACGGTGCGTAGTATACGGATCGCCCACGTAAGGTCAAGGGCGTATCTCGGCAGAAACCTTGTCCGGCCCCTGGCCATAACGTCAGTCGAGGCAGGGACATAACGCAGGACGCCCGATCGAGATGAGTCGATCGGGCGTCCTGTCGTAACTGGTGGCTACGCCCTGATTTGAACAGGGGACCCCATCATTATGAGTGATGTGCTCTAACCAGCTGAGCTACGTAGCCAGGCGACACGAAGGCAGGCCTTCGCGACGCGCTGGATTATGCATGAACCACTTCTCTCAGGCAAGACGATGCCGCCCGCTTTTTATTGATTGAACGTTCAATAAAAAAATGTCAGACTCGAACCTACCTTATATATGCCATATGCCAGTCATGGCGAAGGGTCAAGGAGTCAACGTTGCCCAAGACAGGAATGGAACCCATTCGACGCAGCCAGCTCATCCAGGCGACCATGGCAGCCATCGACGAAGTCGGCCTGGCCGACGCCACCGTCTTGAGGATCGCCCGGCATGCCGGCGTTTCTGCCGGCATCATCAGCCACTATTTCGGCGGCAAGGATGGCCTGCTCGAAGCCACCATGCGCCAGATTCTCACCGATCTCGGCCAGGCAGTGGCGGAGCGTCGGCTCCGCCTGGTCGATGGCTCTCCGCGCGACCATATCGCCGCCATCATCGACGGCAACTTCGACCGCAGCCAGATTTCCGGCCCGGCGGCCAAGACCTGGCTCGCCTTCTGGGCCAGCAGTATGCACAGACCCCAGCTGCAACGGCTGCAGCACGTCAACGACCAGCGCCTCTACTCCAACCTCTGCTTCCAGTTCCGACGGCTGATGCCGCTCAGCGAAGCGCGGGATGCCGCCCGCACCCTGGCGGCCATGATCGACGGCCTGTGGCTGCGCGGCACCCTGAGCCCCGAAGGGTTGGATACCGAGCGCGCCCGGCGTCTGGCCCACGCCTGCCTCGACAAGTTGCTGGCCGGCCACGACACCTCCGCAGCGTCACCCAAGGAGACAGCATGACCGCTTTCGACACCGAGACTCTCTACATCGACGGCCGCCGTGAACCGGCCACTTCGGGTGAGACCTTCGATGTTCTCAACCCCTACGATGGCAGCCTGCTGGCCAAGGTCGATCAGGCCAGCCAGGCCGATATCGACCGCGCCGTCGCCTCCGCCAGCCAGGGTCAGCGGCGCTGGGCCGCCATGACCGGGATGCAGCGCAGCCGTGTACTGCAGCGGGCCGTGGCGCTGCTGAGAGCGCGCAACGACGAGCTGGCCGAGCTCGAAACACGCAACACCGGCAAGCCGATCAGCGAAACCGCCGCGGTGGACATCGTCACCGGCGCCGACGTGCTGGAATACTACGCCGGCCTGGCGCCGGCCATCGAGGGCGCTCAGATTCCGCTGCGCGAGTCGTCGTTCGTCTACACCCGTCGCGAACCGCTGGGGGTGATCGCTGCCATCGGCGCCTGGAACTACCCGATTCAGATCGCCTGCTGGAAAGCCGCTCCGGCGCTGGCCGCCGGCAACGCCGTGGTGTTCAAGCCCAGCGAGGTCACTCCGCTGACCGCCATGAAGCTGGCCGAGATCTTCACCGAGGCAGGCCTGCCCGACGGCGTGTTCAACGTCGTTCACGGCGACGCCCGGGTCGGCCAGATGCTGACCGCCCACGAAGGCATCGCCAAGGTGTCGTTCACCGGCGAAGTGGGCACCGGCAAGAAGGTGATGGCCGCGGCCGGCGGCTCGACGCTCAAGGACGTGACCATGGAGCTGGGCGGCAAGTCGCCGCTCATCGTGTTCGCCGACGCCGACCTCGACCGCGCCGCCGATGCTGCCATGATGGCCAACTTCTACTCCAGCGGCCAGATCTGCACCAACGGTACCCGGGTCTTCGTCGAGCGCTCGGTGAAGGCGGCCTTCGAGGAGAAGATCGTCGAGCGCGTGGCGCGCATCCGCGCCGGCGACCCGCTCGACCCCGAAATCAACTTCGGCCCGCTGGTCAGCTTCGAGCATCAGGCCAAGGTGCTCGACTACATCGCGTACGGCAAGCAGGACGGCGCGCGGGTACTGATCGGCGGCGAGCCTCTCGACGAGGGCGATTTCGCCCGCGGTGCCTGGGCCCCGGCCACGGTGTTCACCGATTGCAGCGACGACATGCGCATCGTGCGCGAAGAGATCTTCGGCCCGGTGATGTCGATTCTCGTCTTCGACGACGAAGAAGAGCTGATCCGCCGCGCCAATGACACCCACTATGGCCTTGCCGCCGGGGTGTTCACCGAGAGCCTCGCCCGCGCCCATCGCACCATTCATCGCATGGAAGCCGGCATCTGCTGGATCAACACCTGGGGCGAGTCGCCGGCGGAAATGCCCGTGGGCGGCTACAAGCAGTCCGGCGTCGGCCGCGAGAACGGCATCGAAACCCTGGCCCACTACACCCAGACCAAGTCGGTGCAGGTGGAAATGGGGCCCTTCGAGTCGGTGTTCTGAGGAAATCGCCATGTCCCAGATTCGTGAATTCGACTACGTCATCATCGGCGCCGGCTCCGCCGGCAACGTGCTGGCCGCCCGTCTCACCGAGGACGCGGACGTCAGCGTGCTGCTGCTCGAAGCCGGCGGCCCCGACTACCGCTTCGACTTCCGCACCCAGATGCCCGCCGCGCTGGCCTACCCGCTGCAGGGCAAGCGCTACAACTGGGCCTTCGAGACCGACCCGGAGCCGCACATGAACGGCCGCCGCATGGAGTGCGGCCGCGGCAAGGGGCTCGGCGGCTCGTCGCTGATCAACGGCATGTGCTACATCCGAGGCAACGCCCTGGACTATGACAACTGGGCCAGCCTGGCCGGCCTATCTGACTGGCGCTACGCTGACTGCCTGCCCTACTTCAGGAAGGCCGAGTGCCGCGATACCGGCGCCAATGCCTATCATGGCGGCGATGGCCCGGTGCACGTGACCACGCCCAAGGAGGGCAACAACGAGC
Source organism: Billgrantia desiderata (assembly GCF_900108215.1). Classification (NCBI taxonomy): domain Bacteria; kingdom Pseudomonadati; phylum Pseudomonadota; class Gammaproteobacteria; order Oceanospirillales; family Halomonadaceae; genus Billgrantia; species Billgrantia desiderata. The sequence goes on along the minus strand of NZ_FNVC01000002.1, from coordinate 71,870 downwards.
TCTACCGTGCCTTCGTCGCTGCCGGCGTGCAGGCGGGCTATCCCGAGACCGAGGACGTCAACGGCTACCAGCAGGAGGGCTTCGGCCCCATGGACCGTTTCGTCACCCCCAAGGGGCGCCGCTCCTCCACTGCGCGTGGCTATCTCGACCAGGCCAAGGGGCGCGACAACCTCACCATCGAGACCCACGCCACCACGGACGTGATCGAGTTCGAGGGCAAGCGCGCCGTGGGCGTGCGCTACCTGCGCCGCGGCCAGACACAGCAGGTTCGCGCCCGCCGCGAAGTGCTGCTGTGCGCCGGGGCCATCGCCTCGCCGCAGATCCTGCTGCGCTCGGGCATCGGCAACCCGGCGCACCTGCGCGAGTTCGACATCCCCGTGGTGCACGAGCTGCCCGGGGTCGGCGAGAACCTGCAGGACCATCTGGAGATGTACATCCAGTACGAGTGCAAGCAGCCGATCACTCTCTACCCGGCGCTGAAGTGGTTCAACCAGCCGAAGATCGGCGCCGAGTGGCTGCTGCTCGGCAGCGGCGTCGGCGCCAGCAACCAGTTCGAGTCGTGCGCCTTCATCCGCACCCACGACGCGGAGCCCTGGCCCAACCTGCAGTACCACTTCCTGCCCATCGCCATCAGCTACAACGGCAAGAGCGCAGTGCAGGCCCATGGCTTCCAGGCTCACGTGGGCTCGATGCGCTCCGAGAGCCGCGGGCGCATTCGCCTCACCTCGCGCGACCCCAAGGCCGCTCCCAGCATCCTGTTCAACTACATGTCCAGGGAGAAGGACTGGCAGGAGTTCCGCGACGCCATTCGCCTGACCCGCGAGATCATCGCTCAGCCGGCGATGGATCCGTATCGCGGCCGGGAGATCTCGCCGGGCCCGGTGGTGGAGAGCGACGAGCAGCTCGACGCCTTCGTACGCGAGCACGCCGAGACCGCCTATCACCCCTGCGGCAGCTGTCGCATGGGCGAGGGCGACGACGCCGTGGTCGACGGCCAGGGGCGGGTGCATGGAGTAGAAGGGCTGCGCGTGGTCGACGCCTCGCTGTTCCCGGTGATTCCCACCGGCAACCTCAACGCGCCGACCATCATGCTGGCCGAGAAGATCGCCGACCGTATTCGCGGTCGCGAACCGCTGCCCGCTTCCGATGCGCCCTATTTCGTGGCTGGCGACAGCCCGGCCAGGCGCGAGCCACAGCGACGCCTCATTTAAGCAAGCACTTTACTTTCTACCCAGCGCCCTGCCTCATGCAGGGCGCTGTCATTTCGTGTGCGCCTCAGGACTGGCCAGCACTCGGGAGATCGGCTAGTCTGACACATTCAAACAACTGTTCTAAACGCGATCCGAAATACGGAGACGAGGCATGCTCACCCTGATACTCCTGATCCTCACCGTCGTCGGCCTGCTGGTGCTGATGCGGCGCGAGGCCGGCGCGGTGCCTACCCTGGCGCTACTCGGCGTACTCGGCCTGGCGGGGCTGCTGCTGGGCTCCCCCGTGCTCGGCGTGCTGTTGCTGCTCGGCGCGGCGGCAGTGGCCGTGGCCGGCCTGCCGGCGCTGCGTATCCACTGGCTCAGCCCGCGCCTGTTCGCCATGTTCAAGCGCGTCTCGCCCAAGGTCTCGGATACCGAGCGCATCGCCCTGGAAGCCGGCACCGTGGCCTGGGACGGCGAGCTGTTCTCGGGCCGTCCCCAGTGGGACAAGCTGATGAGCTACCACGACGACGGCCTGACCGAGGAGGAGCGCAGCTTCCTCGAGCATCAGTGCTCGGTGGCCGCCGGCATGTGCAATGCCTGGGAGATCGCCAAGGAGCGTGCCGACCTGCCCGAAGAGCTGTGGCAGTACCTGAAGAAGGAAGGCTTCTTCGGCATGATCATTCCCAAGGAGTATGGCGGCCTCGGGTTCTCGGCCAAGGCGCAGTCGCTGGTGCTGCAGAAGCTCTCCATCAGCGAGACGCTGATGGTCACGGTGGGCGTACCCAATTCCCTGGGCCCCGGCGAGCTGCTGCTCAAGTACGGCACCCAGGCGCAGAAGGATCACTTCCTGCCGCGCCTGGCCGACGGTCGCGAGATCCCCTGTTTCGGTCTCACCGGCCCGCGCGCCGGCTCCGACGCCACCTCGCTGCCCGACACCGGCATCGTGTGCAAGCAGATGGTCGACGGCAAGGAGGTACTGGGCCTGCGTCTCAACTTCGAGAAGCGCTGGATCACCCTGGCGCCCATCGCCACCGTGGTGGGCCTGGCCTTCCGCCTGTTCGACCCCGACCACCTGCTGGGCGAGGAAGAGGACCGCGGCATCACCCTGGCGCTGGTGCCACGCAACACCGCCGGCATGGAGATCGGCCGCCGCCACCACCCCATCGGCAGCCCGTTCCTCAACGGTCCGATCAAGGGCAAGGACGTCTTCGTCCCGCTGGATACCATCATCGGCGGCACCGAGATGATCGGTCAGGGCTGGCGCATGCTGGTGGAGTGTCTCTCCATCGGCCGCTGCATCACCCTGCCCTCCGGTGCCAGCGGCACCATGCGCTACGCCCTGGGCTGGACCGGCGGCTTCGGTCGTATCCGACGCCAGTTCAACGTACCGGTGGTGGAAATGGAGGGCGTACAGGAACCGCTGGCACGCCTGGCCTCGCTGGGCTACATCGCCCAGGCAGCGGTCTACCAGACCGCCAACACCATCGACCGCGGCGAGAAGCCTTCCGTGCCCTCGGCGATCCTCAAGAGCCAGCTCACCGAGTTCCAGCGCCTCGGGCTCTCCGATGCCATGGACATCCACGGCGGCAAGGCGGTGACCCTGGGCCCACGCAACTACCTGGGCATCGGCTACAGCGCCAACCCGGTCTCGATCACGGTCGAGGGCGCCAACATCATGACTCGCAACCTGATGATCTTCGGTCAGGGCGCCATCCGCTGTCATCCGTTCGTGCTCGAAGAGCTGGCCGCCTCCGACAGCAACGACCTCAAGGCCTTCGACCGCGCCTTCTTCGGCCATGGCGCGCTGGTCTTCGGCAACGCCGCCCGCGCCTTCACCATGGGGCTCGGCATCGGCAAGCCCACGGTGCCCTTCGATGAAGTCGCCGCGCCCTATGCTCGTGACATGGCGCGTCTCTCCGCCGCCTTCAGCCTGTGCGCCGATGCCGCCATGGCCAGCCTGGGCGCCGCGCTCAAGCAGCGCGAAATGATCTCGGCGCGCCTGGGCGACGTGCTCTCCAACCTCTACCTGGCCTCGATGGTGCTCAAGCACTGGCAGGAGGGCGACAAGGTCGAGGGCGAAGCCGCCCTGCTCCACTACAGCTGTACCCATCTGCTGCAGCGCGCCGAGCAGGCCTTCGACGAGCTGTTCGACAACCTGCCCAACCGGGCGCTGGCCGGCGTGCTGCGCGCCGTGACGATGCCGCTGGGCCGGCGCTGGAAGCGCCCCGCCGACCATCTGACCCGCGAGATCGCCCAGGCCGTATCGCGCGACACGGCGCTGCGCACCAAGCTGATCGCCGCGGCCTGGCTGGACGACGACGGCGTCAAGGACAATCCGCTGGCCCACTACAACGCCCTGCTGGCCGACTACGACCGCGCCGAAGCGCTCTACCGCACGGTCAACAAGGCCTATGCCAAGGGCGAGCTGCCGCGTCAGGCGCTGCACCCCGAGGCGCGCCTGGAAGCGGCGCGGGAGAAGGGTCTGGTCAGCGAGGAGGATGCCGAGTTCATGCGCCGCTTCGAAGCCGAAGTACTCGAACTGCTCAGCGTGGACGACTTCGAGTACGACGAATTCGCCACCGACAAGGCCAACATCCTGCGCCACAACGCGGCGTAAGATCGGCCCCCTACCAAACCCCGGCCCCAGCGCCGGGGTTTTTAAGACCTCTATTCGAAAGTCAGGGAAGTGTGATTCACGTCACGAGCGAAGCTAGGCTGGTCGCCGCCGGAACGGAGCAACCGGAGTTGACTTATTGCTCAATGAGGATTGTGACGGTTCGACGCTTCGATACCGCCGGCGATCAGGATAGCGAGCGCAGTAGGGAATCGCGATTCCCTACAAGGGCCACACAAGCAGGATCATCGGCAACGATACCACCAGCACCAATAAGGATAGCGGCAAGCCCATGCGCCAATAGTCGCCAAATCGGTAGCCGCCAGGCCCCATCACCAGAGTGTTGGACTGATGCCCGATGGGAGTGAGAAAGGCGCAGGAGGCGCTGACGGCCACCACCATCAGGAAGGGGTCGACCGAAGCGCCGAAACCGTCGGCCAGGCTGGCGGCGATGGGAGCCATCAAGAGCGCCGCTGCGGCATTATTGATCACGTTGGAAAGCAGCATCGAGATCAGGAACAGGCCCACCAGCAGCGCCATGATCGGCCATTGCTGACCGGCCGTGAGTAGCGCCTCGGCAATCAGGCTGGCCCCGCCGCTGGTTTCCAGCGCCTGGCCGACCGGAATCATGGCCCCCAGCAGTACGATGACCGGCCCGTCGACCGACTGGTAGGCCTCGCGCAGCGGCAGCACGCCTACCAGCAGCGATACCAGCGCGGCAGCAGTGAGTGCCACCGACGCCGGCAGCAGGTCCAGCAGCATGGCCGCGATGGCCAGAGCGAAGACGACCAACGAGACCAGCAACATGCGTGGCTGTCCCAACGGCAGGTTGCGCCTTGCCAGCGGCAAACAGCCCAAGGTTGCCAGGCTCTCGCCAAGGTTGCTCTCACCGCCCTGCAGCAACAGCACGTCGCCGGGACGAAAACGAATATCGCGCAGACGCTGGCGTAACCGCCCCCCATCACGAGCAACGGCGATCAGGTGCAGACCGTATTGGTTCTGCAGGCGCAGCTGGGTGACGGTGCGGTTGATCATCATGGAGTCGTTGCGCACCACCGCCTCGACCAGTTCGAGCCCTTCGGTGGTCGCCGGCTTCTTCTCCGACTTTTTCTTCTTGGTGCCCTTTTCGTCGTCTTCCCGTCTTGCACTCGTATCGCTCTCGGTACCCAGCGCCACGTTCTCCGAGGCGGCAGGCTTCGATGCAGCAGAGTCGGCCGCTTCTTCCCGGGGCTGCGCCTCATTCTCCAATGCTTCCTGCTCTTCAGGCCCTACGCCCAGGTGCAGACCGGCCTTGTCCTCGAGCAGTTTCATCTCGTCGGGACCCGCTTCCATCAGCAGGATATCGCCCTCACGAAGCACACCGAGAAAGGCATGCCCGGCCCAGCGGCGGTCATCACGCACCACCGCCAGCACCGGCACCGTCTCCTCCAGTTCACGCTGGAGTTCACGCAGGGTCCATCCCGCCGCCTTGGAATCCTCGTCTACCTTCAGTTCGACCAGATAGTTGGCGGTATCGAACATCTCCTCGGTGGTGGCCTTGCCGGCCCGCTGCGGTACCAGGCGCCAGCCCAGCAGCACGATGAAGGCAAAGCCCGCCAGGGCAACCACGGCGCCAACGGGAAAGAAGTGGAACATGCCGAAAGTTTCGCCGGTCTCGGAACCACGGTAGCTGGCGATGATGATGTTGGGCGGGGTGCCGATCAGCGTCATCAAGCCGCCGAGCAGCGAGCCAAAGGCCAGCGGCATCAACAACAGTGAGGGCGAGGTATCGTGTTCCCGGGCCAGGCGCATGGCCACCGGCAGCAGCAGCGCCAGGGCGCCTACGTTGTTCATGAAGCCGGACAGCACCACCACGGTGCCGGTCAACGCGACCAGTTGCAGGAACAGGCGGTCGCCGACCTTGAGCACCTGTTCGGCGATGACATCCACCACGCCGGAGCGCTCGAAGCCGCGGCTGAGCACCAGTACGGCGGCGACGGTGATCACCGCCGGGTGGCCGAAGCCGTAGAAGGCCTCTTCCCCCGGCACCAGGCCCAGGATGACCGATACCACCAGCGCAGCCAGCGCCACCAGATCGTAGCGAAAGCGCCCCCAGACGAAAGCGGCTAGCGTCAGCCCCAGCACGATGAAAACCAGCGTATGGTCGGCCATGTCCACTCCCTGTGTCGGCGAGCTTTCAGCACAACAGCCGCACGCAAAAAAATCCAGCGCTTTCTTTGCCTTGGCATGCGTTTAGCACGCGCCGAAACGAAAGAACCCGGCCGCAGCCGGGTTCCGGTCTTCAGGGGGTTACTTGGCCATCTTCTCGAGCATGGCGTTGACTGCCGCCAGATGCTCCGGCTCGTTGTGGCACATGCCTTGGAACACGGCGCAGAGATCGAGGAAATCCTTGAGCTCGGTGCGCTGCGCCATCTTCATCAGGCGCTTGGTCAGCCGCGTGGCCTTGGGCGGCTGGGCGGCGATGCGCGCCGCCAGCTCGTTCACCTTCCCCATCAGCGCCTCCGGCTCGGTGACCTCGAGCACGATGCCGTACTCCTTGGCCTCCGCGGCATCGATCACCCGCCCGGAGAGAGTCAGCTCGAAGGCGCGCTGGTAGCCGATCAGGCGCTGCATGAACCAGGCGCCGCCGTCGCCGGGAATGATGCCCAGGTTGAGGAAGGTCTCGCCGAACTTGGCCTTGCTCGAAGCGATGCGGATGTCGGCCATGTTGGCCAGGTCGAAGCCGGCCCCGATGGCGGGACCGTTGACCGCAGCGATGACCGGCACCTCCACCGCCTGCAGCGCCAGCGGAATGCGCTGGATGCCGCGCCGGTAGCGTGCCGCCACCTCGGCCACGTCGCCGGCGAAGTCGCCGCCGCGGCTGGCCATGTCCTTGACGTTGCCGCCGGCAGAGAAGGCCGAGCCTGCGCCGGTGATGACCAGCACCGAAACCTCGTCGCAACGGTTGACCCACTCCGCCACGGCGACGATGTCGTCGGCCAGTGCCGTGCCGGTCAGGGCGTTGCGCACGTCGTGGCGATCCAGGGTCAGGGTCGCCACGCGCTCTTCAACCGTCAGCAGCGCATCCTGCAGAACGGGCGGGGTGGGCTGGGACTGGCTCGTGCTGTCGCTCATGCCACGGACTCCTTGGCGTTTTCGTTGACGGATTCGCGTTCCACGATAACGCGGGCATCCACCACGGCATAGCCGTCGGCATTGACGATCACCGGGTTGAGATCGAGCTCGCTGAGCTCAGGATAGGCATCGGCGATGCGCGACACCGTGAGCAGCAGCTCCACCAGCGCCTCCTTGTCCACCGCCGGCTCACCGCGGGCGCCCTCGAGGATCCTGCGCGCCTTGATCTGCTCCACCATGCTGCGCGCGTCGTGACGCGACAGCGGGATCGCGCGGAAGGCGACGTCCTCGAGGATCTCGACGAAGATCCCGCCCAGGCCGAACATCAACACCGGCCCGAAGATCGGGTCGCGGATCACGCCGACGATCACCTCGGTGCCCTTCCGGGCCATCGGCGTGACCAGCACCCCCTCGATCTCGGCTCGCGCGTCGTAGGCGCGGCAGGCGGCGAGGATCTCCTCCCGGGCACGACGCAGTGCGGCCTCGCCGACCAGGTTGAGCTTGACCCCGCCGGCATCCGACTTGTGCAGGATGTCCTTCGAGACCACTTTCATGGCCAGCGGCGTGTCGCCGAAGGTGGCTGCCGCCTCACCGAGCTCGGCATCGCTGCGCACCACCAGCTCCTGCGGCACGTCGATGCCGTGCTCACGCAGCAGCCGCTTGGCCTCGTACTCGAACAGGTCACGCCCTTCGGCGCGGGCACGCTGGAACATGTCGCTGAGTTCGGGCTTGGGTGCGATGGCCGATTCACGAGGGTGCTGCCGGCTCAGGGCGAGATATTCGCCCCGCTCGCCAAGGGCGGCGAGAACCCGCACCGCCTGCTCGATGGAAGCGTAGATGGGCAGCCCCGCCTCGTGCAGCCGGCGCAGGGCCGGTGGCTTGATCGGCGTGTAGAGACTGTAGATGACCAGCGGCTTGTCGGTCGCCTTGGACAGATCCACCATCGCCTCGGCGCCGCGCATCTCGTCGCCCAGCAGCGACTCGGCAAAGCGGATGCTGTAACCGCCGAACATGCCCACCAGGAAGACGCTGTCGACGTTGTCGTCTGCGGCGACGATCTCCATGCAGGTGGCCAGCAAGGAGGGATTGGCGTCGGTGGAACCGGCCACGTCCACCGGGTTGACCGTCGAGGCCTGGGGAAACAGCACGTCGCGCAGTTTCTGCCGGGTCTCCTCGCTGAGCTCGGCCAGTTCCAGCCCCGCCTCGGCCAGGCGGTCGGAGGCGATGGTGGCCTGGCCGCCGCCATCCGAGATCACCGCCACCCGCTTGCCGCGGGCCTTCTGCAACAGGCCGAGGCCTTCGGCCACCGGCAGGATCTCGTCGGAATGCTGCACCACGCTGACGCCGGCCTGCCGCAGCAGGTCCACGGTCATGGCATAGCTGCCGGCCAGCGCGCCGGTATGCGAGCTGGCCGCCTTCTGTCCGGCCTCGGTGGAGCCCGACTTGTAGACCACCACCGGCTTCATGGCGGTGACGTCGCGCGCCACCTCGAGGAACTTGCGCCCGTCGCGAAAGCCCTCCACGTAGAGCGTGGCCACCCGGGTATGCTCGTCCTCGCCGAGATAGCGCAGGTAGTCGTCGAAGCCGATATCGCTCTGGTTGCCCGGCCCGACGTAGGTGGAAAAGCCCACCTGGCCGTTGTACTGAGCCTCCAGCGCCAGCGACAGCAGCATGTTGCCCGACTGGGAGACGATGCCCACATCGCCGGGCTTGACGTTGTCCAGCGCCAGCAGATTGAGCCGGTGGTGCAGGTTGAACACACCGGAGGTGTTGGGGCCGATGATGCGCACGCCGTGGGCTTCGGCCTTGGCCATCATCTCGCGTTCCAGCTCGGCGCCCTCGCCGCCGATCTCGGCGAAGCCGCTGGCGAGTATCACCGCCCCCTTGATGCCGCGGCGGCCGCACTCGGCGATCAGGCCCGGCACGCTGGCGGCCGGGGTACAGATCAGCGCCAGCTCGGGCGAGCCGGGAATCGCGGCGATGGACGGCCAGGCCTTGATGCCGAGGATCATGTCGGCCTTGGGATTGACGGGATAGATGTCGCCGCGAAAGCCATCCTTGATCAGGCCGACCATGGCCTTGTAGCCGCGCTTGGTGGGATCGCTCGAGGCGCCCACCACGGCAATGCCGGTGGGAGCCAGGATGGCGTGCAGCGGACTGCGTACGGGGAGGTGTCCTTCGATGGGGTTCATGTCTCGCATCCTTGAGTCTCAATGGCCCTTGAACTGGGGGGTACGCTTCTCGGCGAAGGCGTCGACTCCCTCCTGCCAGTCGGCCGTGGTCGAGCAGGTGAAGACCGCGTCCAGCTCCTGCTGCAGCTGGCTTTCGAGCCCGGTGTCGCTGCCCTGGTTGACCAGCCGCTTGAGCATGGCGATCGATACCGGCGCCTGCCTGGCCAGGCTCTCGGCCAGTGCCTGCGCCTCGGCCGGCATGGCATCGGCGGCGTGGCTCGAGGTGGCCAGGCCGATGCGAGCCGCCTCGCGACCGTCGATGCGCCGCCCGGTATAGAGAAGCTGACGCGCCATGTTCAGCCCCACCAGCTGTGGCAGGAGCTTCGAGACCCCGCCACCGACACAGGTACCGATGCTGGTTTCGGGGAAGCCGATCTGCGCCTCCTCGGCCATGACGATGAAGTCGCAGGCCACCGCCATTTCGGCACCGGCGCCCAGGGCGTAGCCGTTGACGGCGGCAATGACCGGCTTGGGATGACGCAGGATCGCTTCGCACACGTCGTTACCCAGTTGCAGGTAGCGGCGACGCTGGAACAGCGTGCGCTGGGCGCTGCCGTGCTCCTTCATGTCGGCACCGACGCAAAAGGCCCGTCCTTCGCCGGTGAGGATCACGCAGCGCACCTCAGGATCGCGCTCGGCTTCTGCCAGGGCGGCGAGCAGCTCGCTGTAGAACGCCTCGACCACCGCATTGAGGCGATGCGGCCGGTTGAAGCGGATTTCCATGACCGCCCCGCGGCGGTCGACGATGAGGGTTTCGGGGCTGGTGGCGCTCATGAGCGTGACGGCACTCTCTCGACGTAATGGTTGACTGACGTGGCGATAACGAATGACACGATAAGTGCCATATAGAAACAAACGTGACGTTATAAAACATTTCATGTCACATTTGTTTTATGCGCATGCTAGACAAGGAACCGCACGCCGTCAACACGAGCGTGACGCCAAAAAAAGAAAGTGGAAACAAATGTGTCATTGCTTGACGGATGCCATGCGTTACAATGCGCCTCCCTTCCCGTCGGCTTCCATGAGCCGGGCCCCGGCCCCCTGACCGAGGAGACAGCCGTGCTGGAACGAGAGACACAGAGCGCTGACACCACTCCGGAACAGGCATGCCCGCCCACCGGGCTGGACGCCGTGAACCAGCAGTTGGCCGCCGCCTATCCCGAGCTCAGCCCGCAGCTGAAGCTTGCCGCCGGCTACGTGCTGGAGCATCCGGTGGAGATCGCCTTTCAGTCGATCCGCAAGTCGGCCGGTGCCGCCCGGGTCACCTCCTCGACCCTGGTGCGCCTGGCCAAGCGCCTCGGCTTCGACAGCTACGAACAATTTCGCGAAGTGTTTCAATCGGCCGTGCAGGCCGGGCCGGTGGAGCTCTCGGGCCGCGCCAGCGACCTGCGCAACCTGGCCAGCCAGACCGACGACCAGGTGTTTCTCGATGTCGGCGATGCCGCCTTCGACAATATCGGCCGTCTGTTCACCGCCGACAATCAGGCCCGCGTGCGGGACGCCGCCATGATGCTGCTCGCCGCCGAGAAGATCGCCGTGGTGGGCTTTCGCGATACCTTCGCCTGCGCCTATCACTTCGCTTACGTCGGCCGCATCGCCATGCCCAACGTCCAGCTCATTCGCGGCCAGGAGGGCGGCCTGCTGACCGAGCTGGCCCCCTTCGGCGAGCACGACGTGGTGGTCGCCTTCGGTTTCGAACCCTACTGCGCCGAGACCGTGCGCGCCCTGGAGATCGCCCGCGCGGCGGGCATCAAGCCCATCGTCATCACCGATACCCTGCGCTCGCCGCTGGTGCCCGGCGCGGCCATCACCTTCACCGTGGCCAACGCCACGCCGCACTTCTTTCCCTCGATTCTCTCCGCCATCACCCTGATCGAGGTGCTACTGGCCGAGTGCGTCGCCTACGGCCCCGACAGCCTGGTCGACAATGTGGCAAGCTTCGAATCGCGCATGCGCGAGATGGGCGCCTACGTCAGCAACGAATGACTTCCCTCGTTCCCGAGGCCGCCAACGACGACGCCCGCCTCGAATGAGGCGGGCGTCGCATGAGCAGGTCTGCGCTTCTGCTTACGGCAGCAGAATGGTGGAGCCGGTGGTCTGGCGGCTGGCCAGGGCGTCCTGGGCCTTGCCGGCCTCGGCCAGGGAGTAGCGCTGGCCGATGTCGATCTTGACCTTGCCGCTGCCCAGCATGTCGAACAGGTCGCGACACATCGCCTCCAGCCGCTCGCGGGTGTCGGCGTAGCCGTTGAGGCTGGGACGGGTGACGAACAGCGAGCCCTTCTGATTGAGAATGCCCAGATTGACGCCTTCCACCGCCCCGGAAGCGTTGCCGAAGCTGACCATCAGCGAACGCGGCTTGAGACAGTCCAGCGAGGTGATCCAGGTGTCCTTGCCCACCGAGTCGTAGACCACGTCGCACATCGCGCCGTCGGTGAGTTCGCGCACCCGCTCCACGACGTTCTCGCGGGTATAGTCGATGGTCTCCCAGGCGCCGTTGGCCTTGGCCAGGTTTGCCTTCTCTTCCGAGCTGACGGTGCCGATCAGCTTGACCCCAAGTGCCTTGGCCCACTGGCAGGCAATCGAGCCCACCCCGCCGGCAGCGGCATGCCACAGGATCGTCTCGCCGCCCTTGAGCGGAGCGGTCTGGCGCAGCAGGTACTGCACGGTGAGGCCCTTGAGCATGCTGGCGGCGGCGGTCTCGGCATCGACGTCATCGGGCAGCGTCACCACCTTGTCCGCCGGCAGCACATGATACTCGGCGTAGGCGCCCAGCGGCCCCTGAGCATAGGCGACCCGGTCGCCCGCCTTCAGGTGGCTCACCCCCTCGCCCACGGCATCGACCACACCGGCACCCTCGGTGCCCAGCCCCGACGGCAGGCCGGGCGCGGGATAGAGACCGGTGCGGAAATAGATGTCGATGAAGTTGAGCCCGATCGCCTCGTTCCTGACCCGCACTTCACCGGGTGCCGGATCGGCCGGCGTCACGTCGATGAGCTCGAGCACTTCGGAACCGCCGGTGCGAGAGAACTGAATTCGCTTTGCCATGGGGTATTTTCCTTTGTCGGCTAACGATAGGTGTGCTTCATCCAACCGCCATGCGCGCATGGGGTCAAGGGGGTGATGGCAACAGACCGCTCCCCTACCCGGGAAATGCGGCCAGGCGTTCGACGAAGCGCGCCTTCTCCTGCTCGAAGAAGTGAGCGTCATGCTTGAAGTGGCGCAAAATCGCCTCCTCATCGAAGCCCAGCGGTGGCTCCAGCTCGCTCACGCCGCGTGCCGAATGATGCGGGGAGAGCCCGACACGCCGGCCGCCGGGGGCCGCGAACCAGCGATTGATACCGCAGCGGCGGTAGAAGCCTTCTTCTTCCTGGTTCGCCGCATCGACGCGCAGCGGCGCCTTCTGCACCAGTTCACGAATCAAGCGACGCACGCTCTCGCGGTCGCCGCCGGGCGAGGCATGGTGCCAAAGAATCATGTCGCTGCCCGACACGTCGAGCGTCAAGAGTGCCAGAGCGCCCGGCCGGCCCTGCTCGTCCACCAGCGCCCACAGCCTGGCGGCCTCCTGAGCGAACAGCACCTGTCGCGTCCCGGTGAAAGTGACCAACGGCGACAGCCCCGCTTCCCTACCATAGACATCGGCGCACAGCCGCGCGAGCCAAGCGTCGCGCTGCTCGTCACGCTCGGGGGTCATCACCTTCATGCCTTGCCTCATTGCTTTATCCAAAGGCGCAAGACTAGCATAGTCGCGCCCGATACCACGCGTGCCCCGAGCGGGTCGCTATCCTGTCATCGACACACGATAGATTTGCCTGGACCCTTCGATTGGAGCTCATGCATGACCTCACCGCACCCCGCCATCGCCCTGCCCCGACTGATCGCCCATCGCGGGCTGTCCGCCCATGCCCCGGAAAACACCCTGGCAGCGGTGCGCGCCGCCCACGATGCCGGCTTTTCATGGGTGGAGCTCGACGTGCAATTGCTCGGTGACGGCACCCCGGTGATCTGGCATGACGCCACGCTCAAGCGCTGTTCCGACGGCCACGGCAGGCTCGCCTCGCTGGATCTGGCCGCGGTGCGCAAGCTGGACGTCGGCGGCTGGTTCGGCGACGGCTTTCGCGGCCAGCGCATGGCCACTCTACGCGAGATGCTCGACCTGCTGGTAGAGCTGGACATGGGCGTCAACATGGAACTCAAGGTGACCAGCCGGCGCAGCGGTACCGAGCTGGCCGAAGCGGTGATACCGCGCCTGCTCGAGGCGCTGCCGCCAGAGCGGCTGATCGTCTCCTCCTTCGATCAACCCGCCCTGCGTCAGGCTCGCGCCATCGCCGACGCCTCGCTGTTGCCCATCGGCGTGCTCAGCGAGAGCGTGCCCACGAAGTGGCAGTCGCGCTGCGAGGCGCTGGAGGCCTTCAGCATCCATACCGACTGGACTCGCCTCACCGCCAAGCGGGCCCGGGAGATCAAGGCCGCCGGCTACCGACTGCTGTGCTACACCCCCAACGACCCGGCGGCCTTCGCCAATCGCTGGGCGTGGGGGGTGGACAGCGCCATCAGCGACGACCCGGCCCTGTTCGAAGGCATCGCCCCGCCGCCCGCTCTCACCCAGCCCTGAGCGGTAACGGGCCGCAGGCTCAGGCAAACACGCCCAGCTGCCAGCGGTTCGACAGCGCCTCGAGCAGACGCAGCCCGGCCACGCTGTTGCCGTGCTCGTTGAGCGCTGGGCCGATCACGCCGCAGCCCAAGCGCCCGGGTGCCACCGCCAGGATGGCACCGGAAACGCCGCTCTTCGAAGGCATGCCGACCTCCACGGCATACCTGCCCGATTGGTCGTACATGCCGGTGGTGAACATCAGCGTCAGCACGATGCGCACCGTCTCCTCGCCGATCAAACGCTCCCCGCTCACCGGGTCACACCCCCTATTGGCCAGTACCGCGGCGATACGCGACAGCTCGCGACAGTTCATTTCGATGGAGGTCTGCTTGAGATAGGGCACCAGCAGATCCTCCTCGCTGCCCACCAGCACGTCGTGGCTGCGCATGTAGTAGAACAGCGCCCGGTTGAGATCCTGGTCCTCGGCCTCGAACATGGCGCGGTTGTAATCCAGCTCGGGGTTAGCGGAGAGCCGACGAAAGAAATCGCGTAGCCGCTCGAAGCGATCCTTCCCATCCCGACCACGTATCATCGCCGTGGTGACGATGGCACCGGCATTGATCATGGGGTTGGAGGGAATGCCCATCTCGCCCTCTTCGAGCGTTGCGATGGAGTGGTAGGGATCGCCCGAGGGTTCCATGCCGACCCGCGCGAACAGCGCCTCGGCGCCCACGTCCTCCAGCGCCAGGGCAAGCGTCAGCGCCTTGGACACGCTCTCGAGGGGAAAGCGCTGCTCGGCGCTGCCCGCCTGGGCAACGTCACCTTCGGCGCCCATCAAGGCGATGCCGACCAGCTCTTGGTCTTCCTCGCCGCTCTCGCCAAAAGACGCCATTTCGCTCTCGTGGCGATACTCACGCTCCCGTTCCACGACTTCCTGCAAGAAGGCGACCTTTGCCTTGTCGATACGCTCCATGTCACGACTCCCTGTCCGATCGGATCGTTTGTCGAGTGGCGTTGCCTTCGATCAGCACGCGACGAGTGAAAAATTGGCCTAGCTTAGGGAAGGCTAGTCGGCCATCAGGAGGAGAGGCAATGGAGCTGCTGGACAGGATCACGGACTATCTGATCGACAACGAACTGAAGCTTGCCACCGCCGAGTCATGCACAGCCGGACTGATCGTCTCGGAACTGGCCAGAGTGCCCGGCAGCGGCCAGAGCATCGACTGCGGCCTCGGCGTCTATTCGCCCCAGTCGAAGAACCGCTACCTGGGCGTCAGCTTCGACACCATCGAGCGCTACGGCCTAACCAGCGAAGCCGTGGCCAGCGAAATGGCCGCCGGCGCGCTGAACAACAACGATGCCGACGTGGCGCTGGCCAACACCGGCATCGCCGGCCCCAACCCCGGCGACGACGATACGCCGATCGGCACCGTCTGCTTCGCCTGGGCCTTCCGTCACGATGGCGATCACCACCACTACTGCGAGACACGACGCTTCGACGGCACCCGCAACGAGGTGCGCCTGGCCGCGGCCCACTACGCCCTGGAGCGCCTACCCCACTACCATCGGCTGTGCCTCGAGAGCACGACGCAGAGCCAGGAAGAGACGCGCTCGCGCCGGGCCGTACAGCGCGCCGTCGGCGTGCAGCTGCAAGCCCGCAGCGACATCGATGTCCGGCATGAGATCGAGCGGCGGCGCGACTTCCTGTGCCGGGTCATGCAGGAGAGCGGCCAGACCACGCTGGTGCTGGGCATCAGCGGTGGGGTCGACTCCACCGTGGCGGGGCGCCTGGCGCAGCTCGCCGTGGAGCAGCGCCGCGAGCAGGGCGAGCGGGCCACTTTCGTGGCCATGCGTCTGCCCTACGGCGTGCAACAGGATGCCGACGACGCCAACGCTGCGTTGGCCTTCATCCAGCCCGACGAAGTGCTCGACGTGAACATCCAGGACGCCAGCGATGCGCTGCTGGAAGCGCTGGAAAACGGCGGGCTGACGTTCAAGGACGCCCACCAGCGCGACTTCGTGCTGGGCAATATCAAGGCGCGCCAGCGCATGGTGGCCCAGTACGCCGTGGCCGGCGCCCGCGGCGGCCTGGTCATCGGCACCGACCAGGCCGCCGAGGCGCTGATGGGCTTCTTCACCAAGTACGGTGACGGGGCCTGCGACGTGGCGCCCCTGACCGGGCTGAGCAAACGCCAGGTGCGCCTGCTCGGCCAGCAGTTGGGGGCGCCCGCAGCACTGGTGAACAAGGCCCCCACCGCCGATCTCGAGTCGCTGGCACCGCAGAAGCTCGACGAGGTGGCCCTCGGCGTCAGCTACGAGGAGATCGACGACTTCCTGGAAAATCGGGAAGTGTCAGAACAGGCTTACGAGACCATCCTCACCACTTACCGGCGCACCGCACACAAGCGCCGGTTGCCCATCGCGCCGGACTGAGTTCCATCGCGCCTCGGTCTCTGTAACGCAGCGGGCCGACGCCTCGGCGTCGGCCCGCATTGCATGGCAGTGGCGTCTTCAGCGCGCGGCGGGTTCGGGCCGCCCGGCCTCCTCCTCGTCGCGCTCCACCACCATGTCATCCTCCACCGCAATCGGCTCCTGCTCCTCGGCCTCGCGCGCACCGCGGGCACGGTGCTCGATCAGGAAATAGAGGATCAGGCCGATGCCCAGGCCCCAGGCCGCGCCGTGGGTGGCCAGCACCACGCCCATGATGCCCGCCACGCCCATGGCGGTGGCGTTCTTGATCTGCTCCACCGCCACGGCGATGCACAGGTAGCCGGTGATCAGCAGCGTGATCGACAGCGCAATGGGCAGCACCGGGCGGAAGAAGGTCACCAGCGGCAGCAGGAACAGAGCGAAGAAGCCGACGATCCAGAACACACCGGTGCCGGAGTAGATGGTGTCCATCGCCTTGCGCCCGTAGCGGTAACGCTCGGTCACGGTGGCCATGCCGCCGGTGAACAGCGGCCCGGCCAGCCCCGGATAGGGCGCCAGCAGCGAGTGCATCAGGTTGCGGATACCGGTGATCAGGTGCACGCGGTCGACGTTGACCTCGATCTTTTCGTCGGGACGCAGATGATCGACGCGCTTGAGCAGGGTCTGACCCACCACGATGTCGCCGAAGGCGATGATGTAGGCAATGATGGCGGTGGGAATCGCCGCCACCATCAGCTCGATGGGCGGCGCGCCGATGGAGAACGGCAGGTAGGCCCAGATGCCGGCGAAATCGGGCACGGCCAGTCCCCACTCCACCGTCGGCATCGAGTACTCACCGACACCCCAGCCAATGGCCATGGTGATCAGCATGCCCGGCACCATGCCGAAGGCGACGATGTTGCGCGCCCAGCGGTACTTCTCGGCCAGGTCACGGAAGGAGAGCGAGAACAGCACGTAGAGGGTGATCAGCCCGCCGATACCGAGCGAGATCGGCGTGTTGTAGAGCCTCCCGCCCTCGACGATCTCGCCGCTGATGGCGGCAATGCCCGCGCCGAGAAGAATGCCCGCCTTGATCGATGCCGGCACGTTGTTGACCAGCTTGCTACCCAGCCGCGTCACGGCCATGAACAGGAAGATCGCCGTCACCATCAGCTGCAGCGCCACCATCGCCCGGATGGCCTCGGGCCCCGGCTCGTACTGGCCGATGAACAGCAACACCACCGGGATCGCGGGTGTGATCCACCCGGCGATGAACGGCACCCCCAGCAGTGGTGGTAGGATGAAACCGATACCACACACCACGACGAAGGCCAGGCCCACCTCGTAGGGCACGCCCAGGTACTGTTCGAGCAGCGGGATCATCCCCAGGGAGATGACGAACATCACCATGGCCTGGATGGTTTCCGGGATGGCCCAGGGGAAATGGATGAAAGGCAGGCGGACCTTGAAGGGTCCCAGTGGCCAGTAGGGGTGCTCCTGGCCATATTCGCGTTTGAGCAGCACGTCGACACCTCAGCGGTTCTGTTTGTTGAGCGGTCCTCTTGGTCGGTTGTTGTTGTTCTTGGCTGAGCTCGGTTGTACGCGGGTCTGACGCAGCGCAACATTCGACCATGTGACGAGTGGACAAGCCGCCACTCGCCGGAACTTGTCGACAACATTACAAACACAGACGAGTAACACCCCGAAAAAGAGGGCGCTTTCTGGATATCGCTTCGACATTTTCAAGCGAGTTGTCGACAGGTTTGGCGCCAGTTGAGCGAAGTTTACGTTAACGTCAATGATTCCAGGCAAGGCGCTCCGAACGCGGGCGCCGCAGAGGCGCTTACACAAAGCAACGTCCCCCAGGCAGGGACGTAGGACTAAAGAATAATGAGCCTACAGGACTCAAAGCCCCAGCAGTCGTTCGATGGCGGCCATGTCCAGGTTCGCTTCCAGGCAGTCGGCCAGCCGGTCCAGCTCCTGCTGGCGATGGGCTTGGTAATCCACTGCGCTTCCCGGCGCCTCGAGCCCGCAGCGGGCAAGTAGCGCCGCGCACGCCTCGGGCCGGTCGAACAGGCCGTGCAGGTAGGTGCCCATGACCTGGCCATCTGCGCTTTCGGCACCGTCCGGCCGGCCTTGCAGCTCTAGTAGCGGCCGCGCCAGGGCAGGCCCCTCGCTCACCCCGTTGTGGATCTCGTAGCCGGCGATCGGCACCCCTTCGCGAAGCAAGCGCCCACTCACGTTGCGCAGCTGCTTGCCCGCTACCATGCGCGTCTCGAACTCGAGCAGTCCGAGCCCGGGGGTCGATCCCGCCGGCCCCTCCAGCCCCTCCGGGTCGTGCACCGCCCGGCCCAGCATCTGCAGACCGCCGCAGATGCCGAGCACCCGGCCGCCGTAGCGCAGATGGCGCTGTATCGCTTCCTCCCAGCCCTGGGCGCGCAGCCATTCGAGATCGCTACGGGTACTCTTGCTGCCGGGCAGGACGATCAGATCCGCTGGCGGGATCGCTCGGCCTGGCCCTATATGGTTAGGCCCGACGAAGCTCAAGTCGACCTGCGGATGCAGCCGCAGCGGGTCGAAGTCGTTGTGGTTGCTGATACGCGGCAGCGCCGGTACCACAACCTTGAGCGTGGCCCCAGGCCCCACCCGACCGCTGCGGCCGATGCTGTCCTCGGCATCGAGCAACAATCCTTGCAGATAGGGCAGCGTGCCGAATACCGGCTTGCCGGTACGCTGGGTGAGCCAGTCGAGCCCCGGCTCGAGCAGGGCGATGTCGCCGCGAAAGCGGTTGACGATGAAGCCACGGGTACGCGAGCGCTCGCTCTCGCTGAGCAGTTCCAGGGTCCCGACCAGCTGAGCGAAGACGCCGCCGCGGTCGATATCGCCGACCAGCACCACCGGGCAGTCGACCATCTCGGCGAAGCCCATGTTGGCGATGTCGTTGGCGCGCAGGTTGATCTCGGCCGGGCTGCCCGCCCCCTCGGCGACGATCACGTCGAAGCGCGACGACAGCGCGTGCCACGCCGCCAGCACGCTCTCCCGCGCGGTGCGCTTGTAGGCGTGGTAGTCCAGCGCGTCCATGTGGCCGTGGACCCGCCCGCGCAGGATCACCTGAGCGCCGCGGTCGCTCTCGGGCTTGAGCAGCACCGGGTTCATGTCGCTATGCGGCTCGACGCCTGCCGCCAGCGCCTGCAGCGCCGTGGAGCGGCCGATCTCGCCGCCATCCACCGTCACCGCGCTGTTGAGCGCCATGTTCTGCGGCTTGAACGGCGCCACCGATACCCCGCGCCGCGCCAGCACCCGGCACAGCCCCGCCACCACCGTGCTCTTGCCGGCATCCGAAGTGGTGCCCTGGATCATCAAGGTTGGCATGGTCTGGCCACCTCTTGCAGTGCCTCGTGAAGCGCCTCGTCCGCCAGCGCCTGCCCCCAGCCGTTGCCATGCACCAGCTCGGTGAGCGGCAGGCGCTGGCGCCACCCGGAGCGGGCCAGCTCGGGCTGCTGCAGAAACTCGCTGACGTAGCCCAGACACAGGTACGCCAAGGGGTAGACCTGTTCTGGCAGGTCGAGGATCGTCGCCAGCTCTTGCTGATCGAGAATGCTGACCCAGCCCACGCCGATGCCCTCGGCGCGGGCCGCCAGCCATAGGTTCTGCACTGCCAGGCAGGTGCTGAACAGGTCCGTGTCGACGATGCTGGTGCGCCCCAGTACCGGGCCATCGCCACGGCTACGGTCGCAGGTGATGCAGAGGTTGAGTGGGCTTTCCAGGATGCCTTCGAGCTTGAGGCGGCGGTACGCCTGCTGCCGCTCAGCGGAAAACTGCTGCGCCCCCCGCTCGTTCTCCTGTAGGAACAGCCGATGCACCCGGCGGCGCACCTCCAGGCTGTCGATCACCAGGAAGTCCCAGGGCTGCATGAAGCCCACCGACGGCGCATGGTGCGCGGCGTCCAGCAGCCGGGCCAGCACCTCGGGCGGCACGGGATCCGGCAGGAACTGGGCGCGCACGTCCCGCCGCTCGTGAATCGCGCGGTAGAGTCCCTCCCGCTGTGGCGGGGGAAAGGCGTGATCGGCTCGCCCGCTGTGTTCTGCCATGCGGCTCTCCAAAAAAGTCATGAGGGAACGAGTCGGCAGGATGAGCGCCGGGGACAAGTCTAAGCGAGGGTCTTTTGCCATGGATGGCAAAAGTAGCGCCCAGGGATGGGTTCACAGCGCCCTCGCGATGGCTTGTCCCCGGAGAAGCTCATCATCCCCTCCAGCCGAATCATCAGCTAGAGTTCAATGCCCTTCTGCGCCTTGATCCCCTGCTCCTTGAAGGCGTGCTTGACCACCTTCATCTCGGTGACGGTGTCGGCCAGCTCGATCAGCGCCTCCGGTGCGTGCCGGCCGGTAACGACCACGTGCTGCATGGGCGGGCGGGCCTGCAGGTCGTCGAGTACGCGATCGAGCTCCAGGTAGCCGTGGCGCAGCGCGATGTTGAGCTCGTCGAGCAGCACCAGATCGACCGCGGGATCCTCGAGCATGCCGCGCGCCACCTCCCAGGCTGCCTCGGCGGCTTGCACATCCTTGTCGCGATCCTGGGTATCCCAGGTGTAGCCCTCGCCCATCACGTGGTAGTCGACGTTCGACTGCTGGCGGAAGAAGGCCTCCTCGCCGGTCTGGAACTTGCCCTTGATGAACTGCACCACGCCCACCTTCATGCCATGGCCGAGCGCACGGGCCAGCATGCCGAATCCGGAGCTGCTCTTGCCCTTGCCGGGGCCGGTGAGTACCAGCAGCACGCCCTGCTCCTTGTCGGCGCGGGCAATGCGCTCCTGCATGATCTTCTGCTTGTGTGCCATGCGTTCGGCATGGCGCTGGGGGTCGACCGTTTTCATTGCACTCTCCTTAATTACACTCGCCGCAACAGGTAGACGTCCATGATCCAGCCGTGCCGCTCGCGCAGGGCGGCACGCCGTTCGAGGATCGTCGCGGCCACGTCCACCAGCTGGCCGTCGATCAGGCACTGCTTGTCCATGCCCAGATAGGCCCCCCACCAGATAGTGAGGCCTTCCTGGGGCAGCGCCTGGAAGGCACCGCCGCTGTCGAGCATCACCGCCACGCTCTCGGCGTCACTGGGCCAGCCGCGCTCCCGCAGTCGCCGGCCCGTGGTGATCAACACCGGTTCGGCCAGCGCATTCAAGGGGATGCGGTGCGCGGCGGTGAGCGCTTGCAGGCTGGTGATGCCGGGCTCCACGCGTATGTCGAGCGCAAGCCCCTTGCCACCTAGACGCTCGGCAATACGCAGGCTGCTGTCGTAGAGCGAGGGATCGCCCCAGATCAGCATACCGACCCGCCCGCCTTCAGGCAGGTGCGTTGCCATCAGTTCCGCCCACACCTCGGCAATGGCGTCGTGCCAGTCGTCCACCGCGCCCAGGTAGTCGGCGCGGGCATCGCGGCACGGCAGATCGAACTCCACGACCCGGGTGCGAGATGACGCCTCGAGCAGATCGCGGCACAGCAACCGGCGCAGGTCGATCAGGTCCGACTTGGCTTCCCCCTTGCGCGGCAGCAGGATCAGGTCCGCCTGGTTGAGCGCCCGCACCGCGGCCAGGGTGATATGCTCGGGGTTGCCGGTGCCGATGCCGATCAGCGAGAGGTGAATCATCGCTCACTCCTCTTATCGACCCTCTCGCAGTCGGCGAAGGGCGACTCCGCCGACTGCGGCCGAAAGCGGCGGTCGTAGCCAACCGCATACAGGCAGCTCTCGGCAAAATCCTCGCTCTCCAGCGCCGGCCCCACCAGGATCAGCGCGGTGCGCTGCAGGGCGTCGTCGACCAGGGTTTCCACCGTCGCCAGGCGCCCCCGCACCACCCGTTCGTCGGGCCAGCTGGCCCGCCAGACGATGGCCACCGGGCACTCGGCGCCATAGTGCGGAAGCAGCTCGGCGACGACCTGGGGCAGGTTATGAATGGAGAGATGGATCGCCAGGGTGGTGCCACTGCTGGCGAAGTTGGCCAGGGTCTCGCCCGCCGGCATGGCGCTGGCGCGCCCCGGGGTGCGGGTCAGCACCAGCGATTGCGCCACCCCCGGCAGGGTCAGCTCCTGGCCCAGGGTGGCGGCGGCCGCGGCGAAGGCCGGCACGCCCGGGGTGATGGTGTAGGGAATCGCCAACTCGCGCAGCCGGCGCAGCTGCTCGCCCAGGGCCGACCATATCGACAGGTCGCCGGAGTGCAGCCGGGCCACGTCATGACCGGCAGCATGGGCGGCGCGCATCTCGGCGATGATCTCGTCGAGGGAGAGCGGCGCGGTATTGACGATACGGGCGCCCTCCGGGCAGTGGGCCAGGATCTGCTCGGGCACCAGCGAGCCCGCGTAGAGGCATACGGGGCAGGCCGCGATGAGATCGCGCCCGCGCAGCGTCAGCAGGTCCGGCGCGCCGGGGCCGGCACCGATGAAGTGTATGGTCATGTCGACTCTCCTGGCGGCAGTGACACTCGAGCCAGCGCCGCGGTAGCCATGCGATCCGCAGAAACCAGCCGGGGCGCGAGCAGGGTCGCCCCCGGCCCCGCCGCCAGCAGGGCAACGGCCTCGGCAACGCTGCCCGTGCCCCGGGCCGTCAGGCTATGGCGGGAGTGCGTGAGGGTGGCGACCGATGGCAGCGCCTCGTCGGCCACGGCGATCACCGCCATGCCCCGCTCGCGCCCCAGCGCCTGCACCAACGCCTGCTTGGACGCTGCCGCCGCCAGGCGGTCGACGGGGCCATAGCGGGCCTCCAGCTGTGCCAGCAGATCGGCCAGCGAGGCCAGCGGTGCCGCGCGGCGAAAGCCGAAGCCGACCACGCGCATGTCGTTCGATGCCGCCGTCATCGGGTCACCCGCCACTGCACGATGGGGTAGCTGGCCTTCCAGCCGCGACGGTTGCCGAGGGGAGCGGCGCTGGACAGCTCGATGCGCAGCAGCTCGCCGCCGGCCCGCCGCTGCCACTCGGCCAGCAGGGCCTCGGACTCCAGGGTCACCGCATTGGCCACCACGCGCACCCCGGGCGGCAGGCGCTGCCACAGCGCCTCCAGCAAGCTTTCCGATAGCCCACCCCCGATAAAGACCGCATCCGGCGGCGGCAGGTCTCCCTGTGCCTGATTCTCCAGAACGTCGAGGGCATCGCCTTCCACCACCTCGAGCCAGTCGACGCCAAGGTTATCGGCGTTGCGCCGCGCCCGCGCCGCCCGCTCGGCGTGGCACTCGAAGGCCACCGCCTGGTTCTCCGGATGAACCAGCAGCCACTCGATGGCGATCGAGCCCGAGCCCGTGCCGATGTCCCATAGCCGCTCCCCCGCCCTCGGAGCCAGGGCGGCCAGGGTCATGGCGCGTACGGCCTGCTTGGTGAGCTGGCCGTCGTGCTCGAACAGCGTGTCCGGCAGGCCGGGGGTGAGCGGCAACGCCGGGCCCTCTCCGACCACCTCCAGCCCCACCGCCACCGGGTGGGCGATATCGCCGGGCAGGTCGGCGTCGGCCCGCATGCTGCGAAGGCGCTCGTCGTCTCCCCCCAGCGCTTCCAGCACGTGAAGCCGCGACCCACCGAAGCCGAAGCGCACCAACAGGCCAGCCAGCTCATGGACGGCGTTCCCGTCCCGCAGCAGCACCAATAAGCGTCGGTTCTGCTGCAGGTAGGGCCGGATGCGCGTCAGCGGCTTGGCGTGCAGGCCGAGGCAGGTACACGCCTCCAGCGGCCAACCCAGGCGCCCTGCCGCCAGGCTGAAGGTGGAAGGCGCCGGCAGGGCCCGCCACTCTGCAGCGGGTAGATGGCGCGCCAGGGTGGACCCGGCGCCGAACCAGAAGGGATCGCCGGAGACCAGCATGACCACCCGCCGGCCCCGCTCGGCCAGCAGTCGAGGAATGCCCTCGGCGAAGGGCACCGGCCACTCCCGCACCTCGGCGGACAGCGGCGGCAGCAGGCGTAGATGGCGCCGGGCGCCGAACACCAGCTCGGCGGCCTCGAGCGCCTCGCGGCTTGCCGCGGTCAGCCCTTCTGTGCCACCTTCCCCCCAGCCGAGCAGGGTCAGCCAGGGAGCGTCGTCAAGGTCCGTCATATGAAAATCCTGATTCTAGGGGGAACCACTGAGGCCAGTGCCCTGGCGACCGCGCTGGCCGAGCGCGAGGTCCCGGCCCTGTTCAGTTATGCCGGGCGAGTGAGCACTCCCAAGCCCCAGCCGCTGCCCACCCGGGTCGGCGGGTTCGGCGGCGTGGCGGGCCTGGCCGCCTTCCTGACGGAGCAGCGCATTACCCATCTGGTCGATGCCACCCACCCCTTCGCCGAGCGGATGAGCCGTAGCGCCGTGGCCGCGGCAAGCCACAGCGGCATTCCGCTGATCGCCCTGACCCGCTCGCCCTGGGTGCCCCAGGCCGGGGACCGCTGGGAACCGGTCGCCAGCGTCGAAGCAGCGGTGAGCGCCCTGGCCGGCCCGCCCCGGCGCATCCTGCTGGCCATCGGCCGCCAGCAGCTCGCCGCCTTCGCCGACCAGCCCCAGCACCACTACCTGCTGCGCCTGGTCGACGCTCCCGAGACGCCACCGCCCCTGCCCCGCCACCATATCGTCCTCGACCGCGGCCCCTTCACGCTGGACGGCGACCTGGCGCTGCTGCGCGAGCACGGCATCCAGCGCGTCGTGTGCAAGAACGCCGGCGGCACCGGCGCCATCGCCAAGCTCGACGCCGCTCGCCGGCTGGGCGTACCGGTGGTGATGATCGAGCGGCCAGTGCCGCCGCCCCGGCGCGAGGTGCATTCGGTCGATGCGGTGTTGGCCTGGCTGCATCACGGCTCGGCTCCTGCGTCAGGCCTTGAGTCAGAACCCGGGGCCGAGCGCGGGGTGTAGACCCAGGGCACGCCTTCACGCCGGATCAGCCGCGTCTGGCTGGAGCCCACCATCACCAGGGTACGCATATCGGCCATCTCCGCCGTGGCCTCGCCCAGCGTGGTGACCGTCAGTTGCTCTTCCGGCATGGAGACGGCCCGAGCGAAGATGATCGGGCGCTCCGCCCCGCAGGCCTCGCGCAGCACCTCGAGAGTGCGGACGAAGCCCTCCGGCCGGGCGCGGGAGCGCGGGTTGTAGAAGGCCATGGCGAAATCGGCCTCGGCGGCCAATCGCAGACGCCTTTCCACCAGCCCCCAGGGCTTGAGGTTGTCGGAGAGGTTGAGGCAGCAGAAATCGTGGCCCAGCGGTGCCCCCAGGCGTGCACTGGCGGCCAACATGGCGGAGATGCCCGGCAGCACCTGGATGTCCAGCTCGCGCCACTCTGGCTCGCCGGCCTCGAGCGCCTCGAACAG
Organism: Billgrantia desiderata; assembly: GCF_900108215.1. Taxonomy (NCBI): domain Bacteria; kingdom Pseudomonadati; phylum Pseudomonadota; class Gammaproteobacteria; order Oceanospirillales; family Halomonadaceae; genus Billgrantia; species Billgrantia desiderata. Next base: position 46,416 of record NZ_FNVC01000002.1, on the reverse strand, counting down.
CGCCGCGGCCATGGCGAACACCCCGGGGTCCCCCGAGGAGACCACCACCACCCGCTGCCCCTCGGCGGCCAGCCGCAGCGCCTGCTCCGCGCGGCGGAGCTCCTCGCGGTTGTCCGAGCCGTGGCGCGTAAGCCCCGGCCGCGGCGCCACCCGTTCGACGTAGGGCACGTAGCCCACCACGTCGGTGGCCTCGCTCAGGGCGGCGGAGACTTCGGGGGTGATCAGCGCAGCATCGCCCGGACCGAGGCCGACCACCTTCAGCCACCCTTCCTTCCCCCACGCAGGTTCTCTCATGGCCGCCTCCCGTTGCCATGGATCACCACGATGGAGAAGTAGGGCACGCTGTCGCCGACCTCGCGGAACGGCCGTATCCGCTGCTGCGGCATGGCGGCGTACTCGATCAGCCAGGCCTCCTGCTCCCGGCCGGCCTCGGCCAGCGCGCGCTGCAGCTTGGCCAGGTTGCGACCGATCTTCATCACCACCAGGGCATCGGTCCGCGCAATGTGCTCGACCAGCGTTGCTTCGGGCAGGGTGCCCATCAGCACGGTCATGATGTCGTCGCCCCAGGTCACCGGCTGCCCGGTGGCGGTCCAGGCGGCGGACATGCCGGTGATGCCGGGCACCACTGCCACCGGCACCCGACCCTGCAGGCGGGTATAGAGGTGCATGAAGGAGCCGTAGAAGAACGGATCGCCCTCGCACAGCACCACCGCATCGCACCCGGCCTCGGCGATCTCGCGGAGCTGCGCGACGCTGTTCTCGTAGAAGGCCGCCAGCAGTTCGTTGTAGAGCGGGTCGTCGAACGGGATTTCGGTGGTGACCGGATACTCCAGCGGAATCTCGATCGCGTCGGGCGCCAGCAGGCCCTCGACGATGCTGCGGGCATGGCCGCGGCGCCCCTTCTTGCGGAAATAGGCGACGTGGGTGGCCCCGCGAATCAGCCGGTCGGCGCGCACGCTCATCAGGTCCTGGCTGCCGGGGCCGAGGCCGACGCCATGGATGGTGCCCGGTGTGATGGTTGCTTGGCTCATTCGCTGCGATCCGCCATGGCATTGAGGGCAGCCACCGTCACCGCGCTGCCGCCGAGGCGGCCTTCGACGATCACGCAGGGGGCCGCGGCGCTCTCCCACAGGGCCTGCTTGGATTCGGCGGCCCCCACGAAGCCCACCGGGCAGCCGATGATCGCTGCCGGACGCGGGCACGCCGGGTCTTCCAGCATGTTGAGCAGATGGAACAGCGCGGTGGGCGCATTGCCGATCGCCACCACCGCCCCGTCAAGATGGGGCCGCCACAGCTCCAGCGCCGCCGCCGAGCGGGTGGTGGCCAGTTCCCGGGCCAGCTCGGGCACTCGCTCGTCGTGCAGGGTGCAGATGACGGCGTTGTCCGCCGGCAGGCGCTTGCGAGTGATGCCCTCGGAGACCATGCGTGCATCGCACAGGATGGGAGCGCCCTGCTCCAGCGCCGTCCGGGCCCGGTTCACCGCATCGCCGCGGAAATGAATATGCGCGGCGAGTTCCACCAGCCCGGCGGCATGGATCATGCGCACCGCCACCGGCTCCTCCTCCGGCGCGAAACGCGCCAACTCGGCCTCGCGCCGGATGATGGAAAAGGACTCCCGATAGATGGCCGGGCCGTCCGTTTCATAGACGTAAGGCATCGCGATTCTTCTCTAGGTGTTCGATAACATCGGATTCATCCAGGCCGGTGGCCACCGGCGTCCCATCGGCGCGACCGCCGACGATCAGGTCGAAGCGTCCCTCCCGGCCGGTCAGGCAGAGGTCCGTGGGCGCCTGGCAGGCGCAGCCCTTGACGCAGCCGGACAGGTGCACGCTGCCCGCCTGGCCGTTCAGCCGTTCGGCCAACTCCTGCGCCAGGCCCAGGGTCGCCACGCTGGCCTGCTCGCAGTAGGGCGCGCCCGGACAGGCCTGCATGGCCAGGCGCGGATCGCTCTCGCTCTCCAGCAGCCCCGACGGCGAAGACGCCCCGACGGGAAAGCCCTCGACCAGCAGCCGCCGCCAGGGGGTGAGCCGCACGGCGCCGACCGAATCCGACGAGGCTGACGCCGCCACGACTGACTCCGACACGATCAGGGCCCGCAGCGTCGCCGCCGGTGCCCGCCCGAACGGCAGGCCCAGCACCCGGCCCCAGGCGTGCTGTCCCAGGGCCGGCACGCAACCGGCGGCGGCAGGCCGCTGCGTGGCAGGCGCCCAGGGCGGCAGCGGCGCCGGGTGCCGACGCATGCGGCCGGCGTCGATCCCGCCGCTGTCGACGAACCAGTGCAGCAGGCGAATCAGCAGCTCGACGGCGGCCGCGGGCGAGTCCACCGGGGTGCCCTTTTCCCGCCCGTCGGCACGGACCAATAAGGCGCCCGAAGACTGCGCCGGCAAGGCGTCCGAAGCCCGCGCCGGCAAGCCCCCTTCCAAGCCCCCTTCCAGCGAGCGTTCGATACGGAAATCCGCCGAGACTTCGCCCAGCAGCGGCGCGGCGCCGGCATCGATGGCCACGCCCATCTTGGCCGGCAGTGCCGGCAGCGCATCGAGCCGGGCTTCCAAGCGTCGCGCCACCTCATGGGTGGCGTCGCCCGGCTGCCAGTCGGGCGCCAGCAACAGCGGCAGCCGACGCTCCTCCTGCGGGTCTGCCGCCACCAGGCCGTGCTCGACGAGAAAGGTCATCAGCCCGGGCCAGCTGGCGTCGGATACGCCGCGCAGCTGCAGGTTGGCCCGATTGGTGAGTTCGATCAGGCCGCTGCCGAAGGTCTCGGCCGCCTCGCACAGGGCCAGCATCTGGTGCCGGGTGAGACGCCCCAGCGGGGGGCGTACGCGCACCAGCAGCCCATCGCCGGAGGCCATGGGGCGCCAGGCGCCGGGACACCAGCCCTTGATGCGCGGCGCGCCCGCCGGCCGATTCGCCTGGTTCGTCATGGCGCCGCCACCTCCCGGGTTTCGTCGATCTCCAGCAGCAGGTCCTGCAGGGCCGGGCCCTGTTCGCCGGGCTCCCGCCACAGGCCGCGCTGGATGGCCTCGAGCAGGCGCTCGGCCATCTCCTCCATGGCCGCCGGATTGTGCTTGCGCAGGAACGCCTGGTTCTCGTCATCCAGCACCAGCGCCTGGCTGACCTGGGCATACTGGTAGTCGGCCACCAGGTCGGTGGTGGCGTCGTAGGCGAACAGGTAGTCCACCGTTGCCGCCATCTCCGCAGCCCCCTTGTAGCCGTGTTCGCGCATGGCCTCGATCCACTTGGGGTTGAGCACCCGGGAGCGGATCACCCGGGCCAGTTCCTGCTCGAGGCTGCGCATGCGCGGTCGCGCCGGATTGGCATGATCGGCGTGATAGATGCTCGGTGCCTGGCCGCTGAGGGCGCGGCTGGCGTTGGCCATGCCGCCCTGGAAGGCGAAGTAGCCGTTGGAGTCGAGGATGTCGTGCTCGCGGTTGTCCTGGTTGTGCATCACCGCCTCCAGCCCTTCGAGTTGGTGCTCGAAGGCCGCCCGGGCCGCCACCCCCGACTCGGGAAACTGGCCGTAGGCGTAGGCTCCGCTCGCCAGGTAGGCGTCGGCCAGGTCATCGGCGTGCCGCCAGGCGCGCTCGTCGAGCAGCCGGTTGAGGCCGGTGCCGTACTCGCCGGGCCGGCTGCCGAAGACCCGATAGCCGGCCTCCCGCGCCGCCTGCTCAGGGGAGCGGCCCTGCGCCTCGAGCTCCTGCCGGCGCGCCATGACCGCCGCACGGATGGTGTTGGCCTCCCCCGGCTCCTGGTACTCGGCCACCGCCCGTACCGCCCGGTCGAACAGGCGGATGACGTTGGCGAAGGCGTCGCGGAAGAAGCCGGAGACCCGCAGGGTGACGTCCACCCGCGGCCGCCCCAACAGCATGGCGGGAATCACCTCGATGTCGATCACCCGCCGCGAGCCCAGCGACCACACCGGCCGCACGCCCATCAGGGCGAAAGCCTGGGCGATGTCGTCGCCGCCGGTGCGCATGGTGGCGGTGCCCCAGATCGACAGGCCCAGCCGCCGCGGATAGTCGCCGTGATCCTGCAGGTAGCGCTCGACGAAGGCCCGGGCCGAGGCCTCGCCCAGCGACCAGGCGGCCGGCGACGGAATCGAGCGATTGTCGACGCTGAAGAAGTTGCGCCCGGTGGGCAGCACGTCCAGACGCCCGCGACTGGGCGCACCGCTCGGCCCGGGCGGAACGAAGCGCCCCGCGAGGCCGGCCAGCAGCGACTGGATCTCCATCTCGACGCCGCGCTGCATGGCTGCCCAGAGCCCGCTGCGCACATGGCGCAGCTGCTCGGCGGTGGCCGGATAGTCATGGGCCAGGCTGGCCAGGCAGCCCTCCGCCACGACGTGCGTCTCCACCAGGCGGTGGGCGAGCCGCTCCAGGCGCTCGCGGGTATCGGCGGCGCTGCGCCAGGGGGAATCGTCGAGCTCGGCCAGCGCTGGAGGCCGCGGGCCGTGCCAGGGCTCGGCCCCGGCCGCCAGGGGGTCGAACGCCGGCGGCAGCCCCAGGTCGGCGGCCAGGTTGTGCAGCAGGCCGCGCTGCGCCGGCTGATCGCCTCTCGGCAGCCGCAGGATGGCGACCAGAGTTCCGGCCAGCTTGTCTCGCGGCGGCAGGCTGCCCAGCACGTGCAGGCCGTGGCGGATCTGCGCCTCCTTGATGTCGCACAGATAGGTGTCCAGCTCGTTGAGCAGGCGCTCGTCATCCACCTCCCCGGCCGTCTCCCCGCCTGTTCTGCCCTGCGCCAGTTCGCGGTCGATGCCGGTGTCGCGCAGGTGGACGAGGATGCGCTCGCGCAGCAGGGTCTCGCGTCGCGGGTCCATGCCCAGGGCCTGGTAGTACTCGTCGGTCAGCGACTCGAGTTCGGCCATGGCGCCGTAGAGTTCGGCACGGGCCAGCGGCGGCATCAGGTGATCGACGATCACCGCCTGGCTGCGGCGCTTGGCCTGGGCGCCCTCGCCCGGGTCGTTGACGATGAAGGGATAGAAGTGCGGCAGCGGCCCCAGGGCGACGTCCGGCCAGCACTCGGCGGAGAGCGCCGCGCTCTTGCCCGGCAGCCACTCCAGGTTGCCGTGCTTGCCGACGTGGATCAGCGCATCCACCCGGTAGTGCTCGCGCAGCCAGAGATAGAAGGCCAGGTAGCTGTGAGGCGGCACCAGCTCGCTGTCGTGGTAGCTCTGGAGCGGATCGTCACCCAGGTCGCGTAGCGGCTGGATGCCGACGAAGGTTTCGCCCAGGCGAATGCCGGCGATCATCAGCCGGCCCTGGCGATGCTTGGGGTCCTCGCTGGGTGCGCCCCAGCGCCGCCACACCGCCTCCTGCAGGGCTGGCGGCAGGGTCCGGAACCAGGCCAGGTAGTCGTCGAGGGCGATGCTCTGCCAGCAGCCGCGCTGGTCCAGCCCGCGGGGGTCGTTGGTCACCCCCGCCTGCAACCGCCGCATCAGGGCATTGCCATCCGCCGGCAGGTCGTCGACCGGATAGCCCGCCGCGGCCAGGGCGCGCAGGATCGCCAGCGTCGAGGCCGGCGTGTCGAGGCCGACGCCGTTGCCGATGCGGCCGTCGCGGTTGGGGTAGTTGGCCAGCACCAGCGCCAGGCGCTTGTGCCGGTTCGGCTTGCGCTGCAGGTCGCTGAAGCGCCGCGCCAGCCGGGCGACGAAGGCGGCGCGCTCCGGGTGCAGGGCGTGGCGGATCACCGGCAGTTGGCAGCGCTCGCTGTAGTGGGCCTCGCTCTTGAAGCCCACCGCCCGGGTCAGGATGCGGCCATCCATCTCCGGCAGCACCACCTGCATGGCCATGTCGCGGCTGCGCAGGCCGCCGGCCTCGGCCTGCCAGTCCTCCTCGGTGCTGCTGGAGAGGATCGCCTGCAGCACCACCGGCCGGCCGACGAAGAGCCCCGCTAGGTCCTGGTCGAGCTGCTCTTCCCCCGCTGCCTCGCTCTCGTCGGCATGGCGATTGACCGAGAAGCCGGTGGTGTTGATCACGATGCCGGCCCCGGTCTGCTCGATCAGGTGGTTGACGAAGGCCAGGCAGGCCGGCTCCTTGAGCGAGGCCACCGCCACCGCCAGGGGCGCGAACCCCTGGGCCTCGAGCACCTCGAGCAGGCCATCCAGCACCGCGGTGTTGGCGCCCTGTAGATGGCTGCGATAGAACAGCAGCAGACAGACCGGGCGCGTCCCATCCTGCTGCCTTCGCCACTCGTTGAGCGTCATTGCCGGCTGGCCGTGCGGGGATTGCCGAGCGGGCGTTGCGGGAAAATAGAGCAGTGCCGCGGGCAGCGCCTGAGGCTCGCGCCACGCCAGCGGCAGCCCAAGGCACTCGCTGCCGACACAGCGCAGCAGCTGCTCGGCGTTGTCGACCCCACCCTCACGCAGGTAGCGCCACACCCGATGGGCCGTGGCGACAGGCACGCTGGAGTCCGCCAGCAGGGCGTCGTCCGGGGCGTCGCAGCCCGGCACCAGGATCAGCTGACGGCGCCGGTCGGCGGCGGCCCAGGCCAGCAGGCGATCAAAGCCGTAGCGCCAGTAGCCGCTGCCGCCCAGCAGCGAGACGATCACCAGCCGCGCCTGTTCCAGCACCCGATCCTCGTAGAGGTCGTAGGCGGCCGGCTTGATCAGGTTCATCCAGTTGGCCAGGCGTAGCGAGGGAAATCCCTCACCGCCCGCCTCGGCCAAGCGCTCTGCCGCCTGGGCCAGGGCCGACAGGCTGCTGTCGGCGGCCGACAGGATGACGATCTCGGCGGGGCTCTGCTGCAGATCGACGATACCCTCGTCGTCGACGAAGCCCCCCGGCTTGGCAGCGAAGAGATGCATCAGGCGCTCGTCGCGATCTCGACGTCTGCCAGGGCGTCATGCAGCGCCGCGCCATCCAGTCCCTTGCCGATGAAGACGAGCTGGGTGGCGCGCGGCTCGTCCTGCCCCCACAGCCGGTCGAAGTAACCGTCCAGACGTTCGCCCACGGCCTGGATCACCCGGCGCATGGGCTTGCCGGGAATCGCCGCGAAGCCCTTGGCGCGATAGATCTCGTGATGCTGCAGCAGCTGCTGCAGGCGCGCCGCCAGGGCCTCGCCGTCGACCTCGCCCAGGCGGATCACGCAGGAGTCGAAGTGATCGTGGGCGTGGTCGTGATGGGCGCCCTCGGCGTGGTGGCGATCGTGGTGGTTGTCGATACGGTCGATGCCCTCCTCGCTGGCCGCACCGATGCCCATCAGCGCCTCCAGTTGGGCGCGGTCCTCGGCCAGCCCCTTGTCGATGAACAGGGTCTTCACCGAGGCCGGCACCCGCTGGGCGACCAGCGCTTCCACCCGGGCCCGTTCGGCCGGGTCGAGCAGGTCGGTCTTGCTGACCAGTACCAGATCCGCCGCGCTGAGCTGGTCGTCGAGCAGCTCGCGCAGGCTGGGATCGTGATCGAGGGATTCGTCGGCCCGGCGCTGGGCCTCCACCCTCTCCACGTCGTGGGCGTAGCGGCCGGCGGCCACCGCCGGGCCGTCGACCACGGTGATGATCGCATCCACGGTGCAGTGCTGGCGCACCTCCGGCCAGTTGAACGCCTGCACCAGCGGCTTGGGCAGGGCCAGGCCGCTGGTCTCGATCAGGATGTGGTCGATCGTGTCGCGGCGGGCCATCAGCTGTTTCATGACCGGCAGGAACTCCTCCTCCACGGTGCAGCAGATGCAGCCATTGGCCAGCTCATAGATGCCGTTTTCGATCTCGACCGGGGCGCCGCCCGCCTCGTCGCGGCCTTCTTCATTGCCCTCTTCACAGCTCAAGGCACAGCCGCGCAGCAGGCTGGAGTCGATGTCCTGCTCGCCGAACTCGTTGACGATGACGGCGATGCGCTTGCCGGTGACCTGGCGCAGCATGGCGGCCAGCAGGGTGGTCTTGCCGCTGCCCAGGAAGCCGGTCACCACCGTGGCGGGGATCTTGTTCAGGTTCATCCTTGGGACTCCTCGGGGGTAAGGGAATGAGTCTCTAAAGCGCTTGCCGGCTGCCCGCTCGCCGTGAACAGCCGGGCCAGGGCGTCGGGGTTGTCGGGAAAGAACAGATGCAGGTAGCTGGCCGTGAGGCCGCGCTGGCGATAGATCGCCTCGCCCGGCGCGGGGTGGCGCTGACGCCGGCAGAAGGCGATGGGCGCCGGCGTGCCTTCCGCCATCGAGCGGTGATGGGCGTGGCCTCGCACGGGCCCTTCCGGCAGCTCGGCGGTCTGCATGCCCTGACAGCCGCGGCGTCCACGCATGGCGCCGTGGCCCGGCAGCAGCCCCAGCAGGGTGTGGGTCTCGCCGTCGATGTCGGTCAGACTCTCCAGGCAGTAGAGCAGGCCGCCGCACTCGGCGAGGATCGGCTTGTCGGCGGCGAAGAAGCGGCGCAGCTCGTCGCGCATCGACACGTTCGCCGCCAGCCGTGCGGCGTGCAGCTCGGGGTAGCCGCCCGGCAACCACAGCGCATCGCAGGGGGGCAGGTGGCGGTCGGCCAGCGGCGAGAAGAAGCGCAAGGTCGCCCCCATGCGCTCCAGCAGATCCAGGTTGGCCTGGTAGATGAAGCTGAAGGCCGCGTCCCGGGCCACGCCGATGACCCGTCCCTGCAGCGAGGGCATGGGCGGCTCGGCGGCCTGACGCGGCGCCTCGAAGGTGACCGGCGGCAGCTGCAGCAGCGCCTCCGCCAGCCCCTCGGCATCCAGCGCCCTGGCGCCGGCCTCGAAGCGCAGCTCCAGCTCGGCGCGGATCTCGTCGGCCTGCACCAGTCCCAGGTGGCGCTCCGGCAGGGTCAACGCGCCGTCCCGCGCCACCGCGGCCAGCAGCGGAATCTCGGCAGGCAGTGCGGACTCGATCAGCTCACGGTGGCGCTGCGAGGCACAGGCGTTGGCGATCAGCCCGGCGATGCGGATGTCGTCGCGAAAGCCCGCCAGGCCGGCCACCAGCGCCGCGGCGGTCTGGGCCATGCCCTTGACGTCCATGACGATGACCAGCGGCAGGCCGAACAGGGCGGCCAGGTCGGCGCTGGAGGGCTCGCCGTCGAACAGCCCCATGGCGCCCTCCACCAGGATCAGATCCGCCTCGCAGGCCGCCTCGAAGAAGCGCTGGCGGCAGTAGGTCTCCCCCGCCATCCACAGGTCGAGCTGATCCACCGGCCGGCCAGAGGCCTGGGCCAGGATCTGGGGGTCGAGGTAGTCCGGCCCGGTCTTGAACACCCGCACCACCTTGCCGCGGTTGCGCAGCAGCCGGGCCAGCGCCGCGGTCAGCGTGGTCTTGCCCTGGCCCGAGGCCGGTGCGGCGATGAACAGCGCAGGACAGGCAGCACTCGGCCGCTCGACAGGTTCCTTCATCACGCCTGGCCTCCTGGCCGTGAACGGCCCGCCGGCAGCGGCAGGCGACAATAGCGGGCGCCGAGCTGCTCGGCGATGGTCTCGCCCCGCCCCCGCCTGACGGCGGCCTGCTCGGTATCGACGACCAGGCAATCGCCCAGCGCCGGCAGGCCGGCCAGGGATTGCCGGGTGCGGCCGTCGGTGATCAGGTAGGTGCGTATGCGCAGGTCGGCCTCCTGCCGCCGCCACTGGCGAATCAACCGCGCCGCCTGCACCACGACCTGGCGCAGCGGCGTACCGCCGCCGCCGTCAGCATTGTCGAGCCGCTCACGCAGCGCCTTGGGCGCACGGCGGCGCAGCAGGATCGGCGTGACACCGTCATTGCCGAAGCCGAGCACGGCCATTTGCTCGCGGGCGGAATAGGCCTGCCGGGCCAGTTGCTCGACCAGCCCCTTGGCCCGCCCCAGCAGTTGCCGCCCCAGGGTCGAGGCGGAGGTATCCAGCAGTACCAGATGAACCGTCGGCGGGACGATTCGCGCCTGGCGATACTGCAGTCGGCGCCAGGGCCAGCGACCGCGATTGGCAATCAGGGTGGCGAACCAGTCCGGCCGGGGCGATGCCTGGTAGGAGCGACGCTGATGGCCCCGCCGCCTGACCGCTGGCATCGGGGGAGCCATGAAGCCATCCAGTCCACGCTCGTGGGCGACACTGTCCGCCAGGCTCGGGGCCGGCACGCTGACGCTTTTCTGCGCTACCGGCGGCATGGCGCCCCACTGCCCCTGGCCGCTCGAGCCTGACGTGCCGCCACCGGAACCTGCCGGCCCGCTCGACGCAGGTGGTGTACCGGAGCTTGGCGGCGGCGGTGGCGGATTATGGCCCGAGTGCCTGCCCGGCTCCTGGGCAGGCGGCGAAGTCCGCCGATGCGCCAGCACCCAGGGCCCGACGACCTCCAGATCCTCCCTGGCCACGGCAGCGGCGCCGCGCCAGGCGGCGTGGGCCTGGGCCGCACGATGCCAGGTCACGTCCGCCCGCAGCCCTTCGACGCCGGCCGCCTGACAACCCAGCGCGATGTGCTCGTAAACCCACGCCTCGCTGACGATCTCCGGCAGCGCCGACTGGGCACGCCGGATACGCTGGGTCAGAGCTGCCTGGGCCTCGCCGTGACGTGCCACATAGCCCTTGGGGTCGCGGTCGAAGGCTTCGCGTTGCTGCACGATGACGATGCGCTCTTCCACGCTGACCGCGGCGTGCTGCTCGAGGCAGAGGCCGAAACGGTCGAGCAGCTGCGGGCGCAGCTCGCCTTCGTCCGGGTTCATGGTGCCGATCAGGCGGAAACGCGCGGGATGGGAATGGCTGACACCGTCGCGCTCGACAACGTTGGTACCGCTGGCGGCCACGTCGAGCAGCAGGTCCACCAGCGAGTCCGGCAGCAGGTTGACTTCGTCGACGTAGAGCACGCCACCGTGCGCCTTGGCCAGCAGCCCCGGCTGGAAAGCCACCTCGCGCTCGGCGAGTACCCGCTGCAGGTCCAGGCTGCCGGTCAGGCGCTCCTCGCTGGCCCCCAGGGGCAGGGTGACGAAGGGCGGCCGACGCCCTTCGCCATCGTCAGGCAGGATCGCCGCCAGGGCTCGCGCCAGGGTGGATTTCGCACTGCCACGCGGCCCGCTGATCAGCACCCCGCCGAGCCGGGGGTGGATGGCGTTGAGCAGCAGCGCGGTCTTGAGCTCTGCCAGGCCGACCACGGCGGCGAAGGGAAACTCGCTCACGGGAGCCTCGCCATGCACCGGCTGGACAGGCAGCGGCACACGGCCGACAAGGCATCGATCGTAAACGGCGACAACCCCGCGGGAGGGGCGGATAGAGCGAACGCAGACACGGCATCTCCTCGGTGCCCACCGCACCGTTACGGGATGATGATGGATTGATGGGCCGGTCTCCGGGCTCGAGGAGGACGCCAGAACGACGTCGAAGCCTGCACCTTCCCAGCGCTATGCCAGTGGTTCCTGCAGGCGACTCACTCATTACCGTTGCGGGGGCAGCGATGGAATTGGCCTACGGCCTCACCATACTTCCCGATTATCCCCTAGACACAGGGGCACCCATTTCAGTCGGACCATCGTAAAGGAACTGCCGCAACCAGCGCAATGCGTAGCGTGTCCTGGCCTGACCTCAGTGCCTGCGGTGGCTGATTGCACAGCAAACTCTCTCGCAATCGACTGAAAACTCTAGATTTCACAGGTAGGAAAAAGCTTCCCCGTGCAGCGCCAAGACGCTACGGAAACCTCAACCTCGAAGGAAATTTTGGGGTTGTATTTTACCGCAGGTTTGAATCATGATCCTCGCCATTCGCACACGGCATCTCAGGCCAATGGCAGTGAATCCACGGCCGGCGCGAGGACAGAGATGGCAGCAATGCCGGGTTTCACGCCAAATCATCCGAAGAATTCTCCCAGACTCCGGACACCGACCAATGAAAATCGCTCGCCATTTCCTGCTTCCATTGTCGCTAATTCCCGCCTCATTCTCCATGGCAAGCGATACGGAATATCCATTGACCCTTACCAATTGCGGTATGGAAATCAGCTTCTCTTCCGCTCCTGAAGGCGTCGTTACCGTTGGGCAGTCCGCCACCGAGATTCTCTATTCCCTGGGCCTTTCCGATCGGGTGCTCGGCACCTCGGTCTGGTTCAATCCCGTGCTGCCTGAGTTCAGCGAGGTCAACGCCGGCATCGAACGGCTGGCCGACAATGACCCGAGTTTCGAAGCCGTGGTGAATCGTCGACCGCAGCTCGTCGCGGCCCAGTACGAGTGGCATGTGGGGCCCACCGGCAGCGTGGCGAGTCGCGAACAGTTCCACGAGTTGGGTATCGCCACTTATGTGATGCCCGCCGACTGCGACACCAAGGACAACAGCACCGGCGGCGACGGCACCCGTACCGCTGCCTTCTCCCCCGCGCATGTCTACAAAGGCATCACCGAGCTGGCCGCCATCTTCGACGTACAGGAAGCCGGCAGAGCCCTGGTGACCGAACTCGAGGCGCGTGAAGCCGACGCCATTGCCAAGGCCGAAAGCCTGGAGCTTCCTCAGGACCTTTCGGCAGTATTCTGGTTCTCTTCCCCCGATAGCTCGGTGGATCCTTACGTGGCAGGTCGGCTTGGCTCCCCCGGCTACATGATGGAGAAACTCGGTATTCAGAACGTCATTCAATCCGATGAAGAATGGCCTATCGTCGGTTGGGAATCCATTGCCCGCTCCGACCCTGACCTGATCGTTATAGCGCGCATGGATCGCCGACGCTTTCCCGCTGACGATATCGAAGAAAAGCTGAATTTCCTGCATAGCGATCCGGTGACCCGGGAGATGACGGCGGTGAAGAACGGCAACATCATCGAGATGGATGCTCATGCAATGAGTGCCACAATGCGCACGATCTTCGGCCTGGAATCGCTGGCCGATGCCTTGACGACACTCTCCTTCGAACGATGAAACTGGCCGCAGCAGTGCAGTTACCAATGGTTTTCCGATGGCGCTGGGTCTGGCTCGCGCCAGCGACGCTGTTCCTGGCCGTGATGGCCGGCACCGCGATCGGCGAAACGGCGATACCGCTGGAGACCATTCTCAAGGTATTGGCGAACCGGCTGTGGGGAGCGGAGCATGCCGTCGACCGAATCGACGCCGGCATCATCTGGAATTACCGCCTCAGCCGCGCCATCCTCGCCGCCTGTTGCGGTGCCGGGCTGGCCTTGTCCGGCGTCGTCCTGCAAGCCCTGCTGCGCAACCCGCTGGCCGACCCTTTCCTGATGGGAATTTCCGCCGGCGCCTCGACCGGCGCCGTGGCGGTCACCATCGCCGGACTCGGTGCCGGCGCCGTGACGCTCTCGCTCGGCGCCTTTGCCGGTGCGGGGCTGGCGTTCTCCCTGGTGGTACTGCTCGCCCGTGCCGCCGGCAGCGGCACCGGGGGTGGGCGCAGCGCCCAGGCCGCAGGTGCCATCATTCTGGCCGGTATCGCCGGGTCGCAGCTGTTCAATGCCCTTACCGCCTTCATCATTGCCAAATCGGCGAATGCCGAACAGGCCCGGGGCATCATGTTCTGGCTGATGGGCAACCTCTCCGGGGTGCGCTGGGACGACGTCACCCTGGGCCTGCCCGCCGCCCTGGGCGGCCTGCTGGTGTGCCTATGGTATCGGCGCGCCCTGGACGCCTTCACCTTCGGTGCCGACAGCGCCGCCTCGATGGGCATCGCCGTGCGCCGCGTGCGGGCGATCCTGATCGCCGTCATGGCGCTGGTGACGGCAACGATGGTGTCGATGGTCGGCGCCATCGGCTTCGTGGGGCTGGTGATTCCTCATGCCATGCGCTTTCTGGTGGGCAATCGCCACACCCGGCTGATACCGGCCTCGGCGTTGGCCGGCGCCGTGTTCCTGATCGGCGCCGACATCATCTCGCGCGTCATCGTGCCGGGGCAGGTGCTGCCGATCGGCGTGGTCACGGCCCTGGTCGGGGCGCCGGCTTTCGCCGTCATTCTGATTCGTGGGACGAGAAGACGATGAAACTGACCGCGGAAAGCGTCGGCTGGGCAATCCACGGGCACAAGCTGCTGGATCACGTCAGCCTCGGCATTGCGCCCGGCGAGACCTTCGGCCTGATCGGCCCGAACGGCTCGGGCAAGACCACGCTGCTGCGCGTACTGGCCGGACTGCAACGACCGAAAAGTGGGCGTGTGCTGCTGGACGACCGACCGATGCAGGCAATGCCGCAGCGCGATATCGCCCGTAGCATCGCTTTCGTCGAGCAGCAGGCGGAGACCCACGAGCGCATCGGCGCCAGGGAGGTGGTGGAGCTGGGCCGCACCCCCTTCCTCTCGCCGCTGCAACCCTGGACCGAGCAGGATGACGCCATCGTCCACCGCGCCCTCGAAGACGTCGGCATGCTGCCCCTGGCGGAACGCCTCTGGCACACCCTCTCCGGCGGCGAACGCCAGCGCGTGCACATTGCGCGCGCCCTGGCTCAGCAGCCGCGCATTCTGCTGCTCGACGAGCCCACCAACCACCTCGACATCCGCCACCAGCTCTCGATCCTGCGGCTGGTCAAGCAGCTGCCGGTGACGGTGGTCATCGCCCTGCACGACCTCAACCAGGCCATGGACTGCGACCGTATCGGCGTGATGGAAGCCGGCCGGCTGGTCGACCTCGGCACGCCCGAGCAGGTGCTGACCGCCGCCAGGCTGCGCCGCACCTTCGGCGTGCAGGCCGACATCCTCGAAGACCCCGTCGATCGAAGCCGGATCATGCGCTTTCGCTGCGCACTATGAAAAGTCCGACTGAGGAGCCCGACTGATCAGCCCGATGCTGGCTCCGTCAACGTTCCTCATCTAACGGGCACGAACACCGGGGCGCCGTCGATCTCGGCGGTGGCCAGGCGCTGGCCGTAGAGCCGCTCCAGGGCGGCGGGCACCAGCATGTCTCTGGCCGGCCCCCAGCACGCTTCGCCGTCGGGATAGAGCAGCAGCAGGTGGTCGCACCAGCGTGCCGCCAGGTTGAGATCGTGCAGGCACATCATCACCGCGCGGCCCTCGGCGGCCTGCTCGGCGAGCAGCGCCATCACCGCGCTCTGGTGATGCAGATCGAGATGGTTGGTGGGCTCGTCGGCGAGCCAGATCTGCGGCGCCTGGGTCAGCACGGTGGCAATCGCCAGGCGCTGGCGCTCCCCTCCCGAGAGCGTGCTGACCAGGCGCTCGGCCAGGTGATCGACATCGAGCCGCTCGAGCGCCGCCTCGGCCAGGCGCAGGTCCTCGCCGCCCTCCATCTGCCACGCCGACAGCCACGGATGCCGACCGATCAGCGCGGTCTCGCGCACCGTGGCGGGAAAGCCGTCGTGGCGCTCCTGGAACACCAGCCCCAGCTTACGCGCCACCTGTCGCCGGCCCAGCGCCGCCAACGGGCGGCCGTCGATCAGCACCTGCCCTGCCCGCGGCCCGCGCAGTCCCGCCAGGGTGTGCAGCAGGGTGGTCTTGCCGGCGCCGTTGGGACCGAGCACGCCCCACACCTGCCCCGGCTCGACGCTGAGCGTGAGCGCCCGGCCGTCGCGCCGCCCCGGCACGTCGATGACCAGCTCGCGGATCTCGAGGCGGTTCATCAGCGGCTCCGGTACAGCAGATAGAGGAAGGTGGGTACGCCGAGCAGCGCGGTGATCACCCCCACCGGCAGCTGCTCCGGGGCGATCATGGTACGCGCCAGGGTATCGGCCAGCACCAGCAGAGTGCCGCCGGCCAGGGCGCAGGCCGGCAGGATCAGGCGCTGATCGTTGCCCAGCACCAGACGCAGCATGTGCGGCACCACCAGGCCGACGAAGCCGATGCTGCCGGCAGTGGTCACCGCGGTGGCGGTGAGCACGCTGGCCACGACATAGATCGTCCACTCCAGCGGTCGCACGTTGACCCCCAGCGCCGCCGCCTGCAGCGGGCCGCGCGCCATGACGTTGAGGCTGCGCCCCAGCGGCATCAGCAGCAGGCAGATGACCAGCAGCAGCGCCAGCGGCGGCCACGGGGAGCGCGAGTAGGAGAGATCGCCCATCAGCCAGTAGAGCATGCCGGGCAGGCGCTCGGCGGGGCTTATCGCCAGCATCAGAGTGATCACCGCGCCCCAACCGGCGGCCACCACCACGCCGGTGAGCAGCAGCCGCGACGGGGTCCAGCTACCGGTGCCATGGGCCAGGCCGAACACCAGCAGCGTGGAGAGAAAGGCCCCGGCGAAGGCGGAGCCGGTGATCACCGCCCCGCCCAGCCCCGCCAGCATCGCCGCCAGCGCCCCCACCGAGGCCCCGCCGGAGAGGCCCAGCACGTAGGGGTCGGCCAGGGGATTGCGCAGCAGCACCTGCATCAGAGCACCGGCCACGGCAAGCAGACCGCCCACGGCAAAGGCCGAGAGAGAACGCGGGATGCGCAGGTCGAGGATCAGCGTGCGCGCCAGGGGGCTGCCCTCGCCGCGCGCCACCGCCCAGACGTCACCGAGCGACAGCGCGGCGCTTCCCAAAGTGACCGACAGCAGCAGCGCCGCCAGCCCCAGCAGCGCGAGCACGGCCAGCGGTGGCCACAGTACGCGCCGGGGCGTGGTCATGCCGGCCTCAGCGCTTGGCACGGGCACGCTCGAGCTGCTCGCAGAACAGGCGGCTGCCCTCGAGCAGCCGCGGCGTGGGGCGCTGGATCAACGATGGCGGCACGAAGTAGAGATTGTCACGTTCGACGGCGGTCAGGCTCGGATACTGCTGCCAATGGGTCAGCCAGCCACGGTTCTCCTCGCCCATGCCGCCGGCCAGGATCGCCTCGGGGTCGGCGGCCAGCACCGACTCGTCGTCGATGCGCGGCACCAGCCGCGACAGATCGCCGAACACATTGACGCCGCCGCACAGGGTCAGCACCTTGCCGATCAGGTGCTCGTCGTTGATGGTCATCAACGGCTCGTCCCACACCTGGTAGAACACCGATATCGGCTCGGCATCGGCGTAGCGCTCGGCCAGCGCCGCCATGCCGTCGCGGAATTCAGCGGCGACCCGTTCGCCCTCCTCCTGGGTATCGGCCAGCAGTGCCAGGCGCTCGACGGCGCCGGAAACGCCCTCGAAGTCCCGCGGCTCGATGTAGAACACCGGCATGCCCAGCGCCTCGATGGTCTCGAGCTGCTCGGGCGGGTTGCCGGTCATCCAGCCGATCACCAGGTCGGGGCTCAACGTCACCAGGGTCTCCAGATCCATGCGGGTATGGCTGCCCACCGACGGTACGTCCCTGGCTTCGGGCGGATAGTCGCTGAAGGCCACCACCGCCACCACCTTCTCCCCCGCCCCGGCGGCGTAGACCAGCTCGGTGGCACCGGGCGAGAGCGCGGCGATGCGCCTGGCCGGTGCCTCGAGGCACACCTCACGCTCGCGGTCGTCGATGGCGCACAGCGAACCGGCACGCGCCTCGCCGGCCACCGGCCCCGACAGGGCCAGCGCCAGCAAGGCACAGGAAGATGCAGCGGGGCCAAGGGCCCCGCCGAACCGGCCCTTACTGGCCAAAGTGAACACTGACGAAGGCCGCACGGCCGGCGTTGAGGTAGTCACGGGAAGTTTCGTACTCCTTGTCCAGGGCGTTCTCCACCGTCAGGCGAGCCGACCACAGCGGGGCGAACTGCCACCCGGCGCGCAGGTTGACCAGCCCGAAGCCACCGATGCGATCCTGGTTCTCGGCATCATTGTAGCGATACCCCTGAACGATCCAGGAGCCGCCCAGCGACCACTCGCCCAGCTCGCGATCCACGTCGAAACGGGCGCTCTGGCTGGCCCGGCGCTGGATACGATTGCCCGCATTGGCTCCGCTACGATTTTCCGGATCGATCCAGGTCAGGGCCGTCTGCAGGGTCCAGTGCTGGAGCTCGACACCTGTCGCGAGTTCGATACCTCGAATACGGGCCTCGTTGACATTCATGGGGGTCCAGCGGAACGGGTCGTCGGGGTCGGGCGTCCAGGCGATGAGATCGTCGATATCGCTCTGGTAAACGGCCAGATCCCAGAAGCCGCTGCGATACTGGCCTCTGGCACCCAGCTCGAAGGTACGGGAAGTCTCGGCATTGACGTCCGGATTGCCCTCGCTGCCCCACTCGTCCCAGTAGTAGAGATCATTGAACGTAGGCGCGCGGAAGGCAGTACCGTAGCTGGCGCGGAGCGTATGGTGAGCGTCGAACTCGAACCCCAGTGCGATGCCCCCGGTCAGTTCCCGGCCAAAGGCTTCGTTGTCATCGTGACGCAAACTCGCCTGGACCGAGAAGGGGTCGAAGTCGAGCAGCGCTTGGGCATACACGGCGACATTGTCGCGGCTTTCCTCGACGAAATCGTCGGTCGCCTCGATGGCATCATGCATGTACTCGGAGCCTACCACCAGCTGATGGGGGCCGAAATCCAGGGTATTGTCCCAGCGAGCCGCCCGGCTGCGCGTATCGAAAAAGCTGGTGCCGGTGGGGTAGCTCGTATCCTGCTCATCGCGGGATTCACTCAGTGTGAGACGGCTACGCCAGGTGTCGGTGAACGGGATTTCGCCATAGATGCCGGCGACCTGTTGGACAAAGTCCGTATCGGACGGCGCCCCGAAGCGATCGAACTCCGTGTTGCCACGGGTACGCAATGCCAGCATACCTACTTCCACTTCATTTTCGAAAGTATGGGCAATACGCGCCAGCGCTGACGTGTTGTCGTACCCCTTGTCCTCGCTATCACGACGTACCGGCGTTCCATCGGTGGTGAAATGACTGCCGGCAAAGCTGTAGCGTGTGCCGCCGCTGCTACCGGAGAGCCCGGCGCTGTAGCGCTGGGTGTTGAAGGAGCCGCCGCCCACCGAGACGCGTGGGTGCGGACCGCCCTCCTGCGCTTCATGAGTGAACAGCTGCACCACGCCGCCCACCGCATCGGCCCCGTAGAGGCTGCCCCGCGGGCCACGCACGATCTCGGCGCGCTGGAACATGCGCGGGTCGAGGAACTGCCAGGCCGCGCCGCCCGCCGTCGCCGAACGCAGGCGAATGCCGTCGATCATCAGCAGCGTCGACTCGTTGCCGGTACCCCGCAGGTAGACGCTGCTGTTCTTGCCGAAGCTGCCGTTGGTGATGACGTCCACCCCCGGCTGACCGCGCAGCATATCGGTAACGCTGGTGGGATCCTGCCGGCGCAGGGTGGCCTCGTCGAGCACGGTCACCGAGGAGAGCGTCTCGTCGGCGGTACGCGGCGCCAGGGTAGCGGTGATCACCATCGGGTTGAGCGCGACGGTGTCGGTTTCTTCGGCGGCGGTGGCCTGGGCCTGAACGGCCAGAGGAAGCGCTGCCAGGCCGAAGGCGGCCAGGCCCTGCGCGGCCAGGTGATGTCTGGTTTTCATTTCGATTCCCTTGCTCGCCGTGCCTACCCGCACGGTCTTCTAGGCGAAGCCGGGGTGGCGTGAAGGGGATCGAGAAAGGGAGAGAGGTGCGGCCCTGCCTCGAGGTAGCCCACCGCAACCCGGCATGAGGGAAACACCTACAAATGCCTGCGCGAGCGAATCGCTGCGTTGCGCGCTGCTCAAAATCCTCACCTATACCACATAGGCTCCGGTTTTTGCGCTGCGTGCGCCTTGCGCTTCATCCCGCTCGGCGATTTGTAAGATGTTTCCCGCCCTCAGGCCGGTCTCCGGGCTGACGAGTGAAGCGCCGACTACACGCTCCGGGTCCATCGCCTTCCCATGCAAAGCACAGTGGCGTGATGATGGACCTGCACTCGATCACCGTTGCGGGGGCAGCGTCGGAATGCGCCTCTTCGACTGCGAAGAGGACCACCGACTTCCCGTTTAACCTCGATAGGACAATGAGGCGCCTGAGAGTGGGCGTAAGCTAACAACAGCGCCGACGAACGTCAACGCACCGTTGCGCTCAGGCTGATACAGATCAACAACTTAGCTCTTTCACCAGCCCGTTCCATACGTACCACACCCGCTCGCAGCGGGCCGCGGCATCCTGGGCCAGCCAGCCGTTGAGGTCGCGCAGGCGCCTGTTATCCAGGCCGAGCGGCACGATACCGCGGCCCATCTCGAGCAGGATCAGCACCGCCTGGCCGCCGCGTTCGGCCTCCCAGGCCCGCAGCGCATCGAGCTCCCGCACCATGGCCTGGCGCAGCCGGTCGTCGTCGGGCTCGGCGGCGAGCCGCTCGCCGATCCAGCGCTCCCAGCCCTCCAGCACCAGGCATGAGGTGTCGGCGACCGAAGGCCACGCCTCGAGCCGGTCTCGCGCATGGGCGGAGTGCCAGCGTGGCTCCTCGAAGCGCTGCCTTACGACGCCGCGCTTGCCGGCGCAGGTACCGCCGATGAAGAGCTGCATTGCCAGCGCCCTCCGTCATGAGTGAAGGTGAATCGGCGCCCCTCGGCCTGAACGACGCCGCCCTCCCAGAAGCCGATGCCCTCGAAGCGGCGGCGCAGCTCGCGAATCACGCCGCCATGGCAGACCACCAACACACGATGGTGGTCGTGTGGCGAGCAGCCGTTCACGAGATCGGCGAACCAGTCGTCGAGCCGCTGGCGCAGCTCGGCGGTGGATTCGCCGCCGGGCGGCGGCTGCTGGCCTTCGCTGTCGATCCAGGCGCGATAGAAGGGCTGCGACTTCAGCTCATCATAGGTGCGCCCCTCGTAGTCGCCGAAGTCGAGCTCGCGCAGGCGCGCATCGAAGTGCGTCGGCCAGGCCCGCTCGCGCCCTTCGACCACGTGCGCCAGGGTCTGCCGGCAGCGGGTCAAATCGCTGCAGTGCACGGCATCGAAGGTTTGCTCCTCCAGCGCCTCGCGCAGCCGGTCGAGACCTGGCAAGGCCTCGGGCAGCAGCAGCGGGATGTCGCGCTGCCCCTGGTAGCGACGCTCGCGATTCCACTGCGTCACCCCGTGACGAACGACCACCAGCTCCAGGCGACCAGCAGCAGCCATAGCTCTCCTCCTTCGATTGCGGTTCCGACGATATCGCCGTTGATGCCCTTGAAGGCGCACAGCATGCCCCAGGCATAGAGCATCAGGAACGGCGCCAGTGCAAGGCACAGCCACACGCCTCCCGGCACCAGCGCGGCCAGCGGCAGCAGCGGCAGCGCCGCGAGCCAGAGATCGCGCGGTGAAAGATCGCGCTTCCAGCTGGCAGCCATGCCCTCGGGCCGCGCCGCCGGAGCCAGCACCAGCAGCGCCACGGCTGCCAGGCGGCCCAGCCCCAGGATCATCACCAGCAGCAGCAGGCTGGCGCCGGCTTGGAGCAGCACGAACAGCAGCGCGGCCTTCCACAGTAGCAGGAACACCAGCGCCAGGATGCCGAAGCTGCCCACATGGGGATCCTTCATGATCTCCCACTTGCGCTCCAGCGGCGCGTTGCTGCCCAGGGCGTCGGCCACATCCATCAGGCCGTCCAGGTGCAGCCCGCCGGAGAGCGCCACCCACAGCGTGAGCAGCGCCAGCGCCAGCAGCGGTGCAGGTAGCAGGCTCTCGAGCAGCGCGGCCGCCGCCGCTAGCAGGCCGCCGAGCAGCACGCCCACCAGCGGATAGCAGCGTACCGCCCAGCGCCGGGTGGCCGGCGTCCAGGGGCAGGCGAAGGGCAGCGGCAGCCGGGTGAGGAACTGCAGCGCCAGCACCAGGCCAAAGGCGACGTCTTTCATGAGCGCTCCTCGCCACGGCGTTTCCACACCTGCGGCAGCCCGGCCATCACCTGGATCACCTCGTCCGCCTCCTGCGCCACCAGGCGGTGAGCCCGCTGCAGAAAAGCCAGGTAGCGCCACACCTCGGTGTCCTCGGGGGGCATGCCCTCGTTGACGTCGTTGGAGACGATCACCAGCGCCACGTCGCGCTGCCGGGCCTCGGCCAGCAGGCGCTCGAGCATGGCGATGCCCCGCGCCTCGTCGAACTCGCCGGCATACTCGCTTGCATAGAGCAGTTGGCTGGCCCACAGGGTCAGGCAGTCGAGCAGCAGCGTGCTGCCGGGCGCCACCCGCTCGAGGGCGGCGATGAGATCCACCGGCTCCTCCAGGGTGATCCAGCCCTCGCCCCGGGCTTGCCGATGGCGGCCGATGCGGGCCTGCCACTCGTCGCTGCCGCTCATGGCGGTCGCCAGGTAGTAGCGGGCCCCGCCCCGCTCGGCCTGCCAGCGCCGCGCCAGGGCTTCGGCATGGGTGCTCTTGCCGGAGCGCGCCCCGCCGCTGATGAAAGCGATCATGGATGTCTCCAACGCGCGATGGCCTCGACCAGCGCCCGGTTCTCCGGCCGCGAGCGCACCGCCACCCGCAGCCAGGCGCCCTCGAGGCCGATGAAATGGTGGGTATGACGGACGAGAATGCCGCCGCGCGCCAGGTGTTCCAGCAGCGCCGGCATCGACCCGCCGCGAGCATCCTGGAGCCGAGCATCCCTGAACAACAGGAAGTTGGCGTGGGACGGCACGACGTCGAGCCCCAGCGCCGCGAGCTCGCCCTGCAGCCAGGGGCGCTCGGCGTCGAGCCAGGCGCGGGTTCGCGCAAGATAGTCCCGGTCCGCCAACAGCGGCGCGACCAACCCCGCCGCCAGGGCGTTGACGCTCCACGGCGGCTGCAACTCGGCAATAGCGTTTACCGCTGCGGCTGAGCCCAGCAGGTAGCCCAGCCGCAGGCCGGGAATGGCGTAAAGCTTGGTCATCGAGCGCAGCAGCAGCAGGTTGTCGAAGCGAGCCAGCAGCGGCGTGAGTCGCTCGTCCGGCGTGACGAAATCGACGAACGCCTCGTCCACCACCAGCATGGCGCCGTGGCTACGGCCCGTCGCCAGCAGGCGCTCGACGACCCCGCGCTCGATCAGCGTTCCGGTGGGGTTGTTGGGGCGACACAGGAACAGCGCGCCGACATCGCGCATGGCCTCATCGGCACGTGCCTCATCCAGCGCAAAACTGCCCGGCGCCAGCTCGACATGCTCCACGGCGATGCCGTAGTGGCGGCAGGCCCGCTCATACTCGCCGAAGGTGGGCTGCACGATCGCGGCCCGACGCACCCCCTGCCTGGCCAGCAGCGCCGCAGCGAGGAAGATCGCCTCGGCGCCGCCGTTGGTGAGCCTTACCTGCTTGGGCCCGAGCCCTTCGCTCATGGCGATAGCGTCTCGCGCCTCGCAATAGTCAGGGTCGGGATAGACGGCGAGTTCCGTCACGCAGGCGGCGAGCCGCTGCGCCAGCCAGGGCGGCGGCCCCAGCGGGTTGAGGTTGGCACTGAAGTCGATGACCTCACTGTCGCCAGCGAGGCCGAAGCGCGGCAGCAGCTGCTCGGGGCGCCCGCCATGGCTCGGCCAGTCGCTCATGCGTCTCCCCCCTCGCTCATGCCCAGGCGCTCCGCACTCCGGCCACAGCGGCCATCAGCAGGAAGAACACCGCCCAGGCGCCATGCATGTGGCGCACGGCACGTTCGATATGGACGACCCGCAGCGGCTCGTGCGGCTCGCCCAGCCTTACCCGCTCTGAGACCCGACCGCCGTAGGTATTGGTGCCGCCGAGCTGCACGCCGAGCAGGTACGCCATCATCGCTTCGGGCCAGCCGGCGTTGGGGCTGGGGTGGCCCGGCGCCTCGCGCCAGGTGCCGGCCAGTGCCCTCTGTCTACGCACCCCCTGCCAGCGCGCCCCCGGCAGCGCCAGGGCGGCCAGCCACATGCTCAGGGCGGTGAGCCGGGCCGGCACCCAGTTGGCCAGGTCGTCGAGCCTGGCCGAAGCGTAGCCGAAATCGGCGTAGCGCTCGCTGCGATGGCCGACCATGGAGTCCAGGGTGTTCACCGCCTTGTAGGCCAGCGCCAGCGGCGCCCCGCCGAGCAGCGCCCAGAACAGCGGCGCGGTGATGCCATCGACCGTGTTCTCGGCCACGGTTTCCACCGTGGCCCGGGTCACGCCGGCCTCGTCGAGGGTATCGGTATCGCGCCCGACGATCATCGCAACGGCCCGGCGCGCACCTGTGAGGTCGCCCTTGACCAGCGGGTCGGCCACCACGAAGGCGGCATCGCGCAGCCCCTTGATGGCAAGCGCGCTGGCCAGCAACAGCAGTTCGCCGATGCGCCCAAGCCAGGGGTGCAGCCAGGCGAGCAGCGTCAGCCCACTCCAGGCCAGCGCATAGACGAGCGCCACCACGCAACCGGTGAGCAGAAAGCCCTTGCAGCGACGGGCTCGCGGGCTGCCGTGGTTCCAGCGACGCTCCAGCACCTCGATCAGCCGCCCCATGGCGACCACCGGATGGGGAAGCCAGCGCGGGTCGCCGATGAGCAGATCCAGCGCGATGGCCCCCAGCAGCAGTGCCAGTAGGGCCAGGCTCAGCGGCTCGACACTCATGCCTCGGCGCTCATGACTCAGGGGCAGCGCCAGCCACCCCGGCCGAATCGAAGGTGGCCATCTCGCTCAGCATGCGGCAGGCGGCTTCGAGCAGCGGGAAGGCGAGTGCCGCTCCGGTGCCCTCGCCCAGGCGCAACTGCATGTCGAGCAGCGGCTCGGCCTCGAGCAGCTCCAGCGCCACGTCGTGGCCCGGCTCGCAGGAACGGTGGCCGAAGATCAGGTAGCCGCGCAGCGCAGGCGCGAGGCGGCAGGCCACCAGCGCCGCCACCGTGGCGATGAAGCCATCGACCAGGATCGGCATGCGCCGGGCGGCCGCACCCAGGTAGGCGCCGGCCATGGCGGCGATCTCCAGCCCGCCGAGCTTGACCAGCACTTCCATGGGCCGGGTGGGGTCGGCATCGCGAGCCGCCAGGGCGCTTTCGATCACCCCGGCTTTGTGAGCCAGGCGCGCAGGGGCGATACCCGTGCCCTGGCCGACCAGGCGACTCGCTGGCCGGCCGCTCAGCGCCGCCAGCAAGGCGCTGCTCGCGGTGGTGTTGGCAATGCCCATCTCACCGACGATCAGGCAGCGGCAGCCGGCGGCGTGACTGCGCGCGGCGGCACGTATGCCGACCTCGATGGCGCGCTGGGCCTCGGCCAGGCTCATGGCATCCTCGCGGGCGAAATTGGCGGTGCCGGGACGCACCTTGTCGTGGACCACGCCCTCACCTTCGACGGTACCCTTCACGCCGACATCGACGACCTCGAGCCGTGCCGCGATCTGCCGGGCAAAGACGTTGATGGCGGCACCGCCAGCGGCGAAATTGGCCACCATCTGCGCGGTGACCTCCTGGGGAAAGGCCGACACCCCCTCCTCGGCCACGCCATGGTCGGCGGCGAAGACGATCACCCCGGGCGGGCTCACCGCAGGCGCAGCGCTGCCGCTCAGACAGGCAAGCTGGATGACCAGCGATTCGAGACGACCCAGGCTGCCGGGGGGCTTGGTGAGGTTGTCGAGGCGTGTCTGCACGGTGGGGGCAAGAGCGTCATCGACCGGTACGATGGCGGCCAGGGTATCGGCAAGCATGAGCGTATCCTGATAGGGCGTGGGGCAGCCGCCATCTTAACAGGCTGGCTCGGCCTGTCACGGCGCCGTGCCCAGCGCTCCCACCTGCTGGCTCTGCTGTCGTACCTGGGGCTCCCGCTCGCCGGCCAGGGCCAGGCGTGCCGAATTCGCCACTACGCTGAGCGAGCTGGCCACCATGGCCAGCACCGCTATCAGAGGCGGAATCGGCATGGCCACCGCCAGCCCCAGTGCCAGCAGGTTGTAGATGCCGGAGAGCACCAGATTCTGGCGCATCACCCGGCGCGTGCGGCGCGCCAGGCGCCAGGCCACCTCGACCCCGGCCACCCCGGGCTTCAGCAGCGCCACGCTGGCGCCCTCCTGCACCGTGCTATTGGCACCCAGCGGCGCCACGCCGACGCTGGCGGTGGCCAACCCCACCACGTCGTTGAGCCCGTCGCCAACGTAGAGCGACGGCTGCGGCATGGCCGCCAGCAGCTTGGCCTTGGCCTCGGGGCTGCGCCCGGCATAGCACTCCTCCGCTTTCATGCCCACCGCATCCGCCAGCCGCCTCACCGCCGGCGCCCTGTCGCCGCTGATCAGCGCCAGCGCGAGGCCATGACGGCGCAGCTCGGCCAGCGTTTCTGCGGTGCCGGGCAGGGCCGTCTCGCCCAGGGTGAAGCGAGCCGACAGGGCACCGTCGCAGGCCAGCAGCACTTCGCTCTCTCCCGAGTCGGCGGCCTGCTCGGTGGCAACGCCCTGCTCGGCGAGCCAGGCACGGCTGCCCAGCAGCAGCTCTCGCCCGTCGCCAAGTGAGACCCGCCGCCCGCGTCCGCCGACCTCCTCGGCCTGCACGATCTCGAACTCCCCGCCCGCCCCGGCATCCTGGGCATCTTGAACATAGCGACGCACGGCCCGCGCCAACGGGTGCTCGCTGCCTCGCGCCGCCACCGAGGCCAGCGTCAGCAGCTCCGGTTCAGACAGGTTGGCCGCCGAGTGCATGGCCTGCACCTGCGGCTCCCCGGCGGTGAGGGTGCCGGTCTTGTCGAAGGCGGCGCTACGGATTCGCGCCAGCGTCTCGAAGGCCCCCGGGTCGCGAATCACCACGCCGCGCTCCAGGGCCTGGCCGCTGCCCGCCAGACCGGCCAGGGGAATCGCCAGGCCCACGGCGCAGGGGCAGGCCACCACCAGCACCGACAGCGCCCTCACCCAGGCCTCCTCGGTCGGCACGCCGGCCAGCCAGGTCGCCACCAGGGTAAGCAATGCCAGCACCACCGCCAGAGGACTGAGCCAGCCGGCGAAGCGGTCCGCCAGCCGCTGCAGCTCGCCCTTGCGCGCCTGCTGCCACCACATCTGCTCGCGCAGCCGGTCCAGACGACACTCGCCGGCGGGCGCGGTGACCTCGAATACCAGCGCCGCACCGCGGTTACGGCAGCCGGCCGCCACGGCATCGCCCGGCAGGCAGCGCCGCGGCGCGCTTTCGCCGGTCAGCGGTGAGAGGTCGAGCAACGCTTCGCCATCGCGGAGGACGCCATCCAGCGGCAGGGTCTCGCCGGGCTCGACGCGCAGCCGATCCCCCACCGCCACCGCTTCCAGCGCACAGGAGTGCCAGGCATCCGCCACCCAGCGCTGTACCTGCGCCGGCGGCCGATGCAACGCCTGGAGCGCACGCAGCCCGCGGTGGCGGCACAGGGTTTCCACCAGCCGACCGACCAGCAGCAGGGTGACCAACATCACCGCGGTATCGAAATAGACCTCCGGCGAGCCCAGCATCAGCAGCCACAGCGATACGCCCACCGCCGTCAGCGCGCCCAGCGCCACCAGCGCATCCATGCCGGGTCGCCATGCTCGGGTCGTGCGCCAGCCGGCACGGTAGAACGGCAGTGCCACGTAGGTGACGACCGGCAGGGCGAATGCGCCCGAAACCCAGGCCATGATCACGTCCAGCTCGGCACTGGGCATGGCACCGGCATAGATCAGCAGCGAGGCGAGCATGGTCCACATGCCGAAGGCCACGGCCATGAGCAGCCGCAGGGTGAGATAGCGGCTCTCGGCATCTAGCCGCGCTTCGGCATCGCCTATCGCTTCGGGGGGACCGAGGCGGTAGCCGAGCCGGCTCACGGCGGCGGCCAGCCGCGCCTCCTCGAGCGCCGGCGGCTGCCCCTGCACCAGCAGGGTGGCACTGGGGTAGTGCACGCTGGCGGCGCTGACGCCGGGCATGCGGGCCAGCTGTGCCTCGACGGCCAGGGCGCAGCTGGTGCACCACAGCCCCTGAACCGAGTAGAGCGCCTCGCCCTGGCGCTCGGATTGACTGTCGGAGATGGCATCCATACGGCAAAGCGTAAAGGAAACCCCGGACAAATGCCCGCCAGGTGGAGCCGTTGACGATTGGCACCTGGCCAATGCCCCACTATACTGTATATGAATACAGTTAAATGAAGGCTCGCCATGCCCCACTTCGACATCAAGCAAACGCGCAAGGGTCGCGGCGCCACCTACAACCCCAGCAACCGCTTCGCCCCCACCCACAGCGAAACGGAGGACGACGGCTGGTGGCAGGAGGAGATGCCGACGCGCCTGGCCACGGTGGTCAGCGAGGAGCGGGCACGCAGCGCGCTGGCGTGGAACGACTCCCCGGATCTGGCCTTCGACCGCTCCCTCAACCCCTACCGCGGCTGCGAACACGGCTGCATCTACTGCTATGCGCGACCGAGCCACGCCTACTGGGACATGTCGCCGGGCATCGACTTCGAGACCCGGCTGATTGCCCGCAGCGGCCTGGTGGATCGCCTGCGCGAGGAGTTCTGCAAGCGCAGCTACGTGTGTCGCCCCATTGCCTTCTCCGGCAACACCGACTGCTATCAGCCGCTGGAGGCGGAGCGCGGCACCAGCCGCGAGATACTGGGCTTCCTGCTTGAGTGCCGCCACCCGGTGTCGATCATCACCAAGAGCGCGCTGATCCTGCGCGACCTGGATCTGCTGGGGGAGCTGGCCCGCCGGCGGCTGGTGCGGGTGTCGATCAGCCTGACCAGCCTCGACACCGAACTCAAGCGCAGCCTGGAGCCCCGGGCCGCCTCCCCCGCCGCGCGCCTGCGCACCGTGCAGCGGCTGCACGAGGCCGGCATCCCGGTGGGGGTGATGGTGGCGCCGGTGATACCGGGCCTGACCGACCATGAGCTGGACCGCCTGCTGGCAGCGGCACGGGACGCCGGCGCGCAGTGGGCCGGCTGGACGCTGCTGCGCCTGCCACGGGAGGTGGCGCCGCTGTTCGAGGATTGGCTGGAGGCCCACTACCCCGAGCGGGCACGCAAGGTGATGAGTCTGGTGCGGCAGAGTCGCGGCGGTGCCGACTACGACAGCCGCTTCGGCAAGCGCATGCGCGGCGAGGGAGTGTTCGCCGAGCTGATCGCCCAGCGCTTCGACAAGATCTGCCGACGGCTGGGCCTCAACGACCCGGCCACCAGCGAATCGCGACAGCTCGACGTCACCGCGTTCCGCCCGCCCCGAGCGCAGGGCGACCTGTTCGAGTGACGGCTCAAGGCACGATGACGGCAGCTCCCGTCAGCCGGCCCTCGCGCAGGTCGCTCAGCGCCTGGTTGGCCCGGTCCAGCGGGTAGGCGTGCGTCTCGGTGCGAATCGGCACCGTGGGGGCCAGGGCCAGGAACTCCTCGCCGTCCTGCCGGGTGAGGTTGGCCACCGACTTGACGCTGCGCTCCTGCCACAGCAGGCGATAGGGGAAGGCAGGAATGTCGGACATGTGGATACCGCCGGAAACCACCGTACCGCCCGGACGCACCTGCGCCAGGGCCAGGGGCACCAGCTCCCCCACCGGGGCGAACAGCAGTGCGGCATCGAGGGGCTCCGGCGGCGCCTGGTCGGCGTCGCCGGCCCACACGGCGCCGAGCCGCCGGGCAAAGGCCTGGGCCGCGTCGTCGCCCGGCCGGGTGAAGGCATAGACTCGCTGCCCACGCGCCACGGCGAGCTGCACGAGGATATGCGCCGCGGCGCCGAAGCCGTAGATGCCGAGGCGCCGGTTCTGCTCGCCTCCGGCCAGGCGCCAGGTGCGATAGCCGATCAACCCCGCGCATAGCAGCGGTGCTGCGGCCTGGGCGTCCTCGGCGATCAAGGGGAAACAGTAGCGGGCATCGGCCACGCCGTACTCGGCGTAGCCGCCATCGAGGGTATAGCCGGTGAAGCGCGCGTGGGGGCAGAGATTCTCGCGACCGGCCAGGCAGGCCTCGCACTCGCCGCAGGTCCACCCCAGCCAGGGCACGCCGATGCGCATGCCCACCCCCAGGTGCTGCACGCCCGCACCCACCGCGGTGACCTCACCGACGATCTCGTGACCGGGAACCAGCGGCAGCACGGGCGAAGGCAGCTCGCCGTCCACCACATGCAGGTCGGTGCGGCACACGCCACAGGCCAGCACGCGATACTGCACCTGCCCCGCCTCGGGTTCGGGGCGGGGCACCTGCTCCAGCCGCAGCGGCTGACCGGGGGCATGCAGGCGCATCGCGCGCATCGTGCTCATGACGGCTCCCTCGCAACGAAGTCTCTTCGGGGAGCATAGCGCAGCCTCTCGGCTGCGCTCAGTTCCGTGCCCAGGTCAGCTTACCGCTACCTCGTAGCCGGTGAACTTGCGCAGATTGATCACGCCCGTATCGAGGATCAGATACTGTCCCTTGAGCCCCAGCAGGGTGCCGGCCACCTCGGACTGCTTGTCGAAGTTGTGGGAGACGATCTTGCGCGGATGCTCCAGCACCGGGTAGTCGAAAGTGACCGGCGGCTCGTCGAGCAGGCGAATGGCATCGGCACCGAAGCGCTGGCGTAGCTGGCCAAGCCCGCTCTCCAGACGCGCCAGCAGGCGGTCGCGCTCGGTCACGAGATCCAGCGGCTCGACCTCGCCCTTGAGCATGGCGCGCCAGTTGGTGCGGTCGGCCACCTCCTCCTTGAACAGCACCTCGACCAGACCCGACTGCTGACGCGTCTCGACCGTCAGGATCGGCAGCGCCTGGATCGCGCCCTGATCGAGCCAGCGGGTGGGCACCTGGGTGCCGCGGGTGATGCCCACCTTGAGGCCGGAGGAATTGGCCAGGTAGATGACGTGGGGCTGGAAACAGTGGCGTTCGGCCCACTCCGGCTCACGGCAGGTGCCGGCGTCGAAGTGGCAGGTCTCGGGCTTGACGATGCAGGTGTCGCACTGGGCCAGCCGGGTGAAGCAGGGGTAGCAGTAGCCCTGGGCGAAGCTCTTCTTCGTCGCCCGTCCGCAGTGGGTACAGGCAATCGCTCCGGTCCACTGCAGCCGCAGCGGCTGGCCGAGCCGCGCATTCAGATCGAGGCGATGCTCGCCGGCACGCAGCGTGTAGCGCACCGCGCCGCCCTGCTCGCCCGGTGCGACGGCCATCTTGCTCAGGCAGCCCTGAACTACGGCGGAATCGACTTCTTTCGTTTCAATAATATTCATAGGGGATGCGGCATAGACTGGTCAATCACGCGAGGCGTCCCGAGCTAGCCCCGCCAGCTCCGGCGGAACGTTAGTGCCGCTGCTGGCGCTGCCGCAGGTGCGCTGCTGCAGATAGCCCACGCGCAGCTCCTCGGGCACGTGATTCTCGTGCTCGTAGCGAATCACCGCCTCGAGGCAGAGTTCGGTCTGCTCCGCGGTCAGCATGCGCCCGTCGGGCCATTTGCGCAGCGCCACCGCCTGCTTGAGGCTCTCGTAGATGGCCGGCGTCATCTGGCGGATCATGCGCTCGAAGGTCATATCGCTCATGTAAAACTCTCTTGATCAAAGGCGGCGGGCACGGCTGGAATAATACCACCCCAGCAGGAGCCCCACGACCAGCCCGCCCAGGTGCGCCTCGTTGGCCACGTTGCCGAAGCCTACCGCCGCAGCCATGTCGGTCATGGTGAACACCATCCAGCCGAGCATGAACACCACCAGCATCTGCGGCACGAAGAAACCGCTGTGCGGTGCGCGGCGCGACATCAGCCAGACGTAGCCGAGCAGCGCGAAGTCGACCCCCGACATGCCGCCGAACAGCACGGTCCCGGTGGCGTACTGGGCCAGGTTGGCACCGATGCCCGCCACCAGCAGGATCATCAGTATGCGTCCGCTGCCCTGCAGGGTCTCGACCTGGCGCCCGAAATACCACAGCCACATCATGTTGAAGATCAGGTGCATCCAGCCGAAGTGGATGAACGCCGGCGACAGCAGACGCCAGACCTGCCCCGAGGCGATGGAGTCGGTCAGGCTGCCGAACGCCAGGCTGCCGTTGACGATCCCGACCGGCACGATGGTCAGCATGGCCACCACGATATCGCCGAGCAGGTACATCAGGGCGAAGACCAGCAGCGAGATCCCCAGCGCCGCGGCGGTGACCGGCGCCTGGCGGAAGGCCACGGCCAGGGAACCGCCGGTGCCGGACGCACGCTTGCGGCGCTCGGGCATGACCCGCTCACCGCGCTGCCAGCGCGTCAGCAGCTGCATCAGGGCGTCGTGCTGATCCGGATCGGCCAGCCACAGCACCTGACCTTCCGCTTCCTCGGTGAAGCGGTGCCCGATGCGATGCGCCCACAGCGCGCGACGCAGTTCGCTGGTGTCCGTTTCATGGGGGAACAGCATGATGCGATACATGAACGCTTCCTGAACCAAGGTTTTGAGTGCAATCTTGCGCTGGGACGGGGCTTTTCTCAAATCTGCCCACTGATGCACAGAGAAAATCGGGGCACAGAAAAAATCCGGCGGAAGGGGGGCCGCCGGACAAGAGCAAGGGATCATTCAAGGGAACACCTACTCTGACGAGCGAGCCGAGGGGAAGTTCAGGGCCGTGAGAAAAAAAGTTGTAAAACTTTGTATCTCTCTTCAGTCGAAGTCGATCTCCCACGGCCGGGGCCTCGCCTCCTCTTCCTGCGGCACCCTCACCCAGACGAAATGGTTGGCGTCCAGCCGCCGTTCGCCGCTCCAGCGGTAGGCGACGAGGCGCCCGAATTTCACCGCGCTGTAGTCGAGACAGGCAATGTTGGCGGTGGGCAGCGCCGGAATCCCTTCGCACCAGTAGTGACCGATGAACAGCGGCGGCTGATCGAGCCCGTAGTGCGGCAGGCGGGCCCGCTCGGCCGCGGTCAGCTCACGCTCTTCGAGGTCGCCGGGCAGGTTGTCGGGCTGAAAGATGACGTCGCCCCAGGTCTCTGGCCCCCGTGACCAGAAGTGGGCGCGAAAGCTGCGCCGGGTGAAGCCGTCGCCGGAGTGGATCTCGACCCCGGTGGGCAGGGGCAGGTGCACGCCCCGGGTGAGGCGATCGAGTATGCGATAGGCCTGGGTATCCGGCTCGACGGACTGCCTGAGGAATGGCTCGTCGATGATGCCGCCAGGACACTCCTTTTCCAGCGCATCGATCAGCGCCTGATCCCAGCAGGCGTGAACCACGCGGAAGTCGCCGAAGTCGAGGTAGAGCGGAATCTCCATGAACCAGTTCAGCGTTTCGTCCCACTCGGCGGGGTGATCGCGATACTGGTCGAGGGTTTCCTTGATGATGCGATTGTGCCGGGGCGTGTGCTCGCGAAGCCACTCGCGGCCCAGCTGGCGTGGCGCGCGATGGCAGTAGGCCAGGGCGTTGTATTCATGGTTGCCCATGACGATATGTGCCTCGCCCTCTTCCACCATGCGCCGGGCGATGCTCACCGCCAGGCGGATGCGCGGACCGCGATCGATCAGATCGCCGAGGAAGATCGCCTTGCGTCGGGGATGGCGGTAGACGCCACCACGCTGATGGTAGCCAAGCTTCTCCAGCAGCGCCCCCAGGGTCGCCCCGCAGCCGTGCACGTCACCGATCAGATCGTAGCCTTCTATCGCCGCCTGCCTCACCTCAATCTCCCAGCCGGTTGCTCCAGCCCAGCTTGCTGCGCAGGACCTCATAGAAGTTATGACCGAGCGGATGCACCAGTTGCACCCGCTGCGGCTTGCGCTTCACCACCAGCACGTCATCGGGCTTGGCCACGGCACGGGTCTGGCCGTCGCAGCTGATGTGCGGGTAGGTCTGGTTGGTCTCACCGATATGCACGTGGATCTCGCTGGCGGCATCGATCACGATGGGCCGGCTGGAGAGCGTGTGGGGGAACATCGGCACCAGCTCGATCACGTCCAGCTTGGGATGCATGATCGAACCGCCGCCCGACAGCGCATAGGCGGTCGAGCCGGTGGGCGTGGCCATGATCAGGCCGTCGCTGCGCTGGCTGCAGACGAACTGCTTGTCGATGAACAGTTCGAACTCGATCATGCGCACCGCCTTGCCGGGGTGCAGCACCACCTCGTTGAGAGCATCGCCGCTGCCCACCAGGGTACCGTCCCGGTAAAGCTCGGCGTCGAGCAGGAAGCGCTCCTCGACCTCGTACTTGCCGTCCAGCACCTGCCCTACCCGTTCTTCGAGTTCGTCCGGCGAGATATCGGTGAGAAAGCCCAGGCGACCACGATTGACGCCAAGCATCAGGGTGCCGCTGTGGCACAGCGTGCGAGCGGCGCCCAGCAGGCTGCCGTCGCCGCCCACCACGATGACCAGGTCGCAGAGCTCGCCCAGCGTGCGCCGGCTGGCCTCGGGATGCCCATGATCGGGCAGCACGGTCGCGGTGCGATCCTCGACGATCACATGCAGGCCACGCTCATCGAGAAGACGAAGCAGCCGCTCGAGGGTCTCGACCACCTGAGTGCTGCCCAGGCGGCCGATCAGACCGATGTTCTTGAACCCGTCGTGCTGCTTGTGCATGCCCTCGCCTCTCGCGTCGTGGGCGTTCATTATGGAGACAGTGGGCAGGACGGGCAAACGCGTCTCAGGCGGTAGCGGCAGCGCGACGCCGCAGCCACCACTCGTTGAGCACCAGGGAGCCGACGATGATCGCCCCGCCCAGCCCCAGCCGCACCAGATCGGCATCGCGGTTCCAGATCACCAGATTGACCAGCAGGCCGGCCGGGATGAGCGCGTTGTTCATGATCGCCAGGGCGCCGGCATCGACCCGGGTCGCCCCCAGGTTCCAGAAGAAGTAGCCAAGCCCGGACGCCACCAGCCCCAGCCAGGCCAGCACGCCCCAGTGCACGCCGGTGGTGGGCAGCGCCGCGGCGTTGCCGAGCAGGGCGAAGGCCGGCAGCGCCACGACCAGCGCGCCGAGATAGAACCAGGCAAAGACGCTGTGACGCGGCAGCTCGGCGGGCAGGTCCGCGGAGAGGCGTCGATAGCCCACCTGACCCAGCGCAAAGCAGAGGTTGGCCCCCTGGACCACCAGGAAACCGAGCAGGAAGCCGCTGTCGATACCGTCGTAGCGGATCACCGCCGCCCCCACTACCGCCAAGGCGGCGGTGAGCAGGTAGAACGGCGTGAAGCGGCCGAACAGCGCATCGTCGAGCAGCGTCACGTAGAGCGGCGTGAAGATGGTGAAGAGCAGCACCTCCGGCACCGTGAGCAGCAGGAAGGACTGGTAGAAGAAGATGTACATCACGCCCAGCTGCACGGCGCCCAGGCCCATCAGCGCCAGCCGCTGGCGGCCGACCAGCAGCCTGGGCCGCAGGAACGGCAGGAACACCAGGGCCGCCAGCGCCACACGCACCAGCACCGCGAAATAGCTGTCCACCTGACCGGCCAGATAGACGCCGATCAACGAGAACGAGAAGGCCCAGAGCGCGGTAACGCCGATCAAGTAGCCCACGGTCAACCTCGCATTCGATTTGAGTTGACGCGGATTATACTGCCAACCCGCCGCACATCAATGCGACGCCTGGCGTCCCGGCTCGGCTCCCGGCTCCGCTAGCGCTGCGCTCGCGGAGGCGACCGTGGCAGCCCGCTCGACGGCGGCGGCCTCGCTGCGCTCGCGCCGGGTGGTGGCGAAGTACTCCTCCAGACGCGCATCGGCCTCTTCGCCGAACAGGATCGTACAGGCCTCGCGCAGCCCCGGAGAACGACGCATCGCCTCCTCATGTACCACCAGGGCGATCTTGGAACGCCGCCGCAGGAAGTCCTCCAGCCGCGTGATCATCTCCCGTCGCTTGGCGTAGTGTAGTTCGCAGCGCAGGTACTCGGTGCCCTCGATCAGCACTTCGGCCTGGCGGGGGTCTTCGCGAATCTCCTCGAGCATCTCCAGCGCGTGGGTGCCGTAGCGCCGCCACAGCCGGGTCGAGAGCGGCTCGGACGACGCTTGCGCGGTGAGATCGTCGAGTCGCATCAGCCTGGCCTGGTGCAAAAATTCCCGGCGCACCTGATCGGGTGGCTCGCCGTACCAGCGGTGCTTCGGGAACGGCACCTCGATCCCCATGCGGTTCACCGCCTCGACCACCTCCTCGCCGACGTTGAGACAATCGGTCAGCTTGCCGCCGAAGATGCTCAGATGGGCGTCGTGAGAATTGATGTCGATGGCATGCTTGCGCGAAAGCTGCAGGAAGTCGCGCTCGCCGCCGCCCGTAGCCTTGACCGCCAGGGGGCGCACGCCGCAGCGAATGGAGATGATGTCCTGCTGATCCAGCGGCCGCTCGAGCCGCAGCCGCTTGTTGATGTTGTCGAGCACGAAGCGGATGTCCTCCTGCGTCGCCACCACTTCCGGGCGCTCGACCCGGGTATCGGTGGTACCGATGCAGGTTCGCGGCCCCATGGGGATGACGAAGAACAGCCGGCCATCGTCGGCGAAGAAGGCCAGCACCCGCTGGCTGTCGGTCAGCCGCGGCACGATCAGGTGAATGCCCTTCGAATAGACGTGGCGATGGTTGGTCGACTGACCGGTGAGCGCGTTGTGCTCGTCGACCCAGGGGCCGGCGGCATTGATCAACACCCGCGAACGCACCTCCAGCTCCCTGCCCGACATGACGTCGCGCACACGGGTCAGCCAACCGTCCGATTCGCGCCGGGCACCCAGCGATTCGACGTAGTTGACCGCTACGGCGCCGTAGTTGAGCGCCCCGCGCACGAAGTTGAAGACGAAACGGGCATCGTTGTCGTGCAGATAGGCGTCGGAGTACTCGAAGCCGCCAACGGCGCTGCCGGTGTCGATGATCGCCTCGTTGTCGCTTATCGCCTGAGGCGAAAGAAAGCGCGGTATGCGGGTGAAGCCGTTGCCGATCAGCCAGTAGAGCCAGGCGCCGGCCCAGAGATAGCGCGGGTGGTAGCGAAATCCCCGGGTGATGGTGGTGAGGAAGCGGATCTCCTGCACCGTGGAGGGATAGCTCTTGATCAGGTGGTTGCGACTCCGGCACAGCTTGCGCACCAGGGCGAAGTCGCGACTCTCCATGTACTTGATGCCGCCCCACACCAGATTGGAGGAGTGCATGCTGGTGCTGCCGGCGAAGTCGCCGCGCTCGATCAGGGCGACACGAACGCCCTTGCCGGCCAGAGCCGCCGCCGCAGACGCGCCGTTGATGCCGCCGCCCACGATCAGGACGTCGAAGACCTCGCCGCCCAGCTTGTCGATATTGCTGCTACGCAGTTCCATGTGCGGACCTTTCGAAGACAAAGGCCCCGCTCGGCGAGCGCCGAACGGGGCCTGGAATGACCCGGACGGGCTACCGGAAACACGAATAATGGTTGCGGAGCCCGGCGCACCTAGCCGCTGCGCCGGACTCGAGTCGGCATCAACGTGTACCGGCGGCCATCCACTCTTCCATCATCTGGTCGTAAGGGATGGTGGTTCCCTGCGGCATCTCGTCGTCGAGCTTGGCCTTGGGGGCACCCGGCTGCGACAGCCAGTACTCCGGGTCGCGCTCCTCGTTGAGCACCGGCGGGTAGGCCTCGAACACGTTGGCCCGGGCCAGGCGCGCCATGATGTTGTCCATGGCGCCGGCCAGGTTGTCGAGCCCCTCCTGAGGCGAGATCTCGCCGCTGATGACCGGCGCCAGGTTCTGCCACCACAGCGGTGCCATGCGCGGATAGTCGGGCACGTTGGTGCCGGTCGGCGTCCACATCGACTCGTTGGGGCTGCGATAGAACTCGACGAGACCGCCCAGGCGCGGCGCCATCTCGGTCATCTGGTCGGAGAAGATGTCCGACTCGCGGATCGGCGTGAGACCCGCCATCAGCTTCTCCAGCGAGACCGTCTTGGCCACGGTGAACTGACCGAACAGCCAGGCCGCGGTACGGCGATCCTCAGGCGTGGAGTCGAAGAAGGTCCAGGAACCCACGTCCTGATAGCCGACCTTCATACCCTCTTCCCAGTACGGCCCGACCGGCGACGGCGCCATGCGCCACAGCGGATTGCCCTCGTCGTCGGTGACCGCCACGCTGGGGTCGATCATGTCGGCGGTGAAGGCGGTGTACCAGAAGATCTGCTGGGCGATGTTGCCCTGGGCGGGAACCGGGCCGGCCTCACCGAAGGTCATGCCCTGAGCCTCGGGCGGTGCATAGTCACGCAGCCAGTCCACCGCCTTCTGCATGGCGAACACGGAAGCCGGCGCGTTGGTGCCGCCGCCACGGCTGACACTGGCGCCGACCGGACGGCTCTCCTCGTCGACCCGGATGCCCCAGTCGTCCACCGGGTTACCGAACGGGATGCCGGGGCTGCCCATGCCGGCCATGGAGAGCCAGGAGTCGTGGAAGCGCCAGCCCAGCGAGGGGTCGCGACGGCCGTAGTCCATGTGACCGTAGACCCGCACGCCGTCGATCTCGCCCACGTGCTCGGTGAAGAACTCGGCGATGTTCTCGTAGGCGGTCCAGTTGGTCGGCACGCCCAGGTCGTAGCCGTAGATCTCGCGGAACTGCTCCTGCAAATCCTCGCGCTGGAACCAGTCGTAGCGGAACCAGTAGAGGTTGGCGAACTGCTGGGCCGGCAGCTGATAGATGCTGCCGTCGGGGCCGGTGGTGTACTGGATACCGATGAAGTCGTCCAGATCCAGGGTCGGCAAGGTGAAGTCGGCCCACTCGTTCTCCATCGCCTGGGACAGGTTGATGGTGGTGCCGTAGCGGATGTGGGTTCCGATGGCATCCGAGTCGTTGATGTAGCCGTCGTAGATGTTGCGCCCGGTCTGCATCTGGGTCTGCATGTTATCGACCAGGTCGCCCTCGCCGATGATGTTGTGCGTGACGCGGATGCCGGTGAGCTCCTCGAAGGCCGGCGCCAGCACGTCGCGCTCCCACACGTGGGTGGTCAGACCCTCGGCCACGGTATTGATCTGCATGCCGCGGAACGGCTCGGCGGCCTGGGCGAACCACAGCAGCTCCTCGATCTGCTCCTCCCTCGAGAGCGTGGAGTTCTGGAAGTGCGTATCGACCAGTCGTTCGGCGATCGCGCGGGCATCGTCTGTCTGGGCGTGCAGGGCGGCCGAGGCGAGCAGCAGGCTGCCCGCGATAGCCGTCAGTTGGATCCTTTTATTCTTCATGTTGACCTCGTTCTGCGTGTTGTGAGTCATCCTTGACACCTTTATCGTCCGTACGGCCTTGGTTCAGCCCCAGCGCATCAGCACCAGCAACCAGAGGACGGAAGCCCCCAGGGCAAACCAAATCGAGATATCGGTGAAGCCGACCACTGCCAGGTGGATATAGGCAGCGGAGAGCAGCCCGATGAAGAGCCGGTCGCCGCGGGTGGTGGCAATCGGCAGAAAGCCGCGCCGTTCCACGCTGGGCGACACCAGTTCCCAGGTCGTCATGCCGAGCAGGATCGCGGCGATGACGGAGAAGAAGATTGCCGTGGGCAGAGTCCAGACCATCCATTCCATCGTCGTTCCCTCCCCTTCAGGTACGGCCCAGGGCAAAGCCCTTGGCGATGTGATTGCGCACGAAGTAGACCACCACGATGCCCGGGATGATGGTCAGCACGCCGGCCGCGGCCAGGGTGCCCCAGTCGATGCCCGAGGCCGTCGAGGTACGCGTCATGATCGAGGCGATGGGCTGGGCGTTGGTAGCGGTCAGGGTGCGGGAGAGCAGTAGCTCGACCCACGAGAACATGAACAGGAAGAACAGCGTCACGCCGATGCCCGAGCGGATCATGGGCAGGAAGATGGTCACGAAGAAGCGCGGGAAGCTGTAACCGTCGATATAGGCGGTTTCGTCGACCTCCTTGGGCACGCTGCTCATGAAACCTTCGAGGATCCAGATCGCCAGGGGAATGTTGAACAGGCAGTGAGCCAGCGCCACGGCGATATGGGTATCGAACAGGCCGACCGAGTAGTAGAGCTGGAAGTACGGCAGCAGGAACACCGCCGGCGGCGCCATCAGGTTGGTCAGCAACCAGAAGAACAGGTGCTTGTCACCGATGAAGCGAAAGCGGCTGAAGGCATAGGCTGCCGGCAGCGCCACCGAGATGCTGATCAGCATGTTCATCAGCACGTAGGCCAGCGAGTTGACGTAGCCCATGTACCAGTTGGCATCGGTGAAGATGCGCGCATAGTTGGCCACGGTGAAGTTCTGCGGCCAGAACGAGAAGCTGCCGAGAATCTCGCTGTTGGTCTGGAACGACAGGTTGAGCAGCCAGTAGATCGGCAGCATCACGAACACGAGATAGAGACCGAGCAGCGTGCGGCGGCGCCAACGGGTGGTGACGTTACGCGCCCGCTTGCGGCGCAGGGCGGCGGCTTCGGCGGCCTGCTTGCGCACGCTTTCGGGGGTGGTCGGTACGGAGCTGGTCATGTCAGGCTCCTCCCTGAGTGGTGTTGTCTTTCTGGCTGTTCATGATCGCGGTGTAGAAGACCCAGCAAACCAGCAGGATGATGAGGAAGTAGATCAGCGAGAACGCCGCCGAGGGGCCCAGGTCCTGCTGACCGATCGCCATGGTGGTCAACGACTGGCTGAGGAAGGTGGTCGAGCTGCCCGGCCCGCCGCCGGTGAGCACGAACGGCTCGGCGTAGATCATGAAGGAGTGCATGAAGCGCAGCAGCACGCCGATCACCAGCACGTTGGTCAGCTTGGGCAGTTGGATGTAGCGGAACACCGCCCACTTGGAAGCCCGGTCGATACGCGCGGCCTGATAGTAGGCGTCGGGAATCGAGCGCAGGCCGCTGTAGCACAGCAGAGCGATCAGCGGGGTCCAGTGCCACACGTCCATCAGAATGATGGTGGCCCAGGCATCGGCAGGGTTACGGGTGATGTTGTAGGCGTAGCCCAGCTCGCGGATGCCCACCCCCATCAGGCCGATGTCGCCGCGGGTGAAGAGCTGCCAGATGCTGCCTAC
Organism: Billgrantia desiderata; assembly: GCF_900108215.1. Lineage (NCBI taxonomy): Bacteria > Pseudomonadati > Pseudomonadota > Gammaproteobacteria > Oceanospirillales > Halomonadaceae > Billgrantia > Billgrantia desiderata. The sequence goes on along the minus strand of NZ_FNVC01000002.1, from coordinate 6,129 downwards.
CACGTTCCACGGGATCAGCAGCGGCAGCGTGATCAGGATCAGCACCGCCGAGGCCTGCCAGCCGCGCTTTGGCATCAGCAGGGCGATGCCGATACCCAGCGGCACCTCGATGGCCAGGATGGTGAAGGAGAAGGCGAACTGACGCAGCAGCGCCGCCTGCAAGGCAGGATCGTTGAGCATCACCTCGAACCACTCGGTACCGGTGAAGAAACGCGTGTTGGCATCGAACACGTCCTGTACCGAGTAGTTGACCACCGTCATCAACGGGATGATGGCGGAAAATGCCACCAGCATCAGCATGGGCAGGATCAGGAACCACGCCCGGTTGTTGTAGACCTTGTTCATTGCCCCACCTCCACGCGGAACTCGTCGATGTACAGGTTCAGCCACGCTTCGGGGAAGCGGACGTAGGCATGGCGCCGTGGCAACGGCCGATCCTCTCCCAGGCGCGCCCGGAACGGCATGCCGGCGAAGGTGAACGACACGATGCGGTAGGTGCCGAGGTCCTGCACGTTGTCGATCTCGACGGGGTAGCTGGCTTCACCCGGCTCCGTCAGCACCTCGACGAACTCCGGGCGAATGCCGAGCTTGATGTTGCGCGAGCGGGAGCGATGAATGGCATTGCGCAGAGCGGGCGGCAGCGTCAGATCGACGGTGCCGGTACGTACGCCCTCTTCGGTGCGCGCCACCTCCATGAGATTCATGCCGGGGCTGCCGATGAAGTAGCCAACGAAGGTGTGTGCCGGCGTCTCGAACAGCTCGCGCGGGGTGCCGAACTGCACCACCTGGCCCTCGTACATCACGGCGATCTTGTCGGCGAAGGTCGAGGCCTCGAGCTGATCGTGGGTCACGTAGATCATGGTGATGTTGAAGCGCTCGTGGATCTCCTTGAGCTTGCGCCGGAGCTTCCACTTGAGCTGGGGGTCGATCACCGTGAGCGGCTCGTCGAAGAGGATCGCCGAGACGTCGTCGCGCACCAGGCCACGCCCCATGGAGACCTTCTGCTTCTCGTCGGCGGTGAGGTTGCGCGCCTTGCGCTTGAGCAGCGAGGTGAGATCGAGCACGTCGGCCACTTCAGCCACGCGCTCGCGAATCTTGGCCGCCGGCGTGCCCACGTTACGCAGCGGGAAGGCCAGATTGTCGTACACGGTCATGGTGTCGTAGACCACCGGGAACTGGAACACCTGGGCGATGTTGCGCTCCTCGGGGGCCAGCTCGTTCACCACCCGGTCGTCGAACAGCACCTGGCCATCCGAAGGTGTCAGCAGGCCCGAGATGATGTTGAGCAGGGTCGACTTGCCGCAGCCGGAGGGCCCCAGCAAGGCATAGGCGCCGCCCTGGTGCCACACGTGCTCCATTTCGCGAATGGCGTAATCCTCGGGACCCGAGGGGCTGGGCGAATAGCTGTGCGCCAGCGACTTGAGAGTTATCTGGGCCATCAGTGCGCTCCTGGCCGAGACGGAATGTGCACGACGTCGCCATTCCGGTCGAAGGCATAGATCTTGTGGGTCGGGAAGTAGACCTTGAGCGGCTGATCCACGGCGAACTCGTACACGCCGGTGAGATGCAGCACCAGGTGGAACAGCTCGTTGCGCACGTGCAGGAAGGTTTCCGAGCCGCTGATCTCGGCGATGTCGACCTGCACCTCGAGTTCGAGATCGTCCTTGGCCTGGCGCTCGAGCCCGATATGGGAGGCCCGCACGCCGAACTGGTACTGCCCCGGCGAAAGGCCCGCCAGATCGCGATTGAGAGGAAAGTGCACGTTGCGGTCGAAGGTCACCTCCGTGCCCGAGACGATGGCCGGCACCACGTTGATCGGCGGTTCGGAGAACATCTCGGCGGTGAGCACGTCGCGCGGACGGTGATAGACATCTTCGGTGGGGCCGTACTGCAGCAGGCGCCCCTCGTGCAGTACCGCGGTGTGCCCGCCCAGCGCCAGCGCCTCGTTGGGCTCGGTGGTGGCATAGACGGCAATGCAGTTGCGCGCCTTGAACAGCTCGCGCAGCTCCTCGCGGAATTCCTCGCGCAGCTTGTAGTCGAGGTTGACCAGGGGCTCGTCGAACAGGATCAGATCGGCATCCTTGACCAGCGCCCGGCCCATGGCGGTGCGCTGCTGCTGGCCGCCGGAGAGCTCCGCCGGGTAGCGATCCAGCAGATGCTCGATGTGCAGCATGCTGGCCGTCTCGTGAACCCGCCGGCGTATCTCTTCTCGCGACACCCGCGCCAGCTTGAGCGGCGAAGCGATGTTGTCGTAAACGGTCATGGCCGGGTAGTTGATGAACTGCTGATAAACCATCGAGACGTTGCGCTTGCGCACCGAGGTGCGCGTGACGTCCTCGCCGTGCATCAGCACCCTGCCGCGGGTGGGCGGCTCGAGACCGGCCATGATGCGCATCAGCGTCGTCTTGCCGGCCAGGGTCCGCCCCAGCAGCACGTTGAAGGAGCCGGGCGCCAACTCGAGGTTGACGCCCTCGATATGCACGGCCCCGTTGACCACGTGATCGATGTTTTCAAGTATCAAGGACATGCTGAACTCTTTGTCGTCGTTATTGAGTCGTGGATGAGCCCAGGCGGGCTCTAACCGGCAAGCGACAATGCGTGCTCCGTCGCACACCGGGGAGAAAGATCGCGCTCGCTCTTCACCCGCTCCACGGCCACCTGCCAGCCGACATAGAGCGACTCGCGGATATCAGCCGGCATGCGGGGAAAGAAAGTGCGCTCGCACTGCCAACTGGCCGCCAGCTCGTTCAGCGAGCGGTACCAGCCGATGCCCAGCGCCGCCAGATAGGCCGCTCCCAGGGCCGTGGTTTCGCGAACCACCGGGCGGTCGACCTCCTGTCCCAGCACATCGGCCAGGCACTGCATCAGCCAGCCGTTGGCGACCATGCCGCCGTCGACCCGCAGCCTGCCCTGGCCGAGGCCGACGTCCTGCTCCATGCAGCGGTGGAGATCGCGCGTCTGAAAGCACACCGAGCGCAGCCCGGCGGCCACCAGCTCGGCAATGCCGGTATCGCGGGTGAGACCGAAGATCGCCCCGCGGGCACGCGAGTCCCAGTGCGGCGCCCCCAATCCGGTGAAGGCGGGCACCAGATAGACGCCGCTGCCCGCCCGGGTCTGCTCGGCCAGGCGCTCGGTCTCGGCGGCGTCATCGAACAGCCTGAGCCCGTCGCGCAGCCACTGCACCGTGGCCCCGGCCACGAAGATGCTGCCCTCCAGGGCATAGGTGGGAACGCCATCGATCCGGTACGCCAGAGTGGTCAGCAACCGGTTGTTCGAGCTCACCGCCTGCTCACCGGTGTTGAGCATGATGAAGCAGCCGGTACCGTAGGTGCTCTTGACCATGCCGGGCTCGAAGCACGCCTGCCCGACCAGCGCGGCGTGCTGGTCGCCGGCCACGCCGGTGATGGGAACGGCGTGGCCGAACAGGCCGGGCTCGGTGCAGCCATAGTCGTCGCTGGAGTCCCGCACCTCGGGCAACACCGCGGCAGGAATGTCGAACAGTGCCAGCAGCTCGGCATCCCACTGCTGGGTGTGAATATTGAACAGCAGCGTGCGCGAGGCGTTGGTGGCATCGGTCGCGTGGTGCCGGCCGCCGGTCAAACGCCACACGAGGTAGCTGTCGACGGTGCCGAAGGCCAGCTCGCCGCGCTCGGCCCGTTGGCGCGCCCCGGGCACGTTGTCGAGAACCCAGGCCAGCTTGGTGGCGGAGAAATAGGGGTCGATCAGCAGCCCGGTGCGTTCGCGCACCAGCTCGGCATGTCCCGCGGCATTGAGCGCATCGCAGTGCGCCACCGTGCGCCGATCCTGCCACACGATCACGGGATGGATCGGTTCGCCGGTGGCACGATCCCAGACCACGGTGGACTCACGCTGATTGGTGATGCCGATTGCGGCGATGTCTCGGGGCGCAACGCCGGTGCGCTGCAGAACCTCGCGGCAGACCCCGATGACCGTCTGCCAGATGGTCTCGGCGTCGTGCTCCACCCAGCCATCGTCGGGAAAGGATTGAGCGAGCTCCTGCTGAGCGATGGCCAGCGGGTTCATGGTGCGATCGAAGAGCACGGCGCGCGAGCTGGTCGTGCCTTGATCGATGGAAAGCAGGTAGGACATTAGCCTCGCCCCGATTATTCTTGTGGGTCGAAGATGAGGCTCTGGCTGATCGAAACGAAAACTAACCACTCGGTCAAATGTTCGATTTCAATCAAAAACAGCCCCAAATGTTCGTTTACGATAGCGAGACTAGCTTAACGATCATTAGAGGGCAACAGGCATGTTCGCCAAGACACCTAGACCTTAGTCTATGGAATTGCTCTTGCGATTCCCTTTGCAAAGTGCTGCGAATAGCAGCTTACGGCGTGCGAGCCCGAGCATACCGCTTTCGTTTTCAACCTCACTATTCGCAAACGAAAATGGAGCCCAGTACGCAGGTGGCTCCTGTCATGGGGCCCGGGAAGGGCATCACCCGAGCCGGCGCTTCAACCACACCCAGGCGTAAATGCAGCCCGGCACCCATCCCAGCAGGGTCAATGCCAGGCTGTAGACGACTCGCTTGGCGCCACCCTGGGAGAGGCCCACGGCCAAGGGCGGCAGCAGAATGGCAAGCGTCTTGAAGGCAAAGCGCAGCGCTGGAGGCATCGGCTCGGTCGATGCGGATGGTGGCACACCTGGCGACGATGACGCTGCGCCGCGTGCAGCCGCCGTCGGCTCGGCATCACCGCCTGAAGCGCCATGGCTAGCCGAAGCGTCATCACCGGCCGGCACATAGTGCTGCACTGCCTCCGCCGCTTCACGCTGCCTCTGTTCGATCTCCAGGGCCCGCCGATGCGCCTCGTGGTCGATCTTCTGATCGATACTCTCCGCCCCTTCCGCCAGCGCATCGTGATAGCGCTCCCAATCCTCCCAGTCGTGGGGGGTGCCGGCCCGAGGCTGGTGCCCACCGGCCTGGCGAGCACGCTCCCATGCCTTCTCTTCCAGCGTATTGGGACGCTCCTCGTCACGACTGCCATCGAGGCCCTTGCGGGCCAGATATTCACGCGCGTCCATCTGCTCCTCCATCACCCGCCACGGTATCGGGTGCGCCAGCTCCACCTCTCAAACTAGGCGCTGCATGAAAAAGTGCCTAGCCTATCCCTTCTCAAGGGTTGGATTCGCCTGACCCCGTGCATGTTCCGGCACCTGGAACCACCGCGCCCAACCCGCCAGCCACAGCGTTGGCTAGGTGTTGAAGGCATTGTTTAAGCCCGAAGCGATTCAGCTATGCTGAAAGTATCCGTAAGAGGAAGCGCTGAACAAATCGTCGAGCGAGATGAAGCGGCTTGGCTCGTTCCCGACCAGCGATTCGCTCGCACAGGCATTCGCAGTGTTTTCAAAGCGCTCGAACAAGGAGATGCGCCATGCAAAACAGGGCTCCTACCATCGTTCGCGAGATCATGTCCCGGGATTGCTACCGGGTCACGGCCAACACCTCGATCACGACGCTGGCCGAAGGCCTGGCCCTGCATCGCCTGCCAGGCGTGCCGGTCGTCGATGACAACGACAACCTGATCGGCTTCATTTCCGAGCAGGACGTGCTGGGCAAGCTGCTGCAGAGCGCCTATCTCAACGACGAAGCCCCGCTGGTCAAGGAACTGATGCGCAACGAAGTACTCTCCGTTTCGCCCACCAAGAGCATCACCGATCTGGCTCAGGAGATGCTGGGGCAGAAACCCAAGGTCTACCCGGTAACCGAACAAGGCCGCTTGTGCGGCATCGTGACTCGCCGCGACGTGCTGACCGCCATCCTGCGCATGCGCCATAATTGAACCCGCCAGGCCCCTGCCGAGCCAACGGCAGCTGGGCCTGACACGCTCCCTGAGCGAAAGCAAAAGCAGCAGGCCCCACGAACCGGGCCTGCTTTGCCGTGTATTCACCTGCCGGTCTGTCGGCAGCAATCGGGTAGGGGCCGGGGTCACCCCCGGCGCCCTCCCACACCACCGTACGTACCGTTCGGTATACGGCGGTTCATGAAGAACGGCTAAGCCCTCTTACCGTATCGAGTACCGAGATCAGGCCCAGTCCATCAAACCACTTCCTTGGCAGGGCCTGATTCATGTGCGAGGCCCCGGCGTTCCACCAGGCGCCTCGCCCATT